>JAZRLV010000023.1:0-29219 GCA_045646985.1 Clostridia bacterium | reverse complement strand
TTCATCTGGAAACCGCTTACGAGGAATATCGTTATTTCAATTTTGTCCTTTCGTACCTGGTTTAAAAATACGTCCTGTAAATTAATCTGTGTTTTCATTTGTCAAAATCCTTTCTGTCTAGATGTTCGTTAATTGCCTGCTCTGCCTGATTCAAAGCATCTTTGTAATCAAGCCATTTAATGTTGTCGTTTTTACGAAACCACGTAAGCTGCCTTTTAGCATAGCGGCGTGTGTTGCGCTTTAGGAAAGTGCACATTTCATCATAGGTGCATAATCCGTCCAAATACCAAAGCACTTCACGATACCCGATTGCCGTAAGCGCCGTAGACATCTCCTTCCTGACGGGGAGAATATACTTTTTTACTTCATCTACAAGTCCACTATCAAGCATTATATCCACACGGCGGTCAATGCGGCTGTAAAGAAGGGGCCTGTCCATATCGATTGCCATATAAAGAAAATCATAAGGCGAAATAAGAGGTCTGCTTTCTTTATCCAGTTCATCTCTGGTTTTGCCGGTAGTGCGCACTGTTTCAATAGCCCTTATAACACGTTTTGTATCATTGGGGTGGAGCTTTGATGCGGCACAGCTGTCTTCGCGAAGTAAAATATCAAAAAGTGCTTCATTTCCGTTTTGCTTTGCAAATTCCAAAAGCTCGTTACAAAGCCCCTCATCTCTTTGGGGTGCGGCAAAGGTGGTTGCAAGAACAGTATTGTCAATATAAAGCCCCGTGCCGCCGACCATTATAGGGAGCTTTCCTCGCTCAAAAACCTCCTTTATTTTTTGAGAAGCAAGTGTGCAGTAGCGCTCTACACTAAACTGCTCTGTCGGAGGGACAATATCTATCATATGGTGAGGGACCGCTTGCATTTCCTCCGGCGTAGGCTTTGCCGTGCCAATATCAAGATTTTTATATATCTGCATTGAATCGCAGGAGATAATCTCGCCGTTAAATTTTTTGGCAAGCTCTATTCCAAGGGCTGTTTTGCCTGAAGCGGTTGGCCCTGCGATAATAATAAGCGGAATTTTTTTAGCTATGTGTATTCACCTCTTATACAATTCTGCCAAACATTTTCTCTATCTGATACTTGCTTAGCTTTACCGTTATAGGTCTCCCGTGCGGACAGGTAGTAATTCCTTCAAGCGAGGCTGCCTCTTTATAAAGCTTTTCAAGCTCAGATGGCGTAAGTGCTTGATTTGCTTTAATGGCACTGCGGCAGGCAACGGTATAAACTGCCTTGTCACGCACTGCGGTTACTTCACCGCTTTCATCGCCTGAGAGAATGCCAAGCATCTCTACAAATAAATCTGCGCCCTCATCATATGGGCAATCTGCGGGAAGTGAACGCAGAACGACAGCGTTACTTCCAAAATCCTCAACCTCAAACCCCATATCAGAAATAAAATCGTTTTTTTCAAGTGAGAGTGCCTTTTCAGTCGGGGTAAGTGTAACACTAATGGGCATCAGAAGAAGCTGCGAATCTGTCTTATAACCATTTTGGCGAATTTCTTCATACCTGATGCGCTCGTGTGCGGCGTGCTGGTCCATTAAAAAGAATTCTCCGTCACCCTCTGCAAGAATGTATGTTGAAAAAAGCTGTCCTATTATCCGCACATCAATGTCATTTGATATAATTTCTCTGTTTTGCCTTGGCGCTTCCTTTGGAGGCTCTTTTTCAAAAAGCGGCTCGCTTTTAATTATTGGCTTTTGGGGGCTTTCTTTAATCCCCTCAATCTCTCTTACGGGGAGCTTTCCTGAAAAGGGCTTGACCTCTTCACGAATCTGATTAACGTTTAAGGGCTTTGGCCCCTCTTTTTTAACTCCCTCAGGAACAAAGGGCTTAAAGCTGATTGTTTTTGAACTTTTTTGTTCAAAAATCGGAAGCTGTGTTGCCTCTTTTTGCTCAATGGGGAGCTTATAAGCGTTTTTATTTTGCGTAAAAAGCACTTCTCTTGGAGCGGCTGCGCTGTTAAGTGCGCTCTTTACTGCCCAGTAGACCGCCTCATAAACGTCACGGTCAGAGGCAAACTTAACCTCAATTTTACCCGGGTGCACGTTTACATCTACAAGCGTAGGGTTAATAGAAATATTAAGGAATGCCGCAGGAAAACGCCCTACCATAAGCTCGTTCTTATATGCCTCACTCAATGCGGCAGAAAGCGTTTTGCTCACAACATATCTTCCGTTCACAAAAAATATCTGCATAAGACGGTTAGGTCTTGAAAGATTGTTCTTTCCTGTAAGTCCCGTTACGCTGACATTGTCTTTTTTATACGTAACCTCTGCTACGGCTGATGCAATATCCTTGCCGAAAACGGCATGGACTGCATTTTTTAAGACATTGTCTCCGGGGGAGAAAAATACTTCCTTTCCGTCACGGATAAGCCTGATTGACACATCAGGGTGACTAAGCGCCTGTTTGTTGCATATATCGGTAATGCACGAGGCTTCGGCAGAATCCTTTTTCATAAATTTGAGTCTGGCGGGGGTGTTAAAAAACAGATTTTTTACAACAATAGTTGTTCCGTCGGGACAGCCTGCCTCTTCAAAGGAAATCTCTTCGCCGCCCTCTACGATAACGTGAGTGCCTACCTCGCTGCTGCGCTGCTTTGTAAAAAGCTCTGTACGGCTGACAGCTGCAATGCTGCACAGCGCCTCACCACGAAAGCCAAGTGTAGAAATGCTTTCAAGGTCAGTTGCCGTTTTTATTTTACTGGTTGCATGGCGAAGAAATGCAGTGCGTGCATCGGCGCTATCCATACCACAGCCGTTATCGGTAACACGCATATATGAAATTCCGCCGTTTCGTATTTCCACAGTAACACTTGTTGCGCCTGCATCAATAGAGTTTTCCACAAGCTCCTTTATTACACTGGCGGGTCTTTCGACAACCTCGCCTGCGGCAATTTTTTCTGCGGTAAACTTATCAAGTACGTTTATTCTTCCCATGCTATCACCTGCCTTTTTTAATTCGAAATTCGAAGTGCGAAATGCGAAATTACGGTAGATTTTTGTCACAGGCAAAAATCTGTCATAAATATGCATTGTAAAATGTAAATCCCCGATTTACAATAGTTTTTGCAATTCATAAAGCTTATTCATTGCCTCAATAGGAGTAAGTGTTGTAACGTCAATTTCACGAAGTGCATCGGCTATCTTGCTTGAGCCGATAGATGAAAAGTCCATTTGCAGCTCGCCATGTGCAGGCATTTCTGAAACGATTTTTTCGCCCTTTTCGGATGCTGAGGTGCCATTCTCAACAGATGCAAGCACTTCCTTTGCACGTTTTATTACGCTTTCGGGAACGCCTGCAAGCTTTGCAACCTCAATACCGAAGCTGTCGTCAGTACCACCACGCACAATGCGGCGAAGGAATGTAATATCATCGCCACGTTTTTTACATGCAGTATTGTAATTAACAATGCCCTTTATTGTACCCTCAAGCGCCGTAAGCTCATGATAATGGGTGGCAAAGAGTGTTTTTGCGCCCACCTTTTTTGCAATATGCTCTATAACAGCCCATGCGATTGAAAGTCCGTCAAAGGTACTGGTACCTCTGCCTATTTCGTCGAGTATGCAAAGACTTTTCTTTGTTGCGTTTTTAAGAATATAGCTGACCTCGTTCATTTCAAGCATAAATGTGCTCTGTCCCGATGCAAGGTCGTCAGATGCGCCTATTCTTGTGAAAATTTTATCTATTATTCCGCACTGTGCACTTTGTGCAGGAACATAGCTTCCTATCTGTGCCATTAATGCTATAATTGCAGTCTGGCGCATGTATGTAGATTTTCCTGCCATGTTGGGACCTGTAATAACTGCGGTGGAATTGTCCGAGCAATCAAGGAGAGTGTCGTTTGGAACAAACAGACTATCTGAAAGCACTTTTTCAACAACAGGGTGGCGCCCCTCACGAATAATAAGCTTGTCCGAAAGATTTACGACGGGCTTTACATAGTTGTTTTTTACTGCCGCAACCGCAAGTGAATAAATCGTATCGCTTATTGCTATTGCGTGGGCGGTTTTTTCAATGCGCTCCATCTGCTCGCATATTCTTTGGCGTATTTTTACAAATTCATCATATTCTAAAGCGACAAGCCTTTCAGATGCACCTAAGATTGTGCTTTCAAGCTCCTTAAGCTCGGCAGTGATAAATCTTTCGCCGTTTGTCAAGGTCTGCTTTCTGACATAATCATCGGGGACTTTTGAAAGCTGTGAAGTAGAAACCTCAATATAATAACCAAAAACCTTATTAAATTTGATTTTCAGATTTTTAATGCCTGTTCTTTCACGCTCACGCAGCTCAATTTCAGCTAAATAGCCTGTACCGTTTTTGGTGATATTACGCAGACTGTCTATTTCTTCTGAAAATCCGTCTTTTATAAGCTTCCCGTCTCTGAGGGAAATAGGCGCTTCGGGGTTTATTCCCCTTGATAGCAAATCGTATAAATCATCAAGGGTATCAAGATTTGCCGCCTGAATGCTTAAAATAGTACTGCGTGCCGAGCAAAGAATTTTTGAAAGGAAAGGAAGCCTTTCAAAGGTTGAGCAAAGACCAAGCAGGTCACGTGCGTTTGCGCTGCCCATAGAAACACGGCTCATCAGTCTTTCGATATCGTTCATACCGCTAAGCGCTTCTCCTAAATTGTCACGAAGATTCATGTCGGAGAAAACCTCGTCAACACCGCACAGACGATTGTTGATTGATGCGGCATTTACAAGCGGACGAAGAATCCAGTGCTTAAGCATACGTCCGCCCATTGCAGTTTTTGTGTGATCAAGCACCCAGAAAAGACTGCCTCTTTTTGCTTTATCACGCATTGTTTCGGTAAGCTCCAGATTGCGAACGGTGGCAGCATCTATATCGACAAATTCCTGTGAGGTATAGATGTTAATAGTATGAATGTGAGAAAGTGTCGCCTTTTGTGTTTCAATAAGATAATCCACAAGTGCTGCTGTTGAAATTTTCAAGAGACGTTCTGTGATATCACTGCTGTTTTTAAGCTGACGTGCAAGCGCTTCACGTGCACCCTTTTCCGCTTCGGTATAATCGTAAGTAAAGGTAAGCGCATCTGTGCGGCTTGATATATAGTCAGTTATTCTGCGGTTTGAGGCGGTGTTTCCACCCAGCGCTATCTCAACTGGGGAGAAGCGTGCCAGTTCGTTTATAAGCTTGTCACAGGTGCCGTCATCATAGAGGGTTGTTCCCATAAGCTCGCCTGTGGAAACGTCTGCAAACGTAACGGCACAATCATTCCCCTCACGGCAGATAGATGCCATGTAGTTTGTCTTTCTGGAATTTAAAAGTCCGTCATCAAGGATTGTACCGGGGGTAACCACACGGATAATATCTCTTTTTACTATCCCCTTGACACTTTTAGGGTCCTCCATCTGTTCACAGATTGCAACCTTGTGTCCTTTAGCGACAAGCCGTGCTATGTACGTGTCCGCCGCATGGAAAGGAACGCCGCACATAGGCGCACGCTCCTCCTGTCCGCAATCTCTGCCGGTGAGAGTTATTTCCAAATCCTTTGATGCAATAATGGCATCTTCAAAAAACATCTCGTAAAAGTCACCCAAGCGGAACATCAGTATCGCATCGGGACACTCTTTTTTTATTTGCATGTATTGTTTCATCATAGGAGTAAGCTCTGCCACTTTTACTCCTCCTTTATCATTATAAATGTTAAACATATAATAAATTCTGTCAAAACCGGAGGCGTGTACCTCGGTTTTGACTCATCGTCAATTAGTGGCAACCGCCGCCGCAGCTTGAACAGCTGCCGCTGCAACCGCCGGGCATCTGACCTGTAATATGGAATGATAAAATACTGTTCATCTGGTCAATTACTGCCTGAAAAGTACGCTGTGCGTTGATATATGCTGTAATACGGTCGTTTGTTGTCATTTTTTCATATGCTGTTTCAAGCTCTTCACGAATAGATGCGATTCTTTCTTCGCTGACATCGCCTTTTTGAATTTCTGCTGCAAGTGCAGAGCGAACTGTGCTGTACTCCTTAAGGAGATTAAGCGCCTCTTCGTCCTGTTCCTGCTCCAATTCTGCTTTTTTAAGCTGTTTGTATTCTTCGCTCTCTATAATAGCTTCGCCCAGCTCTCTTGCTTTTTCAAAAATTTCTGCCATTTTTACATCCTTCTTTCTTTTAGATAAGTTCTCCGTAGAGAATCCATGTTTGTGCTTTTGTTATTTTTATATTGGCAAAGGTGCCTATAAGGTTGTCCCCACCTTTAAAATTCACAATTTTATTTGCATAGTTTCTGCCCGTAAGCATATGGGGGTCAGTTTTGCTGTAGCCCTCAACCAAAACAGATTCAACATTCCCCTCATGGCGCTTGTTCCGCTCTGCGCTGATAGAATTTTGCACCTCTAACAGCTTTTTAAAGCGAAGGTCAATTTCTTCCTCTGTAGAAACGCTCTCCATTTGTGCTGCTTTTGTTCCCTCACGCTTGGAGTAGATAAAGGAGAAGATACTGTCAAACCCCACTTCTTCAAGCAGTGAAAGCGTATCGTTAAAGTCTTCTTCCGTTTCAGTAGGGAAGCCCACAATAATATCCGTAGTAAGTGCAATATTGGGCATAAGCTCTTTCGCAAGCTTTATTGTTTCAAGATATTTTTCACGTGTATAAACTCTGTTCATATCTGAAAGCATTTTATTACTGCCCGATTGCAGCGGCAAATGAAGCTGATTGCATATTTTCTCCTCGCTCGCCATAGTCTGAAGAAGCAATGGAGAAATATCCTTGGGGTGGCTTGACATAAACCTGATGCGCTCAATCCCGTCTATATCGCATACTTTCAAAAGAAGCTTTGCAAATGCGTCTTCTTCCCCTCTGTCCTTTCCATAGGAGTTTACGTTCTGCCCTAAAAGCATTATTTCACGCACCCCCGTTTTGGCAAGGGAGGAAATTTCGTCCAGAATATCTTTTTCGCATCTGCTTCTCTCACGCCCTCTTACATAGGGCACTATACAGTATGAGCAGAAGTTGTTGCAGCCATACATTATGGAAACGAATGCCTTTACTCCGCCGTCATAGTTTACGGGAAGTCCCTCGGCAATAACGCCTTCACCGGAAATATCAAATACTCTGTCCTTATGCTCTAATGCCTCGTTTAAAAGAGCGGGGAACTTCCACAGTGTATGCGTACCGAAACATAGATCCACATGACGGTATTTGGACTTAATCCTCTTTGCGACATGCTCCTGCTGTACCATGCAGCCGCAAACACCGATTATAAGAGAAGGCTTTTTTGCTTTTAAATGCTTAAGCGCACCTAAATTTCCGTACACACGTGAATGAGCGTTTTCACGAACGGCGCAGGTGTTGAAAATGATAATATCGGCATTTTCACGCTTATCGGTAAGAGAAAAGCCCATTTCCATCAGCATTCCCTCTATTCGTTGAGAATCGTTCACATTCTGCTGACAGCCGTAGGTTTCAACCATTGCAAAAAGCTTTTTTTCACCAATGGAACTCTTTATTGAATTTATAATTTCTTTTTGTTGTGCAATCTTTTCTGCACTGATTTGCACTTTGTTTTCTGCCAAAAATTATCACCCTATCTGTAAAAAAGGTGCACTCTTACAAGAGTACACCTTATTATATAATATTTGCGGTTAAAAGTCAAAGGAAAAACCTAAGAATATTTGCGTATTTTTAAAGCTTTGTAATAGCCTCTGTTATAATGTCAAAATTTATCTGTATTGAGCTATAGCTCCAGAATTCGTCGGGAGCGTGCATTGTTTCAGGCTCGCCCGGAAGCATTGCTCCGAATGCAACGCAGTTTTTAAATGCCTTTGCGTATGTTCCGCCGCCGATTGCAACGGGAGAAGCGCTGTCAGATGTGCGCTCCTTATAAATTGCGGACAAAGTTTTAACAAGATGTGAATCCTTTGGAACATACAGAGGATATTCGTGGAACATTATTTCGCAATTAAGCCCTTTATCAAAAACAGCCTTTTTTATTGCTGCAATAACCTCGTCACCGTTTGCTGTTATGGGATAGCGAATATCGTAGGAGAGAGAGCACTCCTTTGCATCTGCGTGGAGAATTGAGGGGTTCACAGTAAGATGTCCTGATTCCTCGTCTGAAATGTCGATGCCTAAAGATGGTGCATCTTTAAGAGAACAAAGCTTTGCAAAAGTACTCTGCGGCGCAATGGCACAAATTTCTTCCGCCAGCTTTAAAATAGCGTTTTCTCCTTTTTCGGGCATACTTCCGTGTGCTGCCTTACCCTTTGCACATAAATCCTCACCGTTTATATGTGCATGTGCTTCATCGGGAACAATGTTTATTACACTGCCTCCATCAAAGGTGAAATCAGAAGAAATATTTTCTTCCTTGCCCCATACCTTAAGCCTTATAAGACCTTTTTCTCCGAAAACTACAGGATAATCTGCGTCGGGGGAAAATGCGATTGTGGGCGCTTCCTCTGTTTCTTTATATCGTGCCATACAACGCCAACTGCCGTTTTCCTCATCGCCGCCGATAATAAGGCGCACTCTTTTTCCAAGAGAGAACTTTGCATCGGATATTGCTTTCATAGCGTACAGGGCTAAAAGGGCAGGACCCTTATTATCAATTACCCCCCTGCCGTAAACTCCGTCTTCAGAAACGGTGCATTCAAGGGGAGGATAGCTCCAACCGTCGCCTGTTGCAACAGTATCTGTGTGTACTATAATACCAATCATTTCCTCGCCACTTCCCATTTCTATATAACCGCAGAAGCCGTCAAGGTTTTTTGTCTTAAAGCCAAAGCGCTTACCAATGGAAAGAAATGCTTCAATGGCATCGTTAATACCCTCTCCAAGCGGTGCATTTTCCGTAACCTTGCCGCAATCTCCGTTAATACTTTTAATGGCAATAAGTGTTTTAAGGTCTTCTAAAAACTCCTGTTTTTTAAAAGTTAACTCCATAATATACATTTCTCCTAACCACAATAAGATGTTTCTGCAGTTATCACTGCATAGTAGTTCTCGTTAAAATTATGCACTGTTTTTTCCAGAATATTGCATATATCACAAACACAATCCTTTTTTGTGAAAAGCTCCGGCGGAAAAATCACGTCAAAAATTACGTTTGTATGGGTGGGCCCGGGGACAATCCTTAAATCGTGGATATTAATTTTGTTGGAAATTCGGCTGCATTCTTCGGAAAGAACAGCATAAATTTCCTTGAGGAGGGGATTAGCCACATCAATGGGGTCCATATGAATGACCGCCTCACAGCCAAGTATTTTTGTAATCTCCCTTTCTGTAAGGTCAACCGCATCGTGAAGCGTAAACATTTCCTTAGCGCCGTCCACCTCCATATGGAGCGATACGAAAACTTTGTCAGGACCGTAATCGTGTACTACAAGGTCGTGAATACCTATTGTTTCAGGGTTTTTGCGGACAATATCTTCCACCTTTTTCACAAACTCGGGGTCAGGTGCAGTTCCGAGAAGCGGAGAAGCTGTATCAATTACTGATTTAACACCTGTTCTTATAATAAGGAGTGATACTATACCGCCTACATAACCGTCTATATAAATGTCCGTAAAATACATAAATACCGAAGAAAGAAGTATAGCCAGTGTTGAAATACTGTCACTTATGCTGTCTAATGCAACTGCACGAAGTGTTGCAGATTGAATTTTTTTACCGCAAAAATTATTATAATATGCCATGTACAGCTTGATTACTATTGAGAGAAGAAGTACAATTACAACGTATTTATTGAATATAAATTCACCGCCGTTAAAAATCTTTGAAACGGAGGATTTAAGAAGCTCTATTCCCACAAATATTATTGCAGCAGAAATAAAAGTTCCCATAATATATTCAATTCTTCCGTGCCCGAAGGGATGCTCGCTGTCAGCTTTTTGACCTGAAAGGATAAAACCAAACAGCGTGATTGCGGAGGATGCAGCGTCTGTCAGATTGTTAAATGCATCGGCTGTTATAGAAATAGACGAGCTGAATATTCCTATAAAGAGCTTTAATGCAAACAATAATAAGTTAAGTACAACGCCTGCACCGCCGCATACATATCCGTAAATGCTGCGGATTTTTTTAGCATCAGCGTCTTTTGGGGTAAAGAGTCTCAAAAGCAGAGAAACCATACAAAAGCCTCCAATTAACCGAAACATAGTTCTAGGGGATAGGAAAAAACTTCAGAACGGACCTGCCTGAGCCAAGCGAAGCGAAGCTTGGGTTACCCGAAGCTGTATGTGTATACAGCGAGAGGCGAAGGCAGTTCGTAGCAAAAAGACTTTAAAACATAGAAAAATCGATTAAAATAAGATTTTTCAACAGATAAAAATTATTCTTTAATTTATTTGCTATCTGAACCCTATATTTTGTTGTCTTTTTGCGCTCTGGACTTTTTTACTGCCCCTAAATTAAACCGTAGCTCCTTAAAATTGCATATGCTACATAAATCACGTAGAGAAGTATGCATATAGCACCCTCAGAGCGGGTAGCTTTCTTTCCTGTAACGCATACAAAGTACATTACTGCACAAACACCGATAAGGATGAGTGTGTCAATAAAAGCCCCGGGGTCACAGGTGAGGGGGTGAACTATACCACTCATACCCAAAATAAACAATATGTTAAATATGTTCGAGCCGACAACGTTACCAAGTGCAATCTCGCTTTCGCCTTTACGTGCAGCAACTATAGATGTTACAAGTTCGGGAAGAGATGTTCCTACAGCAACGATTGTAAGACCGATGAGAAGCTGGGACATCCCAAGCGCCTCTGCGAAAAAGGTTGCTGAATTTACTGTGAACTGACCGCCCAGAATTATTCCCGCAGCACCTAAAATAATATAAACTGTGCTTTTAAGAGGGGAGAGAATTTTGTAATCCTCGGAGGTTTCCTCTCTGTTTTTAAGTGCGGATAATACCAGCATAAGAATGTATGCAATAAACAAAGCAAAAAGAATGATTGATTCTGCTCTTGAAAGCATGTTGTCACGAAGCATAAATGCGAGAATTAGAGTTACGCCTATGCAAATAGGGAAATCTCTCTTCATAATCATCTGGTCAATCACAAAGGGGCATATAAGCGCAGAAGCACCTACAACACTCAAAAGATTAAAGATGTTTGAGCCTACAACATTTGCGATTGAAAGGTCATACGAGCCGCCAAGTGATGCGGTTATGCTTACAGCTGCCTCGGGAAGAGATGTACCGATTGATACAATGGTAAGACCGATAATTACTGACGGAATTTTAAGAAGCTTTGCGACAGAAGAGCTTCCGTCAACAAAAAGGTCAGCACCCTTTACAAGCAGGGCAAAGCCTAAAACCAACAAAACTAAATTCAATACAAAATCCATAAAAATCACCTCATAAAAATATATTATGTACAAAAGCGTTGCAATGCATCAAAAAGCTTTGCTTTTTCCCCTCCTTTGCATAAAAAAAGACTTTTATTATGCATTGCACAATAAAAGTCTTGCTATTTAATACAAAGGCGGGCAATCTTCTTGCCGTACTGACGCCGTTGTAACGGGGAATTCCCGTAAGCTACTCCCTTTTACAGAGTGAATTTTACCATATACGGGGAAGAATGTCAAATGTTTTTTATACTAAAATCCTGTAAGAGTTTTATATCGATGAATCTGTCTGCACCAAGAGTGCGACAGATTCTGTGTGTGCGGTTTGCGGAAACTGGTCGAAAACGTGAACTTCCTTTATGTTATAGCCAAACTCTGAAAATCTTTTTGCATCCCTTGCCATTGTTGCACAGTCGCAGGAAACGTATACAATGCGAGAGGGCTTCATTTTTCCTACTGCACGAATAAGGTCCTCACCGCAGCCCTTTCGGGGCGGGTCAAGAACAACTGCATCAGCACGCACCCCTTCTTTTATGAGCTTTGGTGCAATGATTTCTGCCTCTCCGCAGTAAAACTCTACATTTTTAATATCATTGAGAGCAGCATTTTCCTTTGCATTTATTACGGCATCTTCCACAATTTCAATGCCGATAACTTGTTTTGCTTCCTTTGCAAGAAAAAGGCTGATTGTGCCCGTACCACAATAAAGGTCAAATACTGTTTGAGTATTTTTGCAATCGGCAAGAAGCAAAGCTTTCTGATACAACAGCTTTGTAGTATAGGGATTTACCTGATAAAAGCTTCTGTAATGAATTTTATATTTTATATCGCCGATAGAATCGTATATATAAGGAACACCGAAAATCACTTCATCGTGCTCCCCGTAAATAGTGTTGGTACGAGCTTTGTTGTAGTTTATAACTATCCCGCACACAAAGGGGAATGCCGACGTGATTTTTTCTATAAGAGAATCTGTGTTTTTGAGCTTCTTAGACGCAACAATAACAAGCACCGCTTCGTTTTCTCCGCAGCGGACACAAATTCTGCGAAGAATTCCTTTTCCACTTTCTTCGTTGTATGCAGATATATTATTTTCATTTGCCCAAGCTGTAACTGCATTTGCAATTTTATTGCTGCGCATATCCTGAAGCGGACAATCTATAGTAGGAATAACTCTGTGTGAGTGTGGGGCGTAAAAACCTGCCTTTATGCCGTCGGGGGTGTAGGTAACAGGGTATTGCGCCTTGTTTCTGTAGCGATAAATTTCGCTGCTTCCCGTTACAGAATCAATCTTTACATCTGAAAATCCACCTATGCGTTTTAATGCATCTGCGACTTTGCTGCGCTTATATTCAAGCTGATTTTCATAAGAAACACTCTGCATAGTGCACCCGCCGCATTTTTCAAAAACAGGGCAGAGAGGCTGTGTGCGCAAAGGAGAAGGCTCAATAATCTCAAGCAGCTTGCCGTAGCCGTAGCTTTTATTCTCTTTTACAATCAATATGCGGCATATATCCCCCTTAACGGCAGAGGGAACAAAAACGGTAAAGCCGTCTATTTTGCAAATCCCTTCGCCGTCTGAGCCAAAGGCTGTTATATTTACTGTGTGCTCTGTATTTTTGTACATATACTATTCTTCCTTTCGGGAATGAGAACTCTGTAGGAAAGCGGCTCTATAGAAAGGGACAGTGTGCCGCCCTCGCATATAGGTGCATTGCACAATGCATCTTTTACACGTGCTGTATAAAACCGGTCAAGGTTAAGCGAAAGGGTGGTAAAGCTGTCTGACGCATTAATAATCACAATTATACTGCCGTCAGTACAGCTTTCACCGAATGCATCCTTGCCGTCTTGAGTAAAGCGCATATAGCAGATAACGCCGTCCTGATAATAAAGTGTTTTATAAAACCCTGTACGAAGACAAGCATTTTCTTTTCTTAATTTTGAAAGAAACTTTGTCTGGTGAAAAAGCTCGCACGGCTCGCTTTCCCAATCCATTGGAGCACGGTTAAAGGGGTCGGCATAGCCTGTCATTCCTTTTTCATCTCCATAGTAAATTGTTGGCGCACCGGGCATTGTCATCTGAAGCGCTATCGCCAGCACCATGCGCCTTTTTGCAAGAGCCAGCTTTTCGGGCGAAATTTTATAATCGTGCTGCTGCTCACGTGTTAAAGTGCGAAAATCAGGAGAATCTGCAAGAACTGTCAGTGCCCTTGGGACATCGTGGGAGGAAATGAGATTCATTGACGTATAAAGTGATTGCAGTGGGTAATTTTCAAGAAGTGAATTTATACGCATCGAAAAAAGACGTGCATCAGATGTTGTCAGGTAGGAAAGTACAGCCTCTCTGAAAACGTAATTCATAACAGAGTCAAGCTCTTTTCCCCATAAAAATTCACGGCTGGCGCCATAGCTGACCTTATTGCTCGCATCCTCCCATACTTCGCCTATTAAAAGAGCATCTTCTTTTTCACTCTTAAGTGCAGTGCGAAGAATGCGAATAAATTCGTCGGGCAACTCGTCTGCAACGTCGAGCCGAAGTCCGTCTGCACCGCTGCGAAGCCATTTGCGAATTACGGAATTTTTATCAGTAGCAATGTATGAAACAAAGCTTTCATCAAGCTCGCTAATGTTGGGCAGTGTGTCGAACCCCCACCATGATTCATATTTATCAGGATAACTTGAAAAATTGTACCAGCTGTAATAGGGGGAGCTTTCGCTCTGATAAGCTCCTATCGAGTCGTAGTTATTAAATTTATTGAAGTAGCGGCTGTCAGCACCCGTATGGCTGAATACGCCGTCTAAAATTATTTTTATTCCCAGCCTTTTTGCGTCCTTTGTCATTTTCTTAAAATCTTCAAGGCTTCCCAAAAGGGGGTCGGGGGTTTCATAGTCGCCTGTGTCATACCTATGATTGGAAAAAGCTTTAGATATGGGGTTCAGATACACTGCCGTAATGCCAAGTTCGGCAAGATAGGGCAGCTTTTGACGAATGCCTTCAAAATTACCACCGAAGAAATCGTTTGACAAATATTCTCCGCCAAACTGCTCCGGCAGATAATATGGCTCCTCCCCCCAGTTGCGCTGTATGCCATGAAACGGAGTATCGCTGCCCCGATAAAA
Source organism: Clostridia bacterium (assembly GCA_045646985.1). Lineage (GTDB taxonomy): Bacteria > Bacillota > Clostridia > UMGS1883 > UMGS1883 > UMGS1883. The sequence continues at coordinate 14,754 of JAZRLV010000023.1, read as the reverse complement.
TCTGTCGGGAAAAATCTGATACACAACAGCGTTTTTCATCCAATCAGGGGTTTTGTATTCACTGCTGTAAACTGTTATCTGAAACTTGCTTTCAGGGGCAGAGGGATATACCTCCCCGATTCCGCCTAAGCACAGAGAATTATTTCCGTAATAGCATTCTTCACCATCTGCACATACATAAAAATAATAGAAAACAAGTCCGGCAGACGATGGTGCTTCTATAAAGCATTCATACATTCTGCTGCCGTTTGTTTCAAATGCATAGTGCATTGTAATTTCGCACTTTTGCGTAATACATAAGACCTTATCGGGGATAGAAAAGGACTTTACTGCAATACGCAGGCGTATTTTTGTGTCAACAGGGCAAGCGCCAAATGGCTTTCTGTAAATAAGCTCGCCGGAATTATGTTCTAACTGCAAAATATACCACCTCACAATATATTATAAACGTTTTTTCTTAAAAGGCAATAAAATTCTTGTAAAAAGAGCTGTTGTAATGTATAATAGTGTAGAAATAATATGGCTATGGAGGACAGATTATGGCGTCAAACAGGTTGCTTCTTACTGTACCAACTTTTTTTGGAACTGAATCAATCCTTGCCCATGAAATACGCTCTTTAGGATATGAAACTACTGAGGTAACTGACGGGCGTGTTACGTTTGAGGGTGATTTTGAGGCGATTGCGCTTGCAAATGTAAATATTCGCTGCGGTGAGAGAGTTCTTATAAAAATGGCGCAGTTTAAGGCTACTACCTTTGACGAGCTGTTTGAAGGTGTACGTGCGGTGGAATGGGAAAATTTTATCCAGAAGGACTGCGCTTTCCCCGTAAAAGGAAATTCGCTTAAAAGTGTGCTTTCAAGTGTGCCTGCCTGTACAAGCATCGTAAAGGGTGCGATTGTTAAGAGACTTTCGGCAAAGTATGGTATTGAGCACTTTGAGGAAACAGGCCCAATGATGCGTGTTCAGTTTTCACTTATGCGTGATATTGCTACAATATATCTTGACACAACGGGAGAGCCGCTTTATAAACGTGGATACAGACAAGTGGGCGTTGTGGCACCTATGCGTGAAACCCTTGCCTTTGCAATGGTGGATATCACAAGGTGGCGTGGCGACAGACCATTTGCAGACCCGTTTTGCGGCAGCGGTACAATACCTATAGAGGCGGCATTGTACGCAAAAAAGATTGCCCCGGGGCTTTATCGCAGCTTTGTCAGTGAAAAATGGCGAACTATGGGAAAAGGACTTTATGAGGACGTGCGTGACGAGGCGAGAAGTCTTATCGATAATGACATACAGACTAAAATCTTTGCCTCTGATATAGACCACTCTGCGGTGGCGCTTGCCCGTGCGAATGCTAAACTGGCAGGTGTTGACGCATTTATAGAGTTTTCTGTGTGTGATGCGGCAAAAGCACCGTTGTTTGAGGAAAAAGGAGTTATTGTATCCAATCCCCCATATGGTGAAAGGCTTATGGACCGCACAAGCTGCGAGGCGCTTTATCGTAAAATAGGGAAACATTTTTCATCTTTCCCCAATGCAGGTAAATATATTTTAACCAGCCATGATGGTTTTGAGGAGCATTACGGAAAAAAGGCGGACAAAAAACGTAAGCTTTATAACGGAATGCTGAAATGTTATTTATATCAGTATTTTAAATAAAAATTGTGCATACCTTTTAATGAGGTGAGCATGATGGACGAAAAAGTAAAAAAAGCCCTGATGTCATTTACGATGAGGGCAAGTATTGCGGCGCTCTTATTTGGAGTGCTTTGTATCATAAAATGGGCATCGCCCACTCTTTTTGATAAATGCAGTGCTGTCTGGACGAAAAACACAGACCTGAAAAAGACAGGGGCACTTTTAATACAGCTTTTAAAAGAGGTTATTCCTTTTTAGAATGGAGAAACTTATGAGTATAAAAAATCTTGACAAGGTTTTAAAACGTGTGCAAAAGGCTACGCATTATTGCGGCGGAGAGCTTAACAGTGTGGTGAAAAACCTTGAAGATGTCAGCATTCGCTATGCTTTTGCATTTCCCGATACCTATGAGGTTGGAATGAGCCATTTAGGTATGAAAATTCTTTATCACGTACTTAACAAAAGAAGTGATACTTATTGCGAGAGGGTTTTTGCCCCCTGGATTGACATGGAAGAAGAAATGAGAAAAGAGGGGATTCCTCTCTTTTCAAATGAAACGCACACCCCCGTAAAGGAATTTGATTTTATGGGAATAACGCTTCAGTACGAGATGTGTTATTCAAATGTGCTTAATATGCTGTCGCTTGCGGGAATTCCACTTAAAAGCTGCGAGCGTGGGGAGGATGACCCGTTTGTAAACGGCGGAGGTCCGTGTGCATATAATCCCGAACCGCTTGCAGATATCTTTGACTTTTTCACAATGGGTGAGGGCGAAGAAGTAATCGGGGAGCTTATGGATGCGTACAAGGAATGGAAAGAAAGCGGCGGAAAAAGAATCGATTATCTTAAACGCATTGCAAAGATAGAAGGGATATATGTTCCCTGTCTGTATGATGTTGAATACAATGACGACAATACAATTAAGAGCGTCACTCCAAACTGTGAAGAGGCAAAACCCAAAATCAAAAAGAGAATAGTTGAGGACCTTGATAAGGTATGCTATCCTGATAACATAATAGTACCGTTTTCAGACATTGTGCATGACAGAGCAAATATCGAGGTTTTCAGAGGGTGTATTCGTGGTTGCAGATTTTGTCAGGCAGGCATGATATACCGCCCTGTGCGTGAAAAGAGTGTTGATACACTGCTTAATGATGCCTGTGCTCTTATTAATTCTACAGGATACGAGGAAATGGGGCTTTCCAGTCTTTCTACAAGTGACTATACACAGCTTGAGACTCTTACGGACAAGCTCTTGTCTCTTACGGAAAAAGAAAAGGTAAGTCTTTCGCTGCCATCGCTTCGGGTTGACAATTTCAGCCTTGACCTTATGGAGCGTGTGCAAAAGGTCAGAAAAAGCGGCCTTACCTTTGCGCCCGAGGCAGGCAGTCAGAGAATGCGTGATGTGATAAACAAAAATGTTTCAGAGGAAGATTTAATAAATTCGGCAACACTTGCATTTGAGTGCGGCTGGAACAATGTTAAGCTTTACTTTATGATAGGACTTCCGTACGAAGAAAAAGAAGATATTGCCGGCATTGCACGCCTTGCTGAAAAGGTTGTTGACTGCTTCTATAAAAGCGAAAAAACAAATAAACGCCGAGGTGTAAATGTAACACTGAGCGTGGCAAGCTTTGTGCCAAAGCCGTTTACTCCGTTCCAGTGGGCTGCGCAAAACACTATGGATACTCTTTCCGAGAAACAGCTCTTTCTAAAAGGCGAGGTTCATAACCGCCATATAAAATATAATTATCATCAGAGTGACGTTAGTGTGCTTGAGGGCGTTTTTGCACGTGGTGACAGAAGGCTTAGTGATGTGCTTATCCGTGCGCATGAGCTTGGCTGTAAACTGGACGGGTGGAATGAATGCTTTAATCTCGAGGCATGGAAGAGGGCTTTTTCAGATTGCAAAATAGATATGGAGTTTTATACCAGAGCAAGAGAGTATGATGAAATTCTCCCTTGGGATATTGTGGACATAGGTGTAAGCCGCAGCTTTATGATGAACGAAAACGAAAAAGCAAAAAAAGCTGCTACAACGCCTAATTGCCGTGAGAAGTGCAGCGGCTGCGGTGCTGCGTCACTGTGCAAAACCAAAGAAAGGTGTGTGTGCTTTGAATAATTATTACCTGAGATACGAAAAAACAGACAGTGCAAAATATGTTTCACACCTTGATTTTGTAAGAATGTTTGGCAGAGCGCTTCGCAGGGCGCATCTCCCGATAGCCTTTTCGGAGGGGTTTAATCCGCATCCGCTTCTTGGGTTTGCGCTTCCGCTTTCAGTAGGATATACAAGTGAATGCGAAATTCTGGAGATAACGCTTACACAGGCGCTTTCTCCGGAGGAAATAATGGAAAGACTTAACGGCGTTCTTCCAAGCGGTGTCCGTATAACCGCTTCTTTTGAGGGGAAGAGCCGAATGAAAGCCCTGGAAAATGCACTCTACGTTGTTTATCCCGAAAAAACACCCCAAGGGGTGGCGGAATTTTTATCTATGGAAAGTATTCTGATAGACAAAAAGACAAAAAGCGGTATTAAGGAAACAGATATCCGCTGCGATATAAAAAGTATAAAGGTATATCTTAACCGTATTGAAATGGTACTTTCTGCCGGAAGCCGCAGAAACCTTAAGCCTGAGGTTGTGATAAGTGCCATGAATAAATATATTCCCGATTATCAAAGCGGTGACTGTGAATACCACAGAAAGGAAATTTACGATGCGGATATGACGGTTATATGAATTTTGCGCTCTTTTGCTTGCAAGAGTAGAGATGATATGATATGATATACTTAATCATTATTAACACAGGAGGAAAATGAAAAAATGGCGGGATTTTTCGGATTTTTTGATTATACAAAGCCCGGAAAGGGAGTCAGCAAGGACGAGCTTGATAAAACAGGTCTTGCGCTTTATTTTGATATATTGCTGAGAAGATTCTGGAAATTTGCAACACTTAATCTTATTTATCTTATTGCATCAATTCCTGCAATAGTGATAGGCTGGTTTATATCTACCTATGCGGTGACATGGCTTGCATCGCTTGCAAAGATTGATTTTAGCGGAGATTTTGCTGCAAGTCTCAGCTTGCTTAGTATATTTGTAACTATCGTGCTTTTACAGCTGTGCGGAAGCGGCCCTGCAAGCGCAGGAATGAGCTATGTTCTGCGTAAGTATGTAAATGATACTCATTCGTGGGTATTCAGCGATTTTATAGATAATGTCAAGAGCAATTTCAAGCAGAGTATAGGTGTGTATCTTATAAATATTGTAATAGTTTGTCTGTATATGGTGAGCTTTGTGTTCTACTCATATGCAATGACAGGAATGGCTGCGCTGCTTCTTCGCTCAATCATTACAGTTGTGGCAGCAGTATTCTTTATGATGCAGATGTATACTTATCAGCTTATGGTAAGCTTTGAACTGAGATTCAGAGATATTTACAGAAATGCTTTTATTCTTGTAATGGCAAAGCTCCCCTGGAATATTCTTACGGGGGCGGTTACAGTTGCACTTATGTATGCAGCGTTTAGCCTGACAATGTCAGTTCCGCTTGCAGGAATTGTAGTTATAGCTGCACTTTTCTACAGCATAATAAACTTTACGCAGATATTTATGACAAACAACGTAATAAAGAAAATGCTCCTCGAGCCGGCTATGGCTGCTTCCCCCGCAGTGGAGGAAGAGGTTATAGAGCCGGATTTTGAGGATACGAAGGGCTGATTCCTGTATGAAAAAACAGAGCTTTCTTTACGGGGCGGCGGTTTTAGCCGCCGCCTCGTTGTTATGTAAAATAATGAGTGCCGCACTAAAAATTCCTCTTGACCGATTTTTTCTGCATGAAGAGGGGATAGCCGTATATCAGAGTGCGTATTCCATTTATAATGTTTTTTTGGCTGTCTGCGTAACGGGAATTCCTATCGCTCTTTCAAAGCTTATTGCCCAGAGCGATGAAAAGGAAGCCGCATCGCTGTGTAAGTCTACGCTTGTACTTGTGAGTGTGTTTGGTGCATTGGGGGCGGCAGGGCTTATTATCTTTGCTAATCCTGTGGCAAGGCTACTTTCCGGCGGAGAAGAGGCTGTGGCTGCACCAGCTCTAAGAATGCTGGCGCCTGCACTGCTTGTAATGGGTATAATAAGCTCACGCAGGGGGTATTTTCAGGGGAATGGTGATATGACCCCGTCTGCGCTAAGTCAGCTTGCAGAAAGCTTTTTAAAGGTTGTGCTTGGTATTGCTATGTGTGCCCTTGCTATGAAATGGGGTATTTCATATGGTGCGTGCGGTGCAATCAGCGGTGTAAGCATGGGTGCTGTAGTGTCAGCTTTAGTGCTTGAAATTTTTTTCCGCCGCATGAAACGGGAAAAGGGGGCATTCTCATCTGCATTAGCACTTAAGGTGTTAAAGCTCTCTGTTCCAATGACGTTGGGGGCGTTTGGCTTTACGGGCGTGATGCTTGCAGATACGCTTACGGTACCCAAGATACTTGCTACCGGCGGTATGGATACGATAGAACGCCTCAAAATGTTTGGATATCTTACCCGTGCCAATACCATATACAATCTGCCTGCAACAATAATTACTGCGTTTACAGCAAGTGCAGTTCCGGCGATTGCATCTTCAATAGGTGCAAAAAACAATGACGGTGTCAGTGAAAATTCTCTTAAGGCGATAAAGCTGATATTTCTTGTTGCAATGCCCTGTGCACTGGGAATGGGACTTTTTGCAAAGGAAATTCTTGCACTCCTTTACTCGGGTGCGCAGCAGTGGCAGCTGCTTGCCCTTACGGGGGTAATGATTCTTGTGATGCCATACGTTCAGACAATTACAGCTATGCTGCAAACCTTGGGAAAGGTATGGCAGCCTATATGGGTGAGCGTAGGCGCAATAGTATTAAAGACGGGGCTTAATTTCCTGTTTATAAGAAGGTTTGGAGTTATTGGTGCACCCCTTTCAACGATTGCGGCATTTGTGCCTGCAATGATTATAAATACTGTTATGCTGCAAAGAAGTGTGCGGATAAAGGGCGCAGCACCCATTTTAGTAAAAATGGCAGTGTGCGCTCTGATATCCTGTATTAGTGCAAGGGCAGTATACACCTTGCACCAGACCCCTGTTATGCTTCTTGTTGCGGTAGCTATGGCGGCAGTAATATATATAGCGGGAATACTTGTTAGCAGCTGTATCAGAAAAGATGAATTGAAGGCATAAAGTGATACAAAGAAAAATTTTATCAAAAAAATACAGAATATTGAAGAAAACACTTGAATATAGGAAAATCTTATGATATTATAGGTAAGACGAGAATATGCGAAAGTTGGTCGCAAATGATTATTTAAACATATATTTTTAAGGAGGAAGAATAATGAATAAGACAGATCTCGTAGCAGCTATTGCTGAAAAGGCAGCTCTTTCTAAGACAGACGCTGCAAAGGCTCTCAATGCTTTTGTTGAGACAGTTGAGGACGCTCTTAAGAAGGGTGACAAAATCCAGCTCGTTGGTTTTGGTACATTCGAAGTAAGAGAGAGAGCAGCACGTGAGTGCATCAACCCCCAGACTAAGGCTAAGGTTATGGTTCCTGCTTCTAAGGTTCCTGCTTTCAAGGCTGGTCAGGCTCTTAAGACAGTTGTTAAATAATTTAAGCACAAATAAAAAAACAGCGTGTTTCTTTTGAAACACGCTGTTTTTTTGAAAATAACTATTGATATTTCCTCCAAAAAAGTATAAACTGATAAGAAAGGCATAAAGGGTTAATTTTGCACCTTGGTGAAAGGAATGAAAAGGATATGCTACATACAAATTTAGACATAAATGAAAAGGGTAATCTTACTTTTGCAGGAATGGATTGTGTTGAGCTTGCAAAGGAATATAAAACACCGCTTTATCTGCTTGATGAGGATAGAATAAGTGAAAAATGCAGGACATATATAAATGCAATGAAGAAACACTTTGGCGAGGGAAGCGAGGCGCTTTACGCAAGCAAGGCATTAAGCTTTAAAGAAATATATAGAATTGCAAAAGAAGAAAATATGTCTGTTGATGTTGTCTCGGGCGGTGAGATTTATACTGCTATGGCAGCGGGCTTTCCTATGGACAGAGTCTATTTTCACGGAAATAATAAAACGGACGATGAAATTGAGTATGCAATGGATTGCGGCGTAGGCTTTTTTATGGCAGATTGCCGTGAGGAGCTTGATGCATTAAGCTCCTTTGCAGCAAAGAAAAACATTGTGCAGAAAATCATAATGCGTCTTACCCCCGGAATAGATACACACACATATGAAGCAGTACGCACAGGACAGGTAGATTCAAAGTTTGGTACTGCCATTGAAACGGGACAGGCTCTGGAATTGACAAAATATGCACTCTCGCTTAAAAATCTTAGTCTTGAGGGATTTCACTGTCACGTAGGCTCGCAGGTGTTTGACGGACAAACCTTTTGCGACAGTGCCGATATAATGCTTGAATATATTTCGCTTGTTAAAGAAACACTCGGATATGAGGCAAAGGTGCTCAATCTTGGTGGCGGATACGGCGTGCGCTATGTTGAAAGCGACCCTTATCTTGATATTGAAAAAAGCATTGGTGAGGTAAGCGCCCACGTGAAAGAAAAGTGCAGCAGCCTTGGTATAAATATGCCGAAAATTCTTATGGAGCCGGGAAGAAGCATTGTTGCCGATGCCGGTCTTACACTCTACAGTGTTGGAAGTGTTAAAACTATCACAGGATATAAAAGCTATGTTTCTATTGACGGCGGAATGACAGATAATCCCCGTTATGCTCTGTATAATTCACTCTACAGTGCTACTATCGCTAACAAGGCATCGCAAAAGGCTGATTTTTGTGCAACAATAGCAGGTAAATGTTGTGAAAGCGGTGACCTTATTGCAGAGAATATAATGCTGCAACAGTGCGAGAGGGGAGATATTCTCGCAGTAATGGTAACGGGGGCATATAACTATGCAATGTCATCAAATTATAACAGAATTCCCCGTCCGCCTGTAGTAATGCTTAAGGATAAGAAAAGCCGTATTGTTGTAAAGCGTGAAAGCTACGAGCACGTTGCAAAGAACGATATCTGATAATTTTGAGGGAGGAAGCCCCGATGATTATTAAAATAGCAGGACTTGTAATAGACGTAAAAAATAAATACCCGTATTTTGAAAAGATGTGTAAGGGTTATGAGGGCAGCGGTGATATAGATTTTTGTGTAGAGGTCAAGCCCGAAGATATGGAGAGGGTTATTGCACAAAATCCGGATTACCCTGATGATTATCTTGAAAGCCTTGAAATATACAGGATAATATGCCGTAAAATACTCCAGTACGATGCAATGCTGATGCACTGTGCCGCAATTTGTGTAGATGGGGAGGCATATCTCTTTACTGCCGTAAGCGGTACGGGAAAGACAACACATATTAATTTGTGGAGAAAAAAGTTTGGTGACAGATGCATTGTTGTAAACGGTGATAAGCCGATACTTCGCATAAAAGACGGAAAGTTTTATGCCTGCGGTACCCCCTGGAGAGGTAAGGAAAATTACGGCAATAACGTGATTGTTCCTGTAAAAGCAATTTGTATTCTTGAACGTGGCGAAAAAAATGAAATAAAAAAGATAGCCCCGCATGAGGCTATTTCTACAGTTATAACTCAAACACTGCGTACAAGTGATATGTACGAAATGGAAAAAATGCTTACACTTACGGATAAGCTGCTTTCAAGCGTTCCATTTTACAGATTGAAATGCAATATGGAAAATGAAGCCGCAGACGTATCCTATAACGGTATGCAGTAAAAATCCTATTAATCAATCTTAAAATCAAGCGGGTCAAACATTGTGGTGTCAAGATTACGCACTCTGGGAACACGGGGCGCAAAGGGATTGAACACGTATTTTCTGCATACAGAGCTTGCCTTAACGCTGCCCTTATATTTACAGGTATATTCTTCACCGTTTACTGATACGAATTTACAGTAGCGGCAGCAGTCACTTTCTTTAAGAGCGTTTTTTGAAAATCCAAACATTTAATCAGACCTTTCACTATTATATATACATAATAAAATCAGTGAATGATTTTGGTGTCAATTATTTTTAATGAATTGACAACTGTCGTTGTCATGAATTGGCGTTCCGCCATGATTTCTCGCTATCGCTCCGTGAATTGAATTACCTTTATAATGCACGAAGTGCAATTCATGAGCAACAAGGCTCAATTTATGAAATCTCAGATTTCAATTCATGCCGAAGGCAATTCAATGAGTTTGCTTTGCAAACTCATTATAACACATATTTTTACATTATTCAATCAGAAAATGAGGCGAATTTTATGACTCCCGAAAAAATACAAAGCTTTAAAATAGACCATAACAAATTAAAAGAGGGGATATATATATCACGCACAGACGGAGATATTATAACGTATGATTTGCGGACAAGAAAACCAAATATGGGCGACTATATGGATAATGCCACAATGCATTCTGTGGAGCATATGATAGCAACATATATAAGAAGCTCATCTATAGGGGTAAACGTAATATATTTTGGGCCTATGGGCTGTCAGACAGGCTTTTATCTTCTCATAAAGGAAGAAAACCCAAAAACGGTTTTATCCGTTCTTAAGGAAACTCTTGAAAAGGTAATAAATCACGAGGGTGAGGTTTTCGGGGCTTCGCAGATAGAGTGCGGAAACTATAAAAACCTTGATATAAATAAAGCAAAAAAAGAATGCGGCAGATATCTTGATATTTTAAACGGCTACGAGCCGGATTTCAAATACGAATAAAGGAGAATTGAAATGATAGGTATCATCGGTGCAATGGATATAGAAATTGAGCATATTGTATCTCAGATGACAAATAAAGAGACCGAGGTAATCAGCGGCGTCACCTATACAAAAGGCGAAATTAACAAAAAAGAGGTTGTTGCGGCCGTTTGCGGTATAGGAAAGGTTTTTGCTGCAATATGTGCGCAGACAATGATTCTTCGCTATAAGCCGTCTGCGATTATAAACACAGGGGTTGCAGGAACACTTACAAAGGATTTGGGCGTGCTTGATACTGTTGTTGCGACTGCACTTGTACAGCACGATATGGATACAACATATTTCGGTGACCCAAAGGGAATGATTTCGGGAATAAATATGGTGGAATTTGCGTGCGATGAAAAGCTTTCACAAAAAGTTTGTGCAAATATCGACACAAAGTTTATACGTGGTATTGTTGCCTCGGGCGATTGCTTTGTTGCAAATGAAGAAAAAAAGAGGGATATTGCGACAACCTTTAATGCTGTAGCCTGCGAAATGGAGGGCGGGGCAATAGCACACGTTTGCTATGTTGGTAAAATCCCCTGCTGCGTTGTAAGAACAATTTCTGACGGGGCTGACGGCGATAAGGTGATGAGCTACGAGGCGTTCAGAGAAGAAGCCGCAAAAAAATCAGCGGAAATAATAATAAAAACAGTTTCAAATTGACTTTGCAATAAATAAATGGTAAAATAGTTTTAAATAAAGAAAAGGAGTGGAATACATATGAAAAGTATAGTTCTTGCAGCGGGATATGCAACAAGGCTTTATCCGCTGACAGAAAATTTCCCAAAGCCGCTTTTAGAGGTTGCAGGAAAAAGTATCCTTGATTGGTTGCTCGATGATATAGACTCAATAGAGGGTATTGACGAGCATATCATCATATCCAATCACAGATATGTTGAGCATTTTGAAAACTGGAAAAAGACTTGTAAATTGAAAAATCCTGTTACAATCATTGATGATGGTTCAACTTCAAACGAAACACGTTTGGGTGCGGTTAAGGATATTCAGTTTGCTATCGAGACGCTTAATCTTTCCGATGATTTGTTTATTGTTGCCGGCGATAATATGCTTGATTTCTCATTTCAATCGTTTGTAGATTTATTCCATGAGAAAAATGCGGCTGTTGTTATGTGCAACTATGAGGAGGACGTGAATACCCTTAAAAGATGCGGTGTTATGGTGCCCGACAAAGATTTCCGTGTGGTATCAATGGAAGAAAAACCACAGGAGCCTAAGTCGAATTGGTGTGTAGGTCCATTCTACATATACAAAAAGGACGAGCTTCACCTCATAAAGCAGGGCATTGAGGACGGCTGCGGAACAGATGCACCGGGAAGCTTTGTATGCTATCTGTGTGAAAAAACAGATGTTTATGCATTAAAAACCCCCGGAAACAGATATGATATAGGAACACTCGAAAGCTACGAGGAAGTAAAGAAAGTGTTTGATAATAAATAAAGAACAGAGAGAAAAAAGGAGGAAGACGCAAGCTTTTTGCGACTTCCTCCCATTTGTTTTGCATTTATTTTATAATCCTTACCTTTATAACGCCTTCTATTGCATAGATTTCTTTTTCTATGTCTGCGCCTGCATCTGTTGCTACATCCAAAATTGTGCAGGCATAATCATTTTTACTCTTATTCATCATATTTTCGATATTTATTGATTTGCTTGAAAATACTGATGTAATGCTTGAAAGAGTATTAGGTATGTTTTTATGAAGAATAGTAATTCTTGTAGCATTCTCTGTTCTGGGAAGCTCGCAGCTTGGGAAGTTTACAGAATTAACAATATTACCATTTTCCATGTAATCAATAAGCTCTTTAGCTGCCATTATAGCACAGTTGTCTTCACTTTCAGCACTGGAAGCGCCAAGGTGAGGGATAGCAACTACATTGTCAAGTCCAAGCACCTCGTCAGAGGGGAAGTCAACAACGTAAGAGGAAATAAGACCAACCTCAAGTGCGCTCTTAAGAGCAGCGGCATCAACAAGCTCGCCTCTGGAGAAGTTGAGAAGCTTTGCACCCTTTTTAACAGAGGATTTGAAAAGGTCTGCATTAAACATACCCTTTGTATCTGCTGTAAGGGGAAGATGAAGTGTGATATAATCAGCTTCTGCAAGTGCATCCTTAAGCTCTGTCTTAATTACTGTATGACGGTCAAGGCTAAGTGCAGCCTTAACTGAAATGTAAGGGTCGTAACCGATAATGTCCATACCAAGATGATGTGCAGCGTTTGCAACCAATACACCTATAGCACCAAGACCGATTACAGCAAGCTTCTTGCCCTTGATTTCACAGCCGGCAAAATTGCTCTTTCCTTTTTCTACCATTTTGCCAACGGCATCTCCATTGCCCTTAAGAGTCTGTGCCCAATTTACACCGCCTACGATATCTCTTGAAGCAAGGAAGAGACCTGCAAGAGTTAATTCCTTAACAGCGTTTGCATTTGCACCGGGGGTGTTAAATACAACAATACCCTTTTCGCTACACTTGTCAATGGGGATATTATTTACGCCTGCGCCTGCACGTGCAACTGCCTGCAAAGAATCAGCAAGCTCCATATCGTGCATATTAAAGCTACGAAGAATTATGCAATCGGGATTTTCACAGTTGTCTGTGATGGCATACTTTGCTTTATTAAAGTTATCAAGACCGCATTTTGCAATCTTATTAAGCGTAAGAAGATTATACATCTTAATAAACCGTCCTTTACCGTTATTTTAAAGGATAAGCTCAAATTCGAAATGTGAAGTTCGAAGTTCGAAATTAATGAGGATTTTCGCTTCTTGCGAAAATCTCCCTTCATTTCGCATTTCGCATTTTTGACCATCCATTTTACTTATTATTCTTTTCAAATTCCGCCATAAATTCTACAAGTGCCTCTACACCCTCAAGTGGCATTGCATTATAGATGCTGGCTCTCATACCGCCTACAGAGCGATGCCCTTTAAGGTTTACAAAGCCTGCTTCTGCGGCTTCCTTACAAAACTTCTTATCAAGGTCAGCATCACCTGTAACAAAGCATACATTCATCATTGAACGGCATTCTTTCTCAGCTGTTGCTTTGAAAAGAGTTGAGTTATCAAGGAAATCATAAAGAATATTTGCTTTCTTTTCGTTTCTTTCCTTCATTGCCTCAAGACCACCGTTCTGGAGTGCCCATTTATAAACAAGACCTGCAATATAAATTGCGTAGCAGGGAGGGGTGTTGTACATTGAGTCGTTATCAGCCATTGTTTTGTAATCAAGCATTGTGGGAATATCCTCACGGGCATTTCCCATCAAATCCTCACGTATAATAACAACTGTAAGACCTGCGGGAGCCATATTCTTCTGTGCGCCTGCATATATAACGCCAAACTTTGTAACGTCTACAGGCTCACTTGTAATACAAGATGACATATCTGCAACCAGTACCTTGTCGCCTACGTTAGGAACTGTGGGGAACTTTGTACCGAAAATAGTGTTGTTGTAGCATACGTGAACATAATCAGCATCCTCACGCACCATATCGGGTGTAATTTCAGGAATATAGCTGAACGTCTTATCTTCAGAAGTTGCAATACACTTCGCATCGCCGTATTTCTTAGCTTCCTTAAAAGCTTTGCCGGAGAACTGACCTGAAACAACATAGTCAGCCTTACCTGTTTTCATAAGGTTAAGCGGAACTGCTGCAAACTGTGTTGAAGCGCCACCCTGAAGGAAAAGAACCTTATAATTGTCGGGGATATTCATAAGCTTTCTGAAGTTAGCTTCAGTCTCCTTAATTATTGCATCGTAAACAGGGGAACGATGACTCATCTCCATAACGCTCATACCGCTTTCGCCGTATTCAATAAGCTCCTTCTGTGCTGTTTCAAGCACCTCAAGAGGAAGCATGCTGGGACCTGCGGAAAAGTTATAAACTCTTGCCATAATAATAGCCTCCTAAAATAATGATAATGATACTATTATACTCTCAAATTAAGGGTGTGTCAATTTATTTCGCTACTTTTTTAGCGATTTTTCTCGTTTTAGTGGAAAATTTATCCTAAAAAATAAAATAAATCAACCAAAAGTAGAAAAAGAGCCTTGAATTTCTTTTGTAATTCAAGACTCTTTATTGATAAGATAAGGGATAGGAAAAAATGCTTCAGAACGGACAAACTGAGCCAAGCGAAGCTTGGGTTACCCGAAGGCGTACGGCGTCAAAGGAAAGCAGACATCGCTTCAGTTTTGCAATTACTGCAAAACATTCGCTCAATGCTTTTCTTTTCCTTCTCCCCAAAAAGCATAGTCTGCTTTTCGGGGTCCCCGAAAGT
>JAZRLV010000022.1:0-17021 GCA_045646985.1 Clostridia bacterium | reverse complement strand
ATTACTGCCGCAGCATCGTTTAAAATGCGTGTGCCGTTTCGGTAAATACACGCCTCACCTATATAGCAGTTTACCGTAGTAGGACCTTTAGTTACGATTGCACAGCGCACCTCGCTGTCCCAGGAAACTGTTGCGCCCAGTTTCTCCATAGCTGCTCTGAGCGGTACGAGAGTACGGCTGTTTTCATCAATAAACGGATAGCCCGTACTGTCATTAAAGCCGACCCCTACACCGTCAATAACAACATTTACCGCATTTGCGCAGAATGCATATGCCAGAATAAATACTGAAATAACAATGGCAAAAAACGTTTTTTTCATATGAATCCTCCTATTTAAGAAAAGGTTTTTCCAAAAGTCTTTTTAATGCAATGAAAAAACCCTCGCCGCCTTTATGAAGAGGCTTTGTCAGTATAGCAAGGCAACCTGCACGCTTTGCCCCCCAAACGTCAGTAAAAACCTGGTCGCCGATTGCGGCAATTTCTTTCTTTTCAAGCTGCATTTCTTCTGCTGCTAAATTATATCCCTTGGCACGTGGTTTGAGGGCATCGTATACAAAATATTTTACATCTATTTTTTCGCAAAAGCTCTTAACTCTTTCGTATCTGTTGTTTGACACTACGCACAGCTTAAAGCCTTCGCTTTCGAGCAGCCTGAGATGTGAGAGGATTTTTTCGTCAGGCAGCGGCACGTTATGACCTATAAGGGTGTTGTCGATATCAAGTATCAACCCTCTTATGCCCTTGCCTCTGAGAAAATCTGCTGAAATATCGGTGATGATATTAAAATATTCATCTGCATAAAAGTTTTTAAGCATTGTTATATTTCCTCCAGTAAAAAAGATACTGCTGTGCAAATCCGCTGTAGCTTCCGAAAAGGCTCTCACCTGATGCTTTTGCATCGGCAGATTCAAATTCCTCTGCCATAACACGCTTTATCCATACATCAGACGGGAAAAGGTCGTATTTCCCCAGTGAAAACAGCAGTACGCAATCGCATACCTTGTCGCCGACTCCGTAAAGCTCAAGCAAACGGCTTCGTGCAGAAGCTGTGTCAAGTGCGAAAAGCTCCTCGCTTTTTAATTTACCGCTCGCAACCATTTGCGCAGCCTTTAAAATATATGGTGCACGGTAGCCGACGCCAAGTACTCTTATTTCATCTTCTGTCAGTGCGGCAATTTTTTCTGCTGTAGGGAAGGAGTAGTAGTCCCTGCCCTCAAATTCTATTTTATTTCCGTAAAGACTGCAAAGCTTGTTTACACAGCTTTTAATTTTGGGGATAGAGCTGCGCTGTGATATAATAAAGGAAATAAGCGCTTCAAAAAAGTCCTGACGCAGAATTCTTATTCCGCCGCCGAATCGGATAGCGTTGTTCATCACATCGTTTACATTCACGGCTTTTTTGATGTCGGAATAATCTCTGTCCGCATCAAGGTATATGCGCCAGAAATTTTCATAATCCTCTTTTGTGCAGCCGTCAATGATAACTGTATCCTTGTCAGCTTTAATTCTTACTGCTTGTGAATTGGCAATTCCTATATAGCTGCCGTCGTCTTGTTCTTCCCAACGGAAGCATTGACCGCAGTCAAAGGTGTGCTTAGGAACAAAATCTTTAATTTTTACTATCATCTGAATTCACCTGCCTGTTTCTCATAGGTGTATTAATCTGGCGTATTACTTCGTTTAAAAACTCGCCGCTGCTTGTACCATTGTACTGCTCGAGTGCAAGCGTAGTACTGCGACGCAGCCATTCGCTTGCACTTTTTTCTTTTAAATCATTGCACAATGCATCTGCGCATGCGATAAGAAAAGACGCATAAGCACTGTTGCTCATTTCTTCATGGGGAAGTATTTCTCTGCGGTAAATATGTGCTTTTGGTGCATGCCATAAAACATAGCCGCACGGAACTCTTTGCAGCGAGGAAAGATGCAAAGCGATTGTGCGTGCATTTTTCTCACTTGTCAGCAAAACGTCAAAGGCAGGGATTTTATATATGCTTTCAAGCACAAGCTCGTCAAAGTCCTGAAACGAAGCTGTGATTGCCCTTTCTTTACCAAGAGAATTTTCAAATTCTTTCATAAGAAGAATGTCCAAAGGCTCTGTTTTATCCATACAAAGGAGAAGCGAATGCTTGCGCATTTGTGAACGCAAAGCAGCTAATTGAACAGTTCCGGAAATATTGTCAGAAAAGATTTCTTTGTGAACACTGACGGCTTCATCGCTCTTTAATACAGATATTTTTGATATCGGCGAGCATATGCAGCGTCCGCCGATAAATTGTTCTTTTGCAAAAACTCCGAGCACATTTGAAGCAAAAATACGCTCCTCACACATGGTGTCCTTGCCACTTTGCCATATCAGTGCATCGTGCTTTTGAGCAAGCGAAATAATAGCATCTGATGTTTCTTTGCTTGCTGATGTTGAAAGGTCTACATACTGATAGGAAAATATCGCTGACTTTCTAAATTTGCGTAAAACGGTCTTTAGCACAGCTTCACATTCCGAAATTTGGTTTTTGTATTTAATGTCAGAATACAGAAAAAGTATCCTCTTATTCACACATAATCTCTCCGTCTTTTTGTATAATGGATATCGTGGTCTTGTAATTTCCGCTGATAATCATTTCGGACAGCATATCTTCGATTTTTCTGCTTATAAGGCGGCGAAGAGGTCTTGCCCCAAGATGCTCTTTTATTGCTTCATCTACAATCATCTGTTTTACGTCCTCTGAAACAGAAAGTGAAATTCCTTTTCCCTCAAGCATTTGTGCAAGCTCGCCAAGCATTATATCAAGAATTTTTCCCATTTCCTCTGTGCTAAGGGTATCAAATACAACAATTTCGTCAACCCTGTTGAGAAATTCAGGCCTGAATATTGCTTTGAGGGCACGATGTACCTTATCCTTGTTCTGCTTTGAAGCGCTTTCAGTAAAGCCTATACCACTGCCCTTCCAGTCGCTTCCTGCATTACTTGTCATTACAATAACTGTGTTTTCAAAGCTGACTACCTTTCCGTGACTGTCAGTAACTCTTCCGTCGTCAAGCATCTGAAGCATAATATTAAGTACATCGGGATGTGCTTTTTCTATTTCGTCAAAGAGTACAACACAGTAGGGCTTTCTTCTGACCTTTTCAGTAAGCTGCCCTGCATCATCATATCCTACATACCCAGGAGGAGAGCCGATAAGCTTTGATACAGAGTGTTTCTCCATAAACTCTGTCATATCTACTCTTATCAGTGCGTCCTCACTGTCAAAAAGCTCTGCGGCAAGCTGTTTTACAAGCTCTGTTTTTCCCACGCCCGTAGGTCCTACAAATATAAAACTTGCTGGGCGCAGCTTTTTGGAAAGTGCTGCACGGTTACGGCGTATTGCACGGCTGACAGCGCTTACAGCCTCGCTTTGACCGATTATACGCTTATGAAGTCTTTCTTCAAGTCCGAGAAGTCGCTCGGTTTCAGCCTGTGTGATTTTTTTAACAGGGATTTTTGTCCATTCCTCAACTACGTATGCAATATCCTCGCTTGTAAGTTCTACATCGTCAAGCTGTGTGTTGAGGTTTTCTATCTGTGCTTGCAGTGCACATTCCTGTGTCTTAAGCTGAGCTAACTTTTCGTAATCCTGTGGTGCTTCTTCGCCACTTTCGCTGTTGTTTGCTTCTTCAATTTCTGCTTTCACAGAGGCGAGCTTCTTTTCACTGCGAGCAAGCTCACAAAGAATAGCGTTTTTTAAATTCGCACGGCTTCCTGCCTCGTCAATAAGGTCAATCGCCTTATCGGGGAGAAAGCGATCTGTTATATATCTGCGTGAAAGTGTCACGGCAGTATTTATTACTTCGTCAGAAATTTTTACTTTGTGATATTTTTCATAGTATCCCTTTATTCCTTTAAGAACTTCAACTGTTTCCTGGGGAGAGGGCTCTTCAACAATAACTGTCTGGAATCGTCTTTCAAGTGCGGAATCCTTTTCAATGAATTTTCTGTATTCACTAAGGGTTGTTGCACCTATTACCTGAATTTCCCCTCGGGAAAGTGCGGGCTTAAGTATGTTTGCGGCACTCATTGCGCCCTCTGCATCACCTGCACCTACAATATTGTGAAGCTCGTCAATTACTAAAATTATATTACCAAGCTTTTTTGTTTCTTCAATGATTCCTTTAAGGCGTGCTTCAAACTGACCTCTGTACTGCGTTCCTGCAACAATCGCAGTGAAATCAAGCAGATATACCTCTTTATCAAGCAGCTTTTCAGGAACACGGCCTGCGGCAATTCTTTCGGCAAAACCCTCTGCAATAGCAGTTTTGCCTACGCCCGGCTCACCTAAAAGGGCGGGGTTGTTCTTGGTGCGTCTGTTAAGAATCTGCACAAGTCTTTCAATCTCACGCTCACGGCCTACAACCATATCAACAAGACCGTTTCGTGCCTTTTGTGTCAGATTTGTCCCATAGGTATCAAGCAGTTTTTTCTTTTTTTCTTTAGGCTTTTTATCCTTTTTTGTTTCTTTATCTGCCAAAAATCCGTCAGAAGCAGCATCTTTTGGACCAAAGCCGCCGAAAACATTGGAAAGAAAGTCTGCAAAAGGATTGCCATTGCCGCCCTCGCTCTCGCTGCTTTCTATCATTTCCATCATCTGTGCCTCGAGATTATCCATATCTCCCATATCAAGACCGCCTGCCATCTGCTGCATTGTATTAATACCAAGCTCTCTGGCGCATGGCATACATAATCCCTCGTTAACGGTTTTTCCACCCTCCATACGGGTTACAAATATAACAGCAACGTTTTTGTTGCAACGTGTACATAACATAAAAATTCATTTCCTTTCATGGGGTTACAATAAATTATATCATAAAACGCTTAGTAATTCAATCAAAATATCTAAAATTAACAATGTGTCTTTAAATACAAAATGTAGTGCATTTTCCATAAAAAAATATGGTGAATGACACATTTTTTTGTATTTTTGTATTGCACTTTGTCATTTAATATGATATTATATATTCAAGTATAGGAAGGAGGACGATAGAAATGAAAAACAGATTTCTGTCCGTTGTTATTACTTTTTGTTTATTGATCAGCACTATGGTAACTCCTGCATTTGCAGCAAGTGCTTTTCCCGATGTTCTTTCTCCTGATCACGATTGGGCGGCAGAACAGATTGAGGAAATGACCGACCTTGGTATTATCAAGGGATATACAGACGGTACTTTCAAGCCTGATAAGGCTATAAATAAAATAGAAGCGCTGCTTCTTTTCTCAAGAGTAGCAGGTTATTCAAATGCTGAATATGCACCTGTTGCAGAGTTTGCGTTTGATAAGTATCAGTATCTTCTTGGGGAAATTGACCTTGACGTATATGATTCCTTTAAGAAAGAGCTTGCGTTTCTTCTTTACAGAGGCATTATAGACGAGGATGATATTGCCCAGTATCTTGAGGACGAGCAGTATCTTGATGAATTCCCCCGCTCTGATGCGGCAATTCTTCTTGCAAATCTTATGGATGCTGAAATCGTGAAGACAGATGCTTCCAAGCTTGATTTTGCCGATGCTGATAAAATCCCCCAGGATGCAGCAGGATATATCGCATATGTTGTTGAAAACGGATTTATGAACGGTGTGCAAAAGGACGACGGCTCTATTGTGTTTGATGCTAAAGCACCGCTTAGCCGTGCACAGGTTTGTGTTCTTCTTTACAGAATAATGAACAAGCTTGAAATGAGTGTTGAAAGCGGAACTGTTACAAAGGTTGACACCGACGGCGGAGTTATCGAGTTTGAAAATTCCGACGGTGAGGATAAGAGCTATATTGTATCAGACGATGTAAAGATTATCATTGACGGAACAGCTTCCGAGCTTAAAAACGTGCTTAACAACAGTGAAATAGTTGTTGTAAGACACGGAAGAAACATTTACACAATCGAGGTTATTAATCCCGAATCAAATGTTACTGTTAAAGGTACAGTTGAGTCTGTTGTATCACGTAAGGACTTTGTGAAGCTTGCCGTAAAGGTTGAGGGCACAGACGAAGTTGCAACATATTACGCTAACAGCGAGTTTAAGGTTACAACAGATGGCGTTGCAGACAAATTTTCTTCAATCAAAGTAGGAGACTATGTTGTTGTAAAGCTTTTGGGAACAAATATTGTATCAGTAGACCGTCAGACAGCTGAAGCTACTGTACAGGGCGTTGTAAAAGGAATAAGCCTTGCAACCCCCATTGCACTTTCAGTTCTTACAACAGATGAAATAACAGACAAGGAAAACATCTCTGAATACACAGTTTCAGAGAATGCTACAATCCGCCGTGACGGTGAAAGAGCTACTCTTCGTGATATTCTCGTAGGGGACAAGGTTGTTCTTACAATAACTCGTGGCGATATTTCAAAAATAGTTGCTACAAGCTCTAAGGGAAGTGTAACAGGTACAGTTACAGGGCTTAAGATATCAGCTCAGTCAGCAATCACTCTTTCGGTAAGCGGTAATGAAACAGACTACCCCGTTTCATTAGAAGCAACCTTTATGGTAGGCGGCAAAGAGGCTTCTATATATGACCTCAGACTTGGAAACGTGGTAACACTTTCACTTTCAGGCTCTACAGTTACTAAGGTTGAGCAGACTTCTGCCTCCAGTGTAACAACAAAGAGCGGTACAGTTGAAAGCACAAGCACAGCTTACGGATACATCAATATGATTTGCACAGGCGCAGCAGGCAGCGTAAACGAGCAGATTTTTGCAAGCAAGATTGGTCAGTCAATCTCTGCAAAGATACTTAACGGCGAAACAGGTAAAGAATTAGCATTTAAGGATCTTAAGAAGGGTGACTACATTATTGCAACAGGTGCGTATAATAACGGCGCATTCGTAGCTAAAACAATAGTTGTTACTCCCGCAGCAGAATAAGAATTATGTGGAATAAAGAAGCTCAGTCATAACGACTGAGCTTCAGTTTGTTGAAAAAGTCGGTCAACCACAAGCAAAACTGAATATCTAATTTTTTGTAGGGTTGGGCGATTTTCGACGAACCGCTCTATAAGAAAGTAATTCCCTATAACAAACATTTAAAAATCCCCTAAAAAGCACTCTTTTAAGGGGATTTTGCTTGTTTTAAACAAGCATAGCGAGCAAGGAAGAAAACAAGCGAGAACTTACATCAGATGAAAAGAATATTAGATGGGCTTTAAATAAGTTCTTTTATATCATACTTTTTTCTGTCCATCACATCTGGGAGGGTGGCAAAGACTTTTCGACAATTTATTTTATTGACTTTTTATTCTGTTATGGTATAATTACTAATTGAAGAGGTGTATAATTTATAATAGATACCTCAGTAGTACTGAATACAGCAGTGGAGATAAAAAGCAAAAATGTACATATAGGGGTGTGCAGGGCATATCTCCTAAAACTGCGGAACAGAAAAGGAGAAAATAATGGCTAAAAAATTAAGATTGAAGATTATTCCTCTTGGCGGATTGAATGAAATCGGCAAGAATATTACTGCCTTTGAAATCGGCGGTGATATTTTGGTGCTTGATTGCGGTATGGCTTTCCCCGACGATTCGATGTTTGGTGTGGATTGTGTAATCCCTGATATGAGTTATCTTATCAATAACAAGGAGAAGGTTAAGGGCATTGTAATTACGCACGGACACGAGGACCATATCGGCAGTATTGCATATCTTCTGCGCAGTGTCAACGTGCCTGTTTACGGCACACGCCTTGCACTGGGACTTGTTGAACAAAAGCTTAAGGAACACGGTATTTTAAGTGTTGCCAAGCTTAATCGTGTAGCAGCAGGCGAGAGTGTGAATATAAGTAAAAATATCAGTGTTGAATTTATCCGTGTAAACCACAGCATAAGTGACGCTGTAGGTATGGCAATAAAAACGCCTGTCGGAACAGTTGTGCATACGGGTGACTTTAAGATTGACTGTACCCCTATTGAGGGAAGCATGATTGACCTTGCACGCTTTGGCGAGCTTGGAAAAAAAGGCGTATTGGCACTTATGAGTGACAGTACGAATGTTGAACGCCCCGGTTATACAATGAGTGAGCGTACTGTAGGAGAAAAATTTGAAACTATTTTCAAGGGAACACGCTCAAGGATTTTTGTTGCAACCTTTGCATCGAATGTAGACCGTGTACAGCAGATTATAAATGCAGCGGTACGTAATCGCCGTAAGGTTGCGGTATCTGGCAGAAGTATGATTAATATTATTGATGTTGCATCAACACTTGGCTATCTTAAAATCCCAGAGGGAACGCTTATTCCTATTGAAGATGTAAAAAAATATCAGGACCATCAGCTTGTGATTATTACTACAGGCAGCCAGGGAGAGCCGATGAGTGCTCTTACAAGAATGGCTTTTTCAGACCATAAGAAAGTAGAAATAGGAAAGGGAGATCTTGTAATTATTTCAGCTTCTCCCATTCCCGGAAACGAAAAAACTGTTTCAAACGTAATAAACGAGCTTTATCGTAAAGGGGCAGAGGTTATTCACTCTGCACTTACAGAGGTGCATGTATCGGGACACGCATGCAGGGAAGAGCTTAAGATTATAATGGGACTTGTTAAGCCTAAGTATTTTATTCCAGTACATGGTGAAAGCCGCCATTTAAGGCGTCATGCTATGCTAGCTGAAGAAATGGGAATAAACCGCAAAAATATATTCAAGCTTGAAAACGGAAGTATATTGGAATTTTACGGCGACAGCGCAAAGGTGACAGGCTCTGTTCAGGCAGGCGAAGTGCTTGTTGACGGCTATGGTGTAGGCGATGTAGGAAGCATAGTTCTTCGTGACAGAAAGCACCTTGCCGAAGATGGTATCATTATGGTAGTTATGGCTATTAACGGAAAAACACACAAAATGGTTACTGAGCCGGAGGTTATTACACGTGGATTTATATATATGCGTGATAATGAAGGCCTTATGGAGGAGCTAAGGCGTATTGCTACTGTAAGTGTTCAGGATACTTTGATTTCTAAAAATCGTGACTGGAACACTATCAAAAATAATGTAAAGAGCGCTTTAGGAAGCTATATATATGAAGGAACTCACAGAAAACCGATGATACTTCCGGTTATTATTGATGTGTGATAAATGCGGAATGTTTTAAATTCGAAATGCAAAATGCGAAATTCGAAATGATGGTAGATTTTTTGCGAGACAAAAAATCATTTTAATTTCAAAAAAACAAGATGTATAGCAAAAATGGCTTTGTCAATTAAATGTTCTGGCTATATGATGTTATTGGCTCAATTATTGTGGAAAAAGAGATTTTCGCAAAGACGAAAATCTTCCTGAACTTAGAACTTCGAATTTCGAACTTCTAACTTATGAAGAAAGGTAATATTATGTTTACACTAATGAATAAAGAAAACCGTGCAAGACGAGGTACGTTTAAGACAGTGCACGGAACAATACAGACCCCTGTTTTTATGAATGTAGGGACTTCTGCCGCAATAAAGGGCGCAGTTTCTTCTCTTGATTTAAAAGAAATTGGCTGTCAGGTGGAGCTTTCAAACACCTATCATCTGCATGTGCGCCCCGGTGACGAGCTTATTCGTGATATGGGGGGACTTCATAAATTTATGAATTGGGACAGACCTATCCTTACAGACAGCGGGGGATTCCAGGTGTTTTCACTTGCATCGCTGCGAAAAATTACTGAGGAGGGCGTAAATTTCCAGTCCCATATTGACGGTAAGCGTATTTTTATGGGACCTGAGGAAAGTATGCAGATTCAGTCAAATCTTGCCTCTACAATAGCAATGGCGTTTGATGAATGTATTGAAAATCCTGCCCCTTATGACTATGTCAAAAATTCCTGCGCACGTACTTATCGCTGGCTTGAGCGTTGTAAAAAGGAAATGGAAAGATTAAATTCTCTTCCTGAAACGATAAATAAAAATCAAATGCTTTTTGGTATAAATCAGGGCGGAACTTATGAAGATTTGCGAATTGAGCATATGAAAGAAATTGCAAAGCTCGACCTTGACGGATATGCTATAGGCGGTCTTGCGGTAGGAGAAAGTGCGGAGGAAATGTATCGCATTATCGATGCGGTAGAACCATATATGCCTGAGGATAAGCCACGCTACTTAATGGGTGTAGGTACGCCGCAAAATATTTTAGAAGCAGTAGAAAGAGGTATAGATTTCTTTGACTGCGTAATTACCAGCCGTAATGCACGCCATGCAAATCTGTTTACTGATATCGGTGTGCTTAATCTTAATAACAAAAAGTTTGAAAAGGACGACCGACCTCTTCAGGAAGGGTGTCAATGTCCTGCATGTAAAAACTATACACGCAGCTATATCCGCCATCTTATAAAGGCGAAAGAAATGCTTGGAATGCGTCTGTGCGTTCTCCACAATCTACATTTTTATAATGACCTTATGGCACAGATAAGAAGTGCGATTGAGGAAAACCGCTTTGCCGCATTTAAGGCAGAAATGCTTGAAAAAATGAATAATCGTGTATAAATGCGAAAACAGTACAAAAACGGACTCTTGATTTTTGAGTCCGTTTTGTTTAAAATGAACTTAGTACAAGCTCGTAACGTATATCTAATGGAAGGAAAATTAAAACAGAGGAGGAATTATGTATGAAAAAAGTGGTTTCGTTGTTACTTATAACGGTAATGCTTTTATCGTCGCTTTGCGTATCGGCAGACACTGCACTGTCGGAGGACATGCAAAAAGCGTTAATCAGGGTGAAAAGTTTGGTTGATGTTCCGTCAGAGCTTGATGAATTTTCGAGCTTTGTGACAACAAACGGAGATGAAAAAAGCTACAGCTTTGAATGGAGAAATAAGGATTATTCCAAATCAATGTCTGTTTCGTGTGACAATGAAGGGCGGATTACCTCCTACTACAATTATTCAGTGCAGGAATCTGATAAAAAAATCAGCAAGGTTTCAAAGCGGGAGATAATAGATTTTGCAAACAGCTTTTTGAGAAAAACAGTCCCCGACGCTTTTGTAAGTGAAACCGATACTCTTGTATACGATGAAGAATCATATAACGCAAGGGGTAACTTAAGGTATTCCCTTGAATTTGACCGTTATAGAAATTCCTTGCCTGTAAAAGATAATTATGCAAATCTCTCTTTAGGAATAAAAGACGATGAAATATATGTGCGAAATATGTCTGTTAATTTTGAATATGAAGTACAGTTTGATGATGAGGGTGAAATAGTAGAAAATTTCGTCGAAAAGTATAAAGAGAAGTTCCCCGTAGAAATGGTGTATTGTGACGAACATAACTATAATAAAATAAATGCAGATGAGCCAAATCGTAAAAGTGTGCTTATATACAGAAACAAGGATAATAATTCAGGCTACATATCACTTAAAGACGGAGAAATTATTACAGAGGATTCAAAATACGAGATGTATAGAGAAGAGAATGCAGTAATGGATTCTCTTGCAGCAGGCGGCAGCAGTGCAAATAAAGAAATGCTTACAGAGCAGGAAATTGAAGAGCTTTCACATATTGAAGGGCTTTTAAGCGTTGAAAAAATTGAAAGCACACTCAAAGCACTGCCATATATTAACTTTACATCGTCTCTTAAGCTTAGCTCAAGCAATCTCACAAAAAATGAAGAAGGGGAGTATTTTTACCGCTTGCAGTATCGCATGGAGAACGATAAACAGTATAGATTTTTAAATGCTGTTGTAAATGCTAAGAATGCAACGCTGATAAGCCTTGCAAATAACGGAGGATATGACGCTGCTTCCGATATTACTCTTACAGAAAAACAGAAGAAAAGCGCAGAGGAAAAAGCACTGTCGTTTATTAACAAGGTAGCATTGCAAAAGATAGACGAGTGCGAAAAAGCTTCTTCCGAAAGCTATGGCGCTATTGTAAAAAGTTCTTATGTACGCATGGTAAATGGCATCAAATACATAGATAACGGAATAAATATTTCTTTTGATGCAAAGAACAATATTGTTACAAGCTACCGTATTGATTTTTATGATACGCAGTTTGCTGACGTGAGTAGTGCGATTGACCAAGCTGCGGCTTATGAAAAAATACTTGAATATTCACCTGTAATACCTATGTATGTTTTAAGTGGCGGAAAATATATAAAGGCAGCAACTCTTCAAAAGTATGGCGTATCAATAGACGCATTAAGCGGAGAAGTAATAAATGTGTATGAAGACAGCAATACAAGCTTTTCATATAGTGATATAAAAGGGCACTGGGTGGAGGAGGCGGCAACGAAGCTTTCTGAAATACAGATAGGTATACCGGGTGGTGCTCTCAATCCCGAAGGCGAGATTTCTCAAGCAGAATTTTTCCGTCTTATGTGCTCGGGAATCATAGATAAGTATTATAACTCCTATACCGAAGACGAGCTTTATGAAAGATTGATTTTTGATAAGATTATAGATGAAACACAAAAAGCTCCACAACAAGCCGTTACAAGAGAGAATGCATTTATATACATAATTCGTCTTGCAGGGCTTGAAAAGGTTGCAAGGCTTACTGACATTTATAGAGTTGAGTACACTGATGGCAGTAGCTTGACGAGCGGTAATTTAGGATACGCTGCAATACTTAGCGGACTTGGAGTAATTTGTGGTGATGGTGGGTATCTTCGCCCGCAAGATAATCTGACACGCTCTGAAGCAGTTATAATGCTGTATCGTTACCTTTTGTCATTGTAACTTAAAAAAGAGCTTGCAGCAAAATAAAAGCCCCCAAAAGAGAAAAAATGAGGACGATTGCAAGATTGCAAAAGTCCTCGTTTTTTGGTATAATTGAATTGCAAAAAACAATAACACCACAAGAAGATTATACTATTTCCTTTAAAAAATGTTTGATTAAACTGACTATGTATGTTATAATGAGTTTGCAAAGCAAACTCAATGAATTGCCTTGCGGCATGATGAAATCATAGATTTCGTTAATTGAGCCTTATGGCTCATGAATTGCACTTCGTGCATTAAAGAGGCAATTCAATTCATGGAGTGAAGCGAGAATTTATGGTGATAACCAATTCATGACAACGAAGTTGTCAATTCATTTGAAATTGAGTGTTATCTAAAATGTACATGAGTTCTATAATTTATTCCAATAAAGATTTGTTTTGAAAGGATGAGTGTTATGACGAAAAAAATGTGCTTTTATACACCGCCGTATCCTGGTATAAAATCTTACTATGATATGATTGATACAGCGGTTAAGTATAATCTTAACGCAGTTGAGGGATTTTGCTTTTTTGAATTCCAAAATCCCGACATAGAGGAAGCGAAAAAAATAAAGGAATATGCAGATAGTAAAAATATTACATTCCCATGCTTTTCTGTTTTTGTAAATTTTGCTGCTGATAAAGAAAATGTAGCGAAGCTTAAAGGCTATGCAGATGTTGCTAAAATTTTAGGTTCTCCTTATCTGCATCATACAATAGTTGGGGAATTTGCAGACCCAAATAAAGTTCTTCCTTACAAAGAGGAGCTTTTTAATAAAGGTGTAGAGGCTGTACGTGAAATTTATGACTATGCTCAGAGTATAGGTGTAAAAGCAATATACGAAGAGCAGGGATATATTTTTAATGGTGTTGAAGGCTTTGGAAGATTTCTTGACGAAGTCAACAGGGATGTAGGCGTTGTTGCGGATTTTGGAAATATATATGAATCCGGTGATGATTTGCTTGACTTTATAAAAGCATTTGGAGACAGGGTAGTGCATGCCCATATTAAGGATGTAACTATCTCTGACACAAATGAGGACGGTAGGGGTCTTGGTACCTTGACAGGTAAGTATTTTTACGAGGCAGAGGTAGGAAAGGGTGACATTAAAGTCAAGGAAGCAATAGACCTGCTTAAAAAGGCAGGCTATGATGGCTACTACGGCCTTGAATTTGCTGCAAAAGACGATAACTCGCCTCTTATTGAAGATAGCATCAAGTTGATTAATTCGTGGCTTTAAAATAGAACAAATGCGAGGGAAACCCCTCGCATTTGTTCTATTTTGAAAAGTATTTTTCTTTTAGCTCTATATCAATTTTGTCAGAGGTCCCTTGAAGAACTATATCATCCGGAATATTAAGCTTTACCCTGATTGTGGAATTCACATCCAAAGCGCCAAGATTAACAGGCTCCGTTTCAATTTGCTCTGTTTCATCAAAGCTTTTTCCGTTTCCGCAAATCCTCACTGTGTTTTGTGCAGGGAGCGTATGAAGCTTTCCGTCGGAGGTTTTAAGAACTACGGGAACAGTCTTAACCTCGTACAAAGAATAGGATACGTTTACTTCGGAAGGGCTGCACTGGGCGCCCTCAAGAATTTTTCCGTTTTTCCCATATACTACAAGCTTTACAGTTTGTTGTGTGCGTTCAAGTGTAGGGATAATAGTTTCTGTTCTTACAGAGCCAATATCCTCAATAATGCTTTTTGGTGCGGAAATTTCAACCTTATCCACAGAAAGCTTACTTGAATGAAGTGTCAGCGTAGAATCAATTTCCTGTGCGAAATCCGGCTCGACAGAAAATTCTTTTTTAAGTATAGGCTCAATTATAACTGTTATATCCTTGCCCTTTACATAATAGCTTGCGCCTCCCGAAACGGCAGAGCTTATGGTTGCAGGAATAACATATGTTCCGCTTTCTTTAATGGAGGAAACATTTATTACCGCAGAAAGTGTTTTGTTTGAAATTCTTGCCAATGTAAGTCTTTTTGCGGTGGTCTTTACATCAACACTTTTTTCAGAAACAGAATAAACGGAAAAACCGTTTTCCTTAAGAGCCTGTTCTCCGGCGATTGCTAAAGGAACGTTTCTGACTGTTTTTGACATTGACGGGTTTTCCTGATAAGAAACATAAAACCACAGAATAAGCGCCAATGCGATGCATATTACCTTAGCGGCAAGCTTTTCCCGTGCTATTTTTTCCATTTAAGACGCTCCTTCCATTTTGCAAGTGCACCGTCACTCTTCTTTTCAGTATCGGAGGAGAGTACTTTCATAATAACCTTCTTTAATGTATCCTCCGTATAGTTACGGCTCATATTTCCGTTTAAGGTAAAGCTGATTTTTCCTGTTTCTTCGCTTACAACGATAACAGCAGCGTCCGAGCTTTCAGAAAGTCCTAACGCAGCACGGTGCCTTGTGCCAAATTCACGGCTGAGAGCCTCATTGGGTGTAAGCGGAAGAATGCAACGTGCTGCAACTATACGATTATCCCTGATTATTACAGCGCCGTCGTGCAGCGGGGTGTTGGGTATAAATATGTTTATAAGAAGCTCACTGGAAACCTTTGAATCAATTTCGCAGCCTGTGCGCACAATATCTCCGATTTTTGTGTCACGTTCAAGAACTATAAGTGCACCTATACGGCGGCTGGACATAGCTACGGCAGCTGAAACAATTTCCGAAGCGGCTGTTTCAACATCGTCTTTTTCAGCAGCGAATAACGAAGAAAAATTCGTTCTGCCCATTTTTTCAAGAGCACGCCTAAGCTCCGGCTGAAAGACCACGATAATTGCCATAATACCAAACTGCATCAGATTGCGAAGCAGGTAGCTTATTGAATTTAGCTGCAAGAGATTGCTCACCCCTGTAAAAATAAGCAGGAGTACAATACCCTTGACAAGGGTGCCGGCACGTGTTTCACGCACAAGGGCGGACGCCTTGTAAAAAATATATGCAACTATAGCGATATCCAGGATATCTGCAAGCCTTAGCGATAGTAAGGATGCAGGAACGTTACTTATAAAGGATTCAAACAATAGCCTCAACCACCTTTGTTCTTAATAATATAATTATACAATAAAAACAAAGACAAGGAAAGAGTTTTTTAAAGAAAATTTTAATTTATAAGTTTCTGAATAGCTGCAGCTGCGGCAGAAATTTCCTCCCGGGTGTTAAAATATCCTACAGACAGCCTTAAAAGTCCTTTTGTGACAGTGCCTAAGCTTCTGTGTGCCATTGGGGCACAGTGCAATCCCGCACGTGTTGCAATAGAATATTCACTGTCAAGTCGTGTGGCGATGTCTACGCAGTCGTGATGCGGAAAGAGTATTCCCGCTACTCCGGTTGATGAGCGACCGAGAACACGTATCCCTCTGATTGCAGCAAGCTCTTCATGCAAAAATGCGGCAAGCTCTGCTTCTTTTTGCATAACGCCCTCATTCATTACAAACTTTATGCCTTCGTTAAGCCCTGCAATACCGCAGGCATTCACAGTTCCTGCCTCATATCTGTCGGGCAGAATATCGGGCATGAGTGCGCTTTCAGACATGCTTCCTGTGCCACCTTCAATTAATGTATCTAAGATAAGTCCTTGTCTTATGTAAAGAGCGCCGGTGCCAAAAGGTCCGTAAAGGCCCTTGTGTCCGGCAAATGCAATCATATCGCAATGCAGGGCGTTAATATCAAGAATTCCACCGCTTTGAGCCGCATCAACTAATGTCAAAATTCCTTTCGAACGTGCAAGGGCGCAAATCTTTTCAATCGGATTTACTGTTCCTACAACATTTGATGCATGAATAATGCAGATAAGACGGGTTTTGGGCGTAATTAGTGAATCAAAGCTTTCCTCACTGACAAAGCCTTCACAATCACTGCGTGCAATTTTTACCGAGACACCGTTTTTTTCCATATCGATTGCACTGCGCAGAACGCTGTTGTGCTCCATTGAAGAAAGTATGACTTCATCTCCGCTTTTTAAAACTCCTTTAATAGCGAGATTTATTGCTTCGGTTGCGTTTTTTGTGAAAATAATCTGCTCAGGCGACGGAGCACCTATCAGCTTTGCAAGATTTTCACGGCATTCGTAGATTATTTCACCGCTACGGCGTGAATAAAGATGCCCTCCACGCCCGGGGTTTCCGCCGTAATGCTTCATAAGCTGTGTCAGAGCATCAATTACACTGTCCGGCTTAGGAAAGGTGGTTGCGGCGTTGTCAAGATATATCATAATTACACTCCGTTTCTGTGCATAATTATATTTTCAAGTAACGCTTTTTTCCGTCTGTTATTTCTTCACGGTAAAAAGAACGCACTTTAATACCAAGGTCAG
>JAZRLV010000021.1:0-2880 GCA_045646985.1 Clostridia bacterium | reverse complement strand
AAAGGCGCTCGCCTGATATCCGTCCGATTCTATCGGATTCAAATTCACCTCCGTTCAAACAAAAAAGGAAGCTACCGATTTGGTAACTTCCAATTTACACTTCGTTATTCCTGAACTTGCGTTCAAGCATCCCTACGTTGGCATTATCCAAATCAGGTTCTCGGTCGAAGGTCATACCTTCCTCTCAGCCTGTACTACAAGCTCCCGTTTTTTTATTTATTTTTGAATATTATACTACTTTTAAACAATAATTTCAAGACTTTTTTGAATTTGCTACGAGAAATACATCTTTGGCTTATAAAATCAGAACTGATTCAGGCAGTCGTCAGAGCAGAACAGTTTGAGAACAGTTTGGGGACGTGCCACTTTCTGTGCAACATAATATAGGGAACAGTTTGTGGGAAGAACAGTTTGGGGACGTGCCACTTTCTGTGCAACATAATATATAATAACCAACACAAAAAGCAGAACTTTTTTATGAGGTCTGCTTTTTGTGCTGTATGGAAAATTACGTTACTTTGGACGCATGAAACTATGTTTACACAAAGTTAGAGTGCGGCATGGGTGAAGCGGCACGCTTCTTTTTTGTTGTTTATTATGCTACATTAATTTATCGCATAAATACTAATTTTGTCAACTTTGTACTTTACTAAGTGCTATGTTTTATGTTATAATATGAAGAAACTGGGGTAGTTTGGCATAAATTTATATGTATCATTTGAATTTATGCAGTAAATATACACTGTTTTTGTGTATATTTCAAAAATTTTAAGAATTTTTATACAAAACGCTTGCATATTTATGCAAAATGAGTTAGAATATACAAAACGGAAATTCGTAATGGAGAGATTTAGGTATGAAAAAGGTCTTTATTGATGGAAGCGCCGGCACTACCGGACTTCGTATTTTAGAGAGATTGTCACAAAGAAATGATATTGAGCTTATCCGCCTTTCAGAGGAGCTTAGAAAGGATAATAGCGCAAGAAAGCAGGCACTTAACGAAAGCGACATTGCCTTTCTTTGTCTTCCCGATGCAGCTGCTATAGAAGCTGTATCAATGATTGAGAACGAAAACACAGTTGTTCTTGACACCTCTACGGCGCATCGTACAAAAGAGGGATGGGCATACGGATTTCCTGAGCTTTCTAAGGAGCATTATGAAAAAGTAGCTGCTTCTAAAAGAATTGCTGTTCCGGGATGTCATGCAAGCGGTTTTATAGCGCTTACATACCCACTTGTAGAAAAAGGCATAATTTCAAAGGATATACTTCTTTCCTGCCACAGCATTACGGGCTACAGCGGCGGTGGAAAGAAAATGATTGCGGAATATGAAAGCAGCGAAAGAGAAATCCTCTTTGATGCACCACGCCAGTATGCACTTGGTCAAACACACAAGCATCTTCCTGAAATGACCGCTATAACAGGCATTAAAAACGCTCCTATTTTCTGCCCCATTGTATCGGATTTCTACAGTGGAATGGCTGTAACAGTGCCGCTGTTTAAATCACAGCTTGAAAAGGGCTTTGACATTAATGATATTAAGGAAGCATACAAAAACAAGTATAACACAGATATTGTTTCATATTCTGAAAGCATTGATGAGGACGGACTTATTGCAGCAAATGCGCTTTCACTCAAGGATTCAATGCAGGTAACAGTATGCGGAAACGAGGATAGAATTCTTCTTATTGCAAGATATGACAATCTTGGAAAGGGTGCCTCGGGTGCCGCACTTGAATGTATGAATATTTCGATGGGTGAAAAACCTTCACTCATGCTGGATATATAAGGGAGGATATTTATGTTTAAAATAATTGACGGCGGTGTTTGCGCACCGCAGGGGTTTAGTGCCAGCGGTGTTCATTGCGGAATACGCAAAAACCGTACAAAACGTGATATAGCACTTATTATGAGCAGTGAAAGGGCAGCTGCTGCGGCAGTATACACAACAAACCTTGTTAAAGGTGCGCCTCTCACTGTTACAAAAAATAATATATCTGACGGATACGCACGTGCAATGATATGCAACAGCGGTAACGCAAACACCTGTAATGCAGACGGAATTGAGGTTGCACAAAAGATGTGTGAGATTTTAGCAGATGAAGCCCACATTGATGCAAAGGATGTTATTGTAGCTTCTACAGGTGTTATCGGTCAGCCGCTTGATATTACTCCTATAAAAAATGGTATTCCACAGCTTGTGGCAGAGCTTGGCGATAACAGTGACAGTGCATCGGAGGCAATTCTTACAACAGACACTGTGAAAAAGGAAATTGCGGTAAGCTTTACTGTAGGCGGAAAAGAATGCAAAATCGGTGGTATCGCAAAGGGTAGCGGTATGATTCATCCGAACATGGCAACAATGCTTGTATTCATTACTACAGATGCTGCTATCTCCCCCTCGATGCTTCAAAAGGCACTTTCTACTGATATAAAAAGTACCTTTAATATGGTAAGTGTTGACGGAGATACATCAACAAATGACATGGTATCGATAATGGCAAACGGACTTGCAGGAAATGCTATAATCGAGTCCGAGGGCGAGGATTTTGAAATTTTTGCAAAAGCACTTAACACTGTTACTGTTTATCTTTGCAAAATGATTGCCGCAGACGGCGAGGGTGCTACAAAGCTTCTTGAATGCAGTGTAAACGGCGCAAAGAGTGAGCAGTGTGCAAAAACTGTTGCAAAGTCTGTTATCTGTTCCTCCCTTGTAAAAGCTGCTATGTTCGGCTCTGATGCAAACTGGGGCAGAGTTTTGTGCGCAATAGGCTACAGCGGTGAAAATGTCGATGTTACTAAGATTGATGTATCATTCAAATCTGCTGCTGGAACTATTGACGTTTGTAAAAACGGTGCAGGCATAGATTTTTCTGAAGA
>JAZRLV010000020.1:0-13391 GCA_045646985.1 Clostridia bacterium | reverse complement strand
GGATTACTTTTAACATAGGCACCTGTCACAAAAAATGCAGCCTTTACCCCTTTTTGGCGCAAGGTATCGAGAATAACGGAGGTATAGCCGTTTTCATACCCCTCGTCAAAGGTGAGGAAGATATTTTTTTCTTTGCCGCTTTCCATATAAATGCAACCATTTTCCGACATCTGGCGAATTTGCTCTTGCGTAAATTCAGGAACGCCGTCTGTTTTGTGAAAGCCCCAGCCCTGCGCTTTTGTTGAAAGCGAGGAATAATTTTCATTTAAAGGGGTTTTGGTGGAAACCGAAGAAGCACTGCAGCCTGAAAAAAGAAACAGCGAAAGCAAAAGGAAAATAATAGCTTTTTTCATATTTTCACTCCAAAAAAATAGAACTGTGAAATTTTTCACAGTTCTATTATATTTGTTTTTTAGTTTTTTATGTCAGGCTTTTTTCTGACCCTTCCACCAAGCCCAGAAAGGACCTGCGATGAAGAGTGATGAATAAGTACCTGCAACGATACCTACGATGATGGGAAGAGCAAACTCTCTGATAGAATCAACACCCATTACGTAAAGAACGCCGATTGTAAAGAGCGTTGTAAGAGAGGAGTTGATAGCTCTCAGGTAAGAACCTCTGATAGCCTTGTCCGCAATTTCGTCGTAGGAAGCCTTCTTCATAAGGCGGTTGTTTTCACGAACACGGTCAAACACAACGATAGTAGCATTGATTGAATAACCTACTATTGTCAATATTGCCGCAATAAAGCTTGTGCTTACGGTGAAACCAAATATAGCATAGAAACCGAGCATTATGATAACGTCGTGTGCAAGAGCGAGCACTGCGCTTGTACCTGACTGGAAATCAAAGCGGATTGTGATGTAAAGAAGCATAAGAATAATTGCAAGTGCAATAGCCTTAACACTGTCTCCGATAAGACGTCCGCTTACAGTTCCGTCAACCTTTTCGTTAGCAAGCAGATTTTCCTGCTTAAGTGAGTATTTGTCCAAGATATCTTTAATTAAAGCATCGCTCTTTTCGTTTGAAAGCTCGATTGTTTTAATTGAAACTCCGTTTTCGTCTGTTTTCTGAACAACGATGTCAGAAGAATTAGCCTTTTCGGCATGCTTTTTAACGATATCTGTAATTTCTTTTTCTACAGTCTGAGAATACTTTGTTTTACCCAAATCAAACTGAAGCGTTGTACCGCCTGTAAAGTCGATACCATAGTTAAGACCTTTTACAAAAAGGAAAACTATACTGATTACAATAAGAATTGCTGAAATTGAGAAGAAAATCTTTCTTTTTGATGTAGGTGAAAACATTATGCATCCCTCCTTTTCGATACTCCGTAAAATGCGGGGTTCTTAATGCCGAAGCCAACAATCTGCTTAAGCAGGAACTTTGTAAGCGTTACGGCTGTAAGCATACTTACAACGATACCGATAAAGAGTGTTATCGCAAAGCTCTTTATTGTGCCTGTTCCGAAGAAGTAAAGCACAACAGAAGCAATGATTGTTGTAATGTTTGAGTCGATAACGGCTGTAAGCGCACGCTTGAAGCCTGCATTTACAGAAGCGCCAACGCTCTTACCGCTTCTAAGCTCATCCTTGATTCTTTCAAATATAACTACGTTTGCGTCAACCGCCATACCGATTGAAAGAATAACGCCGGCAATACCGGGAAGAGTAAGTGTTACTCTGAAATCTGTGAAGAAAAATCCTGCCATTACAAGTGTTACAAGAGAAACATATGCAATAAGCGATACGTTTGCAACAAGACCGGGCAGACGGTAAACGATAAGCATGAACAGCATTACAAGTACAATACCTATAAGAGCCGCCCAAAGAGAAGTTTCAAGAGCCTTTGAACCGAGAGTCGGTCCTACACTTCTAAGCTCAGCATCCTTAAGAGAGAAGGGAAGCTGACCTGAGTTGATAAGGTCTGCAACGTCCTGAGCGCTCTGCGCATCGTAATCACCTGTGATAACGCAGCTCTCGCTGTCGATAACCTCGCTTACACGAGGATTCATCTGTGAAACGCCGTCAAGAGCGATTCCGATAAAGTTCTTGTTTTCAGCAGTTTTTGCAACAGCTGCCTCTGTAGCTGCCTTAAACTTCTCACGGCCTTCCTTAGTGAAAGAAAGCTGTACGTGATAAATGTTACCGCTGTTTTCGCTGATAGGACCATACTGACTCTGTGCCCCTGAAATATATTTCTTTGATCCGTCCATGATTACTTTTCCGTCAGAATCAAGGAACTCAAGCTTTGCTGTAGCGCCAATCATTTCAATAGCTGCCTGTGGGTCGTCAATATTGGGAATTTCAACACGGATGCCTGTATCTCCCTGACGTGACACAGTAGCCTCGCTATAGCCTTTTGAGTCAAGACGGGCACGGATAATGCTTTCAGCAGAATCCATATCCTCTGCCTTTACTTTGCTAAGGTCTTTTACGTCTGGCTCAAACACAATCATTGAACCGCCGACAAGGTCAAGACCCTGCTTAATACCTTTTTCACCAAAGGTGCTGGGAATTTCGATATTGCCGATTTTTACGTCAAACGCTGCAACATAAGTAAATGCAACAATCAAGACAACAACCAGCAAAAATGAAATCACACTTTTTGCCTTCATTTAATTGTTCCTCCTTAGTTTTTGAAAATATATAAAAAATTATTTTTAAAAATTATGTGCGTAGGGCATAGCATCATAACATTACTATTATAGCCATAAATCCGCAAATAGTCAATAGAAAAACGCAATTATTTGAAGTTTATGCCGATAATTCCGCCAAAAATTCCGCATAAAGAGGATAATGAAAAAATCCTGATTATATCGCTTAGTCCATATGTATTTTTTAATAGAATAATCCCTGCAAAAAGAATTAGCGCCGTATAAATGTCAGCGCTTATCAGTCCTGTAAGAAAGCCTCTTTTTCCGCATAAGCGTGCACAAAATAGCGCTGCAAGCATTGCAGAAAAATAGGCTGAAGCATTGCTTAGGATGCTAAAAACCTTTTCGTGAGGGGGAATAAAAGAGAAGAGAACGCTTAAAACCGCCTGGGGTACAATAGTCAGCAAAAATGCCAGGGCAAACGCAATTATATATTTTTTCAGTGGTAATCTTATACGGTCTGTATTCATAAAAACACCTCCGAATTAATAATATTCGGAGGTGTTTTTCTTTATTCATGAATAGTGAGAACTTTGGAAATTGCTGATTTTTCAAACTTGATTTTTGATTTATCGGGACCCTGTCCTGTTTCGATAACAACGTTATCTTCCTTGATTGAAACAACCTTTCCAATAATTCCGCCGGCTGTGACTACCTTGTCACCTACCTGCATAGCGTCAAGCATATTCTGCATAGCCTTCTGGCGCTTTTTCTGGGGACGGATAAGCAGGAAGTAGAAAATTGCTACCATTGCTACAAGGTAAATAATCATACCCATTCCGCCTGCCGCAGCACCGCCTTGAGCTGCTGCATTGCCTGTTGCATAAGCTGTTAACATAAAAAATCATCCTTTCTTTTTTATCTGTATTTTTCTTTACTATCAATTATATATCCTGTAAGGTTTCTTCCGTTCTTTTTAAATGAGGTAATCTTACCATCGTCATCATTAGCCGCAGCTATGTAAAGTCCCTCAGGCTCTACAATTCCAAGACGGCGTGCAAGCGTGTTCCCCTCCAGTGAGGTAGCATAAATCCTACCTTGAGAATCCTTAAGCGTATCATATTTCTTTTCTCCAAAGGATACGTAAGTAGCTGCATCTGCAAATACTTTTTTATCCTTGTACGCTTTAAAGGTTTCTTTAGATGCAATGTAGATGTCATAATCTCCTGAATCTACCAGCTCTGTAAAAGCTTCGTCAATGTCCTTTTGCAAATCCGCAGTATAAGTTACAAGGTTAGCGGTTTTTTTCCCGTCTTCATTTGCATCGTGCAGCAACAGCTCAATTTCAGCCTTGTTATCATTAAAGGTTTGTACATTAATATATTTATTGCCTGCGTAGCCTATTGTCATATCAGGATAAGTCTGTGTTGTAAGACTGACATATATAAAAATGATACACACAAGAACAAGCAGTGAAAAAAGCAAATGCCATTTATAATACCTGATAAAACTTCTCATTTTAGAATAATCAACCCTTTCATAGCCAATGCTCTGCTATTATATACCAAAAGGAAAAGTTTTACAAGTGTTTTCATATAAAAATTAACTATTAGTTCATAAATTACAAAGAAAAAGCCAAAACCAGGGTATGTAACCAAGGTTTTGGCTGTTATTATTTCTCAATTACACGTCTGTATCCGCCGTCGCCATAATTAAGACAACGGTTTACACGGGAAATGGTTGTTGTTGAAGCGCCTGTTGCGGCAACAATCTCATTAAAGGTAGAGCCGTTTATCAGCATACGTGCAACCTCAAGACGCTGTGACATTGTTTCAAGCTCTTTGATTGTACATATATCTTCAAAAAACATTCTGCAATCTTCTTCTGAAGAGAGAGAGAGAATTGCACTGTATAAATTTTTAAAATCAGAGTGCTTATCCATTTTCATCAATTCCTTTATTCAGCTTTTGAAGGAAAGTGCGTGTTTTTGCATTCTTAGGATTGTCAAGAACTTCTTGGGGAGTTCCGTCTTCAAGCACTACTCCGTCAGCCATAAATATAATACGGTCTGCGACATTGCGTGCAAACTCAATTTCATGTGTTACAATAACCATTGTCATATCCTTTGATGCAAGGTCACGTATAACACGCAGAATTTCACCCGTAAGCTCGGGGTCAAGTGCGCTGGTAGGCTCGTCAAAAAACAAGACTTTAGGATTAAGCGCCAAAGCACGTGCAATAGAAACCCTCTGCTGCTGACCGCCTGAAAGCTGACAAGGATAATTATTCATTCTGTCTGCAAGCCCTACACGTGTGAGCAGTGCTTTTGCAGATTCCTCTATTTCAGAATAAATTTGCTTTTTGTTCTGCTTAAAATCGGGACGCTCTTTAGCATGCAACATAGGCGCAAGCGTTACGTTTTCAAGTGCTGTATACTGCGGAAATAAATTAAAGGACTGAAAAACCAAACCAAAATTAAGCTGATTTTCTCTTATTTGCGAGGCAGTAAGCTTTTGCGTTGATGCACCGTCATAGATGCGCTTTCCCTCTACAAAAATTTGTCCGTTATTAGCCTCTTCAAGGAAATTGATGCATCGCAGCAACGTTGTTTTTCTGCTGCCCGAAGAGCCGATAATTGCGAGCACTTCGCCTTTTTCCATAGAAAAGTTGATTCCCTTTAATACCTCGGTTTTATTGAAACGTTTGCACAAATCTTTAACTTCAAGAATTTTCATATGCTTCTACCCCCTGTAATAGTCGAGCTTCTTTTCTATGTAGCCAAAAATAAGTGTAAGAATTCCACAGAACGCAAGATAGAAAACGCCTGAATAGAACAAGGGCCAGAGAATATGCTCACTGTTCATAAAACGCTTTGCGTTCCATGTAATTTCGTAAATCATAATTGTATTGGCAAGCGATGTGTCTTTTACAAGAGTAAGAAACTCATTACTCATAGGAGGAATAATCCTCTTAACAACCTGCATGAGAATGATTTTAAAGAAAATCTGGGTTTTAGTCAGCCCAAGAACGGCGCCCGCCTCATACTGACCTTTGGGAATCCCCTCGATACCGCCACGGAAAATTTCAGAAAAATAGCAGGCGTAATTAAGCACAAAGGCTATCATTACCGCAACAAAGGTATCCATACCGTTTATTCCGATAAGTCCGGGGCCAAAACCAAACACAATAAGCTGAAGCATAAGGGGAGTACCACGAATAATCCAAATCAGCGTTTTGATAGGCCATTTTATGACTTTAATTTTGCTCATAGAGCCAAAAGAAATTATAAGACCCAACGGCAGTGCCATAAGAAGCGTAAGCGCAAATATTTTAAATGTAGTAAGCAGTCCTTCAAGAAGACTAAGTGTAACTGTAATAAATATTGACATTTTAAAATCCTTATTCGGCTAAAAAAGGCAGACCAACATCTGCCTTTTTTAGCGTTTTTCCTTTATATAAATCAGAACGCAAGATTAAGCTCGTATTTTTCGGCAAGAGCGGGAAGTGTTCCGTCTGCATTTAGCTCGTCGATGATTGCATCAACCTTTGCAGTAAGGTCAGAGCCTTTTCTAAAACCGATACCGTATTCTTCTGTAGTAAGCTCTATTGAATAGTCAAGACCGTCATAGCTTGTTCCGTCAGCTGTCATTGATTTAGCCATTGTAATATCAATAACACATGCATCTGCCTGACCGCCGATTACTGCTAAAAGAGCATCTGTCTGTGCTGCTACAGGATTGTAGTTTTTGTCAAGACCGTTATCCTTGATTGCAGCTTCTCCGGCAGAGCCTGCTTCAGCGGCAAACTTAAGGTCCTTAAGGCTTTCAACGTCCTTATAGTTTTCGATAACGTCCTCTTTCATAACAACAACCTGTGCGTTTTTAACATATGCCTTTGAAACATCACAGTTCTTTTTAACCTCGTCAGAGATTGTCATTCCGTTCCAGATACAATCAATCTTCTTGGAATCGAGAGTAACAAACTTTGTATCCCAGTTGATTTCTACAAATTCAGGTGTAACACCAAGCTTTTCACAAACTGCCTCTGCAAATTCGGTATCAAAGCCGGTAAGCTTACCATCTTCCATATAGTTCATAGGCTCATAAATAGTATAGCCGATAACTAACTTTTCAAGATTTTCCGCCTCGGAATTTGTTTGTGCATCATTTGCAGTTTCGTTTGAACAAGCCGCAAACATTGTAACTGTAAGCATAAGTGTAAGTACAAGTGCCAGGAATTTTTTCATAATAATAATCTCCTTTATTGTTTAGTGTATTATTATATTACCACTCTACTGCGCTAAAGTCAAGAGTTTTTTAGCTGTTTTTCATCGGTCCTCTTTTATAAAGAGAATTTAAGCCTCTGTAAAAGTCCTTGTCAATGCTGCTTAGCGCATCGCCCGTTATGCGGAAGCACCAGTTTCCCTCGGCAAT
Organism: Clostridia bacterium; assembly: GCA_045646985.1. Classification (GTDB taxonomy): domain Bacteria; phylum Bacillota; class Clostridia; order UMGS1883; family UMGS1883; genus UMGS1883. The sequence goes on along the minus strand of JAZRLV010000020.1, from coordinate 6,362 downwards.
TCCCGGGTGATTCATACAGGTATCACCGCCAAATCCGCACAAATCCTGTACAGGAACTATTGTGAGAATTGCGCCCGAGCGCCACAGGGTGCGTATTATAGAGCGAATGCTTGGGCTGTGTGCACCGCCCTGTCCCCAATCGCCCTCAAAGCCGCAGTAATCAAGTGCGTAACGGCGGGAGCCTTCGCTGCTTTCCCACAGCCAGCCTAAAATCGTGTTGTTGTCATGCGTGCCTGTGTAGCCAACTGTTTTTTCAGTATAGTTATGGGGTAGGTGGGGCGTATCGCTGTCGGTTATAAATGCAAACTGCATTACTCCCATTCCGGGAAAGAGCGTTTCTTTTACAAGTGCACGCACATCGTCGTCGATATCGCCTAAGTCCTCGGCAATTATGCATGCATCGGGATAGTGCTTTTTAAGAGTGTTAAAAAACTCAATACCAGGTCCTTTTTCCCATCTTCCCATTTTGGCGCTTTCCTCTGCGGGAACTGACCAATACGCAGAAAAAGCACGAAAATGGTCAATGCGCACAGCGTCATACATGGAAAGCGCACAGCCAAGACGCTGTATCCATAGGGAATAATCCTCTTTTTTAAGAGTGTCCCAATTATAGAGAGGATTACCCCATTTTTGCCCGTCCTCACAAAAATAATCGGGGGGAACCCCGGCGCACCGCTTTATATACATATCCTCATCAAGCGAGAAAAGGTGCGGATTTGCCCATACATCAGAGCTGTCGTGTGAAAGGTAAATAGGCATATCACCTATAATGCTTACACCCTTGCTGTTTGCATATTCTTTAAGAGCGTGCCACTGGGAGAAAAATTCACATTGAAGAAATTCATAAAATAAAATTTCATCGTGATGTTGTTTTATAAAGCTTTCCAGTGCCTCTTTTTTTCGGAATTTAAGGGAGTTTTCCCATTCGTACCAGGGAAGTGAGGAGTTTTCTTTTTTTATTGCGCAGAAAAGGGCATAGTCCTTTGCCCATTGGTTTTCTTCGCAAAATGTATGTACAGCTTTCTTCATATCATCATCAATACGTGAAAAAGCCTTGCGGAAAACTTTTTCCCTGCTTTCTCTTAAAAAATCGTACTGGGAAGTATATATGTTTTCACATTTACATTCGTCCATTTCCTGCTGGGTGAGCAGCTTTTTTTCATAAAGTATTTCAGGGTCTATAAAAAATATATTTCCTGCAAAGGCGCTCTGTCCCGAATAAGGCGAGTTATAGCCATCGCACGGCCCTGTAGGAAGAACCTGCCATGCGCCAAAGCCGCATTCGGAAAGAAAGTCTGCAAAAGAGCGTGCGTGACGCCCCAGCGTTCCTATTCCAAAAGGCCCGGGCAGAGAAGATATGTGCATAAGCACACCGCCGCATCTGTTCATAAAAAAACCTCCAGATACAAAATGTAATTACTATAATTTTATCATAAACAAAAAAATATACAACAAGAATTTTTTGCCAACACGTTATTTTTAAGAAAAATGCACCATATATTAAAATAGCAGAAACGGAGGAGGAAAAATGACGGATCTGAATTCCTTTGCACGGCATTTTCCTGCAAAGCTTACAGAAGCTATAGTAATGATGGGGATAAACGATTTACAGGAAATACGCATTGTTGCAGAAAAAAACTGTATACTGCAAAAAAACGGCGTTCTACTGGACACGCACATAAGAATAGGGGGCGACGAGCTTACAAAGATAGTCGAATCAATGTGCAGAGGCTCTCTTTATGCCATGCAGACAAGCCTTTGCAAGGGATATATAACACTTTCGGGCGGACACAGGGTGGGCGTTTGCGGAAGAGTGGTCACAGAAAACACTGCAATAACTCACATGACGGATATTTCAGCGCTTTGCGTGCGTATATCAAGGGAGATAATAGGTGCTGCCGATGAAATTATGAGCTATCTTGAATGTGACGGCAGGCTGTATAACACATTGATTATTTCACCGCCGGGATGCGGAAAAACAACAGTACTGCGGGATATAGCACGGCAGATTGGAAACAGATTTAAGGTTTGTATAGCAGATGAGCGAAGTGAAATAGCAGCCTGTAGGGGGAAAATCCCTGCACATGATGTAGGAAAATTCACGTGTGTAATGGATGCCGTGCCAAAGGCAGAGGGTATACAAATGCTTCTTCGTACAATGTCACCCGACGTAATTATTACGGATGAAACGGGAAGCGAGGGGGAGGAGCGAGCCATTTGTCAGCTGATAAACTGCGGTGCAAAGATAATAACCACTGCACACGGCTACAGCGAAAGAGATATTATGAAAAAGAAGCATCTCGGCTCTTTAATTGAAAAAGGAATTTTTGAAAGAATAGTTGTGCTTAGTAACCGCAAGGGGGCGGCAACTGTAGAAAAAATAATAACGGACGGCAGGGTGATAAGACGTGTTTAAATTGATTGGTGCAGCAGCGGTAATACTGTCATCGGCACTTATAGGAATAAAGAGGTACAATGAATTTTATGAAAGAAAGCATATTCTTCAATCAATACGTGACGGTGCGCAGAAGATAAAAAACAATCTTAGCTGTATGTGTATGCCGCTTTATGAATGTTTTTTATCAGGCGGAGAGTTTTTTGAAAAAGCGGCACTTTGTATAAAAAGGGGAGAATTGCCGTCGGAAGCAGTAAGAAATACTGCTTTTGTGACCAGCTGCCTGAAAAAAGAGGACAAAGACACAATACTGCGCTTTGCAGAGGGACTTTGTGCATATGATTGCAACGGTCAGATAGCAAATATTGAGCTTTTTTTAAGGGAAATAGAAGACAGGATAGAAGAAGCCTCGAGTGAGCTTAAAACAAAGGGAACGCTTTTTGTCAAGGGAAGTCTTTTAGCCGCAGCGGCAGTTGTTCTAATACTTATATAGGGGGATAAATACATATGGAATCAGAATTGATTTTTCAGATTGCGGGAATAGGAATTATTGTTGCGGTGATGAATGTGCTTCTTTGCCGCAGCGGACGTGACGAACAGGCTCTTATGATAACAATAGCGGGACTTGTAATAGTTCTTGCAATGGTTGTCAATAAAATAGCAGAGCTTTTTGACACGGTAAAGACGGTGTTTGGAATATGAATATATTTTCAATAGCCGCTGCGGCAGTATGTATATCGGTTTTAGCACTCTTTGTAAAATCCATGCGACCTGAAATGGGACAGCTTATAACGATTGCATCGGCAGTGGTTATTATAGCGGCGCTTATTCCATATATAATAAAGGTTGTTTCCTCGATGCAGGAGTTTGCCTCCTACAGTAAAAGCGGAGGGCGCTATATTGAGCCGATACTAAAAATAACAGGCGTTGCATATATCAGCCAGATAGGGGCGCAGCTTTGTGAGGACAGCGGAGAAAAAACACTTGCAGGCAGAGTTGAAACGGCAGGGAAAATTGCGATTTGTGTAATAGCAATACCCATTGCAAGAGAAGCTTTTGTAAGAATAATAGGTATATTGTCATGAATGAAGAAATTGTAAGGCCATCTCTTACGGAGTCGGCAGCGCAAAATATAGAAAGTCTTTTTGAAAATTTCAGCTTTGAAGAAATTGTGCAGGAAATAGTAAACGGAAAATTTTCGCCTGACGGGGGAGGTTTGATAAACCGTATCACAGCACTTTTTTTAGGCGAGCTTAAGGGTGCGTTTGCTCTTGTGGGAAGTATTGCGGCGCTTGTGCTTATAAGTGCCGTCATAAATAATTTACAGCAGTCCTTTGGCAGACGCAGTGTGAGTGATGCTACAGCCTTTGCTATTTTTGTATATATTGCCACTGTGGCAGCGACAGCCTTTGAAAAAGCGGGGAGCTATGTTATTACAACGCTACAGGATATTACGGTGTTTGTGCACAGCATTATTCCTGCTATGGCAACACTTTCTATATCCGGCGGAGAAATGATGAGCGCAACTCTTGCGCACCCTGTGATATTTTTCATATGCTCGGCAGCGGCTACAATAATAAAAAATATTATAACTCCGCTTGTGCTGTTGCGTGCAGTTACAACACTGCTTTGTGCAATTACGCAAAATTCAGGACTTAATGAATTTACAGAATTGTTTTCAAAGCTGCATAAAACCCTGCTTGCTTTTTCAATGTCGATTTTTGCAGGGATTTTGGGGATAAGCTCCTTTGCTGCGGCAAGCTTTGACAATCTTGCGGCAAGAGGTGTGAAATTTGCAATCAGCGCCTCTGTTCCTGTGGTTGGCGGCTCTATTGCCGAGGCAATGAGCAGTGTTGCAGGAAGTGCGATGATGCTTAAAAATGCAGTGGGGCTTACAGGGGTAATAATGATTTTTGCAATGTTTGCACTGCCGCTTTTAAAGCTGTCGGCACTCTCTCTTGCTTTCAGACTTACAGCGGCATTTACTGCGCCTGTGGCAGAAAAAAGGATTACTGAAATCATAAGAAAATTAGGTGATTGTATAGATATGCTATTTTCTTCAATAGCGTGTATGGGAACTATTATGATAATTGCAATCGCAGCAATCTTGTAGGGTCAATCACCTAAAACCGAAGGCAGATAACCTTTGAAAGACAACCTTAGTTACTTTGTATAAATGATATTGCGCCCGTCATTTTCTGCGCCCCTGCGAGGCCGGTTTAGAGGGGTGTGGGGAGAATTCGGAACTCCCCACGTTTTTGGTACTTTTGGCGCCCAAAAGTACACAAGTCCCAGCGACTCCGCTGAATCCTTCGCAAATGTTGCGAAGAAAATATCACTTTCTTCGTTTAGAAAACGAATCCTAGGAGGCTCTTATGCGTGAATATATAATCTCTCTGGGAAGTGTAATGATGCTGATTGCCTTTTCAAATATACTGCTGCCTGAGGGAAGTATAAAAAAATTTGCATCTCTTGCAATGGGATTTATGCTTATATCAACAGCCATAGCACCGCTTCCGTCAAGACTTGAGGATATAAAAATAGATGCACAGAGCTTTGTGCTTGACGAGGGGGATATTGCCGCCGCACAGGCGCAGTACAAAGCGCAGATTTTAAAAAGGCAGAGAGAAATCCTTGCCGATAAAATAAGCGAGTATATAAAGCACGGGTCAAAGGTTTATGTGCAAACCTCCCCCGACGGGGAAATAATAAGTGTAACACTAAGCCTTAAAGGAGACGAAAGCAGTGCCATAGCATATATCACAGACACATTAAAAGTACCGAGGGAAAGGATAAAGCTGTTTTATGAGAATAATTGACAAAATTTTTAAGGATAAAAAGAGCACCTGTGTAATATATATATTATTAACAGTGGGAATTCTGCTGCTTGTCGGAGGGAAAACACAAGTACATACCCAAATTCCACAGGTAGAAGAAACAGCACAAATCCCGTACTCATTAGATTCCCGTATGGAGGAAATTCTCTCTTTGATAGACGGGGTGGGGGAGGTGCGTGTAATGATTTTTTTCAGCGGTGAAAATGAAGCACCCTCGTCAGGCATACTTAGCGCATCAAAGGAGCAGGAAACAGAGGAAGCGCAGAGCGTTGTGGTAGTTGCCGACGGTGCAGATAATGCAACTGTGAGGGAAAAAATTGTTCGTGCTGTTAAAAGTGCGCTTGGAGTGGAATCCCACAAAATCGAGGTTTTTGAAAGGAAGGAAAGTCAATGATGATGGTAGTTAAGAAAAAACAGCTTGTTATTGCGGCGCTTGCAATAGTGATAGGTGCGGCAGGATACCTTAATGCAGGCAGAAACGATGGAGCTGAGGAGGCAGGGCAAAAATATCTTGGAGAGGCACAGCTTGTGGACTCTGATACTGTTGCTACCGAAACGGGCAGTGATTTTTTTGCGCAGGCACGCCTTGACCGTGAGGCAGGGCGCAGTCGCTCGATTGAAACATTCAATTCAATAATTTCAAATGAAAGTGCAGACGCAGCTGCAAAGGAAACAGCCCAACAGGGTGTATTGACGCTTGCGGCAAATACGGAAACGGAAACAGCGGTTGAAAATTTACTGCGTGCAAAGGGCTTTGAGGACGCAGTATGTTATATAAATAACGGTATGGCAAATGTAATTGTAAAGACAGATGTCCTCGACAGTGCAAATGCTGCCAAAATTTCGGAAATAGTGACAGAACAAAGCGGAATAGAGCAGGATAAAATAAAGATTATGGAAATGAACTAAAAATTCTTGATTATTTGGCATATTAGTGATAAAATAAAGATAATTAGGAATACCGATAATTATCGGTTTAGAAAAAGGAGGATAAATAATGACTGAAGAATTTATCGCTACAGAAAATGGTAATATAAAAATTTCTCAGGAGGTTATTGTGCGCATCAGTGCAATCTCCGCACGTGAGGTTGAAGGTGTGACAGGTCTTGGAACTGCAACAGGCTGGGGAG
>JAZRLV010000019.1:0-24570 GCA_045646985.1 Clostridia bacterium | reverse complement strand
AAAATTTACAAATCCACATCACTTATCTATATAATATCAATATACAAAACCGTAATCAACCACGGATTAAAAAAAGGTTGATAGAAAGGAGAAAGGTATATTTGTAATGACTGTTAGATGAGTTAATTACATTATACCAGGAGAAAATACTATGAACAGAAGAATGTTTTGTTTATTTATGTGCTTCGTAATTTTGTTCACAGCATTTATCCCCTTTGCCGTTGCAGACAACAGTACAATGTATGCCTCCGACGGCAGAACAATAACAGTTAATTCAGCCGATGTCGAGCTTTGGAAAAATGTCGGTTGGTTTGAAACTGAAGAAGATGCAACAATAATCACCATGTACAGCACCGACGGCAGAACTATCGACATACCCCAATACTATCGTGAAGCTTATCAGAAAGTTGGCTGGTACGACACACGGGAAGAGGTTTCAATCACCATGTACAGCATGGACGGACGCTCTCTTGAGGTGTGTAAAGACCTTGGAGAAGCGTACAAAGCCGTAGGCTGGTATTATAATCTGTCTGATGTAACGGTAAAGATGTATGATGGCAACGGTAACGAATTTACTGTTTTTAAAGATAATGTTAAAGAAGAACGGACAAAGGGACTTTCCACAAACAAAAATGATGTTATGCAGCCTATGTTTGCCGCAGACGGAAGAATTATTTATGTTCCGTTTAAAGATGTAAATGCGTATGAACAGGTCGGTTGGTATTTGTGCGGAACAAACGAGGTTGACCCCAATCGCCCGATGGTAGCAATAACGTTTGACGACGGTCCCGGAAGATATACCGATAAAATTCTTTCCATTCTTGAAAAGTATAATGCACGTGCAACATTTTTTGTACAGGGAAAAAATGTATCAGGATATAAGAATGTAATGAAACGTGCGGTAGATATGGGTTGTGAAATAGGCAACCACACGTGGAGCCATGTGAATCTGTCTAAATCATCAACTGCAACGATTTCTCAGCAGATTCATTCCACCAATACAGCAGTATATAACGCAACTGGTAAATATCCCGCACTTTACCGCCCGCCTTACGGGGCGTATAATAATGCAGTGCTTAATACTGTTGCAATGCCTGCCATTATGTGGTCTGTAGATACACTTGACTGGAAAACACGCAACCCCTCAAAAACTCTTGAAAGTGTAAAAAAAGATACTCGTAACGGCAGCATAATTCTTATGCATGATATTCATTCTCCCACTGCCGATGCGGTAGAGAATGTTGTAAAGCATCTGCTTCTTCACGGGTATCAGCTTGTTACAGTGAGCGAGCTTCTCGCCGTTAAAAACGGCGGAGCCGCAGCGGGCAGAGTTTATACAGGAACAAGATAAAATGAATAACAACTCCTTATCAGGCTATACTATTGTATATACAGATAAGGAGTTGTTTTTTATGTTTTTCTATCCTCAGATATCTTTTATCCATGCACGGGAAATTCTTGACTCTCGTGGTAATCCCACTATTGAAACAGAGGTTTTCCTTGATGACGGCACATTTGCCGTTGCCGCAGTTCCCTCAGGTGCATCAACAGGCGCTTTTGAAGCATACGAGCTGCGTGATAAGGACAAATCACGTTACGGCGGCAAAGGCGTTCTTAAAGCCGTACACCACGTAAACACCGCTATTAACAAGGCGCTTACGGGGCAAAATCCTTTTAATCAGCGCAGAATTGACGCTCTTTTGTGTGAGCTTGATTCAAGTGAGAACAAATCAAAACTGGGCGCAAACGCAATTTTAAGTGTATCACTTGCCGTTTGTAAGGCTGCGGCAAACTCTCTGGGCATAAGCCTGTACCGATACATCGGCGGCACAAATGCCTCAAGACTCCCCATGCCTATGATGAATATTATAAACGGCGGTAAGCACGCAGGGAATTCTATCTGCTGTCAGGAATTTATGATAATGCCCACAGGTGCGGTAAGCTTTTCTCAGGGACTTCGCCAATGTGTTGAGGTATTTCACACGCTTGGCTCAATTCTGAAAAAGCAAGGATATTCCACCGCAGTTGGTGACGAGGGTGGTTATGCCCCCGATTTCCCCAATGACGAAGAAGCGCTCAAAGCAATCTGCTCCGCTATTGAAAAAGCAGGTCTTAAACCTGGGGAAGATTTTAAAATTGCACTTGACCCTGCCTCCACCGAAATGTACGAGGCAGCAAAGAAAGAGGACAAGGAGGGAAGCTACTACTTCTGGAAGAATGGCAATTTCCTTACACGTCAGGAAATGTCTGATTTCTGGGCTGACTGGGTGGAGCGCTACCCCATATGCTCTATAGAAGATGCCATGAGTGAAGAGGATTGGCAAGGCTGGCAGGAAATCACAAACCGACTTGGAAACAAAATTCAGCTTGTAGGCGATGACCTATTTGTAACCAACAGCTCTCGACTTCAAAAAGGAATTGACCAAAATGCCGCCAATGCAATTCTTGTAAAGGTTAATCAGATAGGTACCCTTACAGAATCCTTAGATGCAATCGAGCTTGCTAAAAAATCCCGCTATAACACCATTATTTCTCACCGTAGCGGTGAAACAGAGGATACTACCATCGCAGATATTGCAGTGGCAGTAAATTCAGGTCAGATTAAGACAGGTGCCCCGTCAAGAACTGACAGAACAAGCAAATACAACAGACTTTTAAGAATAGAAGAAGAGTTGGGAACAGATGCAACCTTTTAACAAAAAAACTGAGCCAAAACATTTTGGCTCAGTTTTTTCAACAATAATTTTTATTCAAAAATTACAATTTCAAGTGTAGGCATCTGCGCAGGAATGCTCATTGTAGCCATTCCGTTTGTGCGTGCTCTTAAAGCTGTACCCTCTTTAATATCTACAAGGGATTTTTCGTTTCCTTCAGCATCCTTTACGATTGTTTCGTCTGAAACGTTAAGTGCAACCTCATTCTCGCCGAGGATAATCTGTGTAACGGGGCCCTCTTCTGCTATAATTTCGCTTACTGTGCCTTCCTTAACAACCTTTGCGATTTCGCCTGTAAGCTCAATCTTTGATGCAGTTGTCATCGGGGGAAGTGACATTGTCATTGTTTCACCGTAGGTAACATTAAGCTCCATTGAAGTGTCAATATCAGAAAGCTTTATAGCCTTTCCTTCGCTATCTACAATCTGTGTGTCCTCTGTAACGTTCACGATAACCTCACCGTAAACAAAATCCATTACTGTAAGGCTGTTTTCGCCAATCTCTGTAGCGTAAACACTTGCAATGGGTGCAGCTGCTTCAGGAGCAATCTCTCCCTCTTCCTTTTCTTCGCCGTATGTGATTGCTATATCGTTTGTAGTATCAATGCTGCCGCCCAAAATTTCACTTACGAAGGTTGAGGGTACATATGTCGTTCCGTCAACAAGTATAGGTGCTGTACCAAGAGGCTGATGTGCCATTCTTGAAAATGCATATCCGTCAAAATCAGGAGAGCATGTAATAAATATAGGCATTTTTACAATTTCGATAGCTCTTGATTCTTCAACCCAATTAACCTCAAAGCCAAGCTCCTCACAAACGCCTCTAAGGGGAATCATTTTTTCGCCGGCTTCATTTACTATGTAGTCAGCTGAAATTTCATTTCCGTTTACAATAACCTTATTATCGTTTTGTGCCATTGCAACCAGTGCTGTAAGTGCAACTGCACCTGCCACTGCAAATCCGAGTATCTTTTTCATTTTAAACCATTCCTTTCATTCGCAGTCCGTTTTTTCTGGACTTTTTTATCTTTTCGTCTATTATACGACGCAAAGAAAAGAAAGGTTCAAAAATTTTTAAATTTATTCCAGTAATTTTCCCAGAGCCTTTTTTTCAATTCGTGATACATAGCTGCGGCTTATTCCAAGAATATCTGCAACCTCTCTTTGTGTCAGCGCCTTTGTACCATATAAGCCGTATCGCATCTGTATAATTTCCCGTTCACGGTTTGCAAGAGTCGATTTAATTCTGTTATAAAGACGTGCTATCATATTATCACGGTCAATTTTCTCGCATATATCCTCATTATCACTTGGAAGTACGTCCATCAGTGATACTTCATTCCCATCGCCGTCAAATCCGATAGGCTCACTAAGCGATACCTGATTTGCAAACTTTTTATCATGTCTGAGCGCCATCAATATTTCATTTTCTATGCATCGTGCAACATATGTAGCAAGCTTGGTTTTTTTATCAGTATTAAATGAAGAAATTCCTTTAATAAGTCCGATTGTTCCGATTGAAATCAAATCATCGCTTTCACCTGTAGCAGAGTATTTTTTCACAATATGCGCCACAAGTCTTAGATTTCTTTCAATTAATATATTTCTTGCATCTTCATCACCGTTTTTAAATTTTTCAAGATAATATGTTTCTTCTTTTTCTGTAAGCGGCTCGGGAAAGCTGCCGCTGTGCAGCATCCATATACTTCCTGCTCCGATGTGATTTCTAAAAATTTTCCACAGCAAGAAAAACACCTCCGAGATGAATATAATACAACTATATTCATTGTATCGCTTCTTTGTGCATGTACAAAAAATTTATTGTAACAAAGGTGTATTTGTGATACAATTATTTTATCAACACACGGAGGATTATATATTATGAAAGAACGTATCTACAGTATACCGCTGACTGATGCCCTTAACGAAGGCTGCGGCTGTATACTTTGTACACTTGAAAAAAAGCTTGAGCAGGACGCTGTTACATATTTTCTCGGTCCTTCCCTTATGGAGCCTGATAACCGTGAAATAACAAACGACAAAGGTTTTTGCCCAAGGCACATGAAAATGCTTGTAGAGGGTAATCACAGACTCGGGCTTGCACTTATGCTTGAAACACACGTTAAGGAATTTTCAAAAAAGATGGAGCTTAAGAAAAATACAGGGGTTTTCGCAAAAGGCATCGACACAAAGGGCAGTGCACAGGCAATACTTGAAAGCGTAAAAAGCTGTGCGCTGTGCGATAAGCTCAATTCACAGCTTTGCGATGCCGCAGGAAATCTTGCATATTTATGGAATGCAGAGCCTGACTTTAAGAAAAAGTTTGAGGAAAGCGGGGAGCTTTGCGCAGAGCATATGGCGCTTGTCCTTTCTGTATGCAACAAAGAGCTTAGCGGAAAAAAGAGAGATGAATTTGCTTCTATGCTTATTTCCATGCAGAAAAAAATCCTCGATACACTTTACGAGGATTTGCACTCTTTCACCCTTGCATTTGACTACCGCAGCAGCGGCAAACCTGACGAAAAAGCAACAAGCTCAATACCAAGAGCAGTAGAGTATCTGACTAAATTTAAATAATACAAATTGGGATGTAAAAAAAGTCCAGAGCGCAAGAAGACCTTAAAGTCAAGGGGTTTTTAAAAATTTTTCTTGACTTTAAGGTCTTTTTTGATTACATTAGTTTTTCCTCACCCTTACCACGCTTTATAAGTCCTTCAAGGGCAATATCTTTCATTTTACTGCAAAGCGCCGAAAGCTCATCTACAGCCGCAATCTCTTCCTCCCTGCACGCCGCAGCCAAAGCACGCAACTGCGAGGGAGTCTTTTTTATATCATTCTTTTCTATAAAGCTGTCAAGCACTGCCTTTGCCGCATCAAGATTATTTAGTATTCCTAAATTAAATGCAGGCGGTGCAAAAAATTGTCCTTCAGGCTGTGTGCAGTCACTGCGCACCTCAAGCGTACCTCTTGAAGTAACCTCTACATTGCGGAAAGAAAGATAACATTCTATATCGTCTTTCTTTGCACCATAGACGGGATTTGTGAAATAATCCTTTATAGACACAGGCTCAAAAACCTCATATTCTCCGTTTCTGATACGGTTAAACATACCCTTTTCAAGAAAGAAGTCAACAATATCCTCCGTCTTTTCAAAATTACGGTCAATACTGCCCGTAATTTCAGGCGAGTTTCCAAAGCCGCTGTTCTCCCACAGATAATCACGGAAGATGCGCCAACCCCTCCCCTCAAAATCAGGGGAATTTCCAAAAATCAGCGCTCTTATAAAATCCATTCGGCAAAAGAGCGTGTATGCCGCAGGAAGTCTTTCCACGTCAATATCAAGATGCGTCTGCACCGATGACATAAACGCCGGAAAATCATTGTAGCTATGACTTCCCGGAAACTTATGAAGATATTCCTGCACCATATTATAGGTTGCAAAAGGGGTATGATTCACACCGATACCCGGGAAATTCGGGTTTGTACCCTGTGGATACAGAGCATGATTTTTTTGAGCGAGATACTTTTGCACCACAGCAAAATAGGAATCAAACCTTGCTTTTATATCACACAGATTGTCCCCGTACATCATTGAAAACTCAAAATTGTTGTACGAATTATCAAAACTAAGACAATCGCCCGACTTATTTTCCATGAAAAGCTTTTCGCCACCGACGCCGTACAACACGCATGAAAATCCTTCTTTTTCAAGAAATTCCATAATCGAGCCGACAAATTCTGTATCTACGTCTTTGCCGTTTTTATTAATCAGCGGGAACTCCAGCTCAACGCCGATGTTCCCGCTATTTTTACCCTCAAAAGGTTTTATAAATCTGTCGTATATTAGTTCTCTTGGATTAAGCATTACCATTCAAGCAAACTTTCCATGTAACTGTCAAGCTCATCAATCTTAATTCTCTTCTGCTCCATACTGTCACGGTCACGAACAGTTACAGATTCATCTTCAAGAGTATCAAAGTCGATTGTAATACATACAGGGGTACCGATTTCGTCCTGTCTGCGGTAACGCTTACCGATTGAGCCTGCATCATCATACTCACAGTTATACTTCTTGATAAGCTTCTGATAAACCTCATCAGCCTTATCACCCAATTTTTTGGAAAGCGGAAGCACTGCCGCTTTAACAGGTGCAAGTGCAGGATGAAGTCTTAATACAACACGTGTATCGCCCTCTCCTACTTCCTCCTCGTCATATGCTTCGCACAAAAATGCCAAAGCAACACGGTCTGCACCGAGCGACGGCTCAACAACGTAGGGAACATAACGCTCATTTGTAATCTGGTCGATATATTCCATGCTTTCTCCGCTGTGATTCTGGTGCTGAGTAAGATCGAAATCTGTTCTGTCAGCAATCCCCCACAGCTCTCCCCAACCAAATGGGAACATAAACTCGATGTCTGTTGTAGCATTTGAATAGTGACTAAGCTCCTCGGGGCTGTGGTCACGCATTCTGATGTTTTCCTCTTTCATACCAAGAGAAAGAAGGAAGTTTCTGCAATAATCCTTCCAGTACTTAAACCATTCAAGGTCTGTGCCGGGCGTACAGAAGAATTCAAGCTCCATCTGCTCAAACTCTCTTGTACGGAAAATAAAGTTACCGGGTGTAATTTCGTTTCTGAAAGACTTACCAACCTGTGCAATACCAAACGGAACCTTCTTACGTGAAGTACGTGCAACATTTTTAAAGTTAACAAAAATACCCTGTGCAGTTTCAGGACGAAGATAAATTTCTGCCTTAGCGTCCTCTGTTACGCCCTGGAATGTCTTAAACATAAGGTTAAATTTACGTATATCAGTAAAGTTGTGCTTGCCGCATTCAGGACAGTTAATGTTATTTTCATGGATATAGCTGAGCATCTGCTCATTACTCCAGCCGTCAACAACAATATCCTCGCCCTTTTCGTGACAAAAATCCTCAATCAGCTTGTCCGCACGGTGTCTTGCCTTACACTCCTTACAATCCATGAGCGGGTCTGAAAAACCGCCAACGTGACCGCTTGCTACCCAAACCTGTGGATTCATAAGAATTGCACAGTCAAGTCCTACGTTGTATGGACTTTCAGTAACAAACTTTTTCCACCATGCACGCTTTACGTTATTTTTAAATTCAACACCCAGCGGGCCGTAATCCCAAGTGTTTGAAAGACCTCCGTATATTTCGCTGCCTGCATAGACATATCCACGTCCTTTGCAAAGCGCAACTATTTTCTCCATTGTTTTATCCTGATTTCTCATCAATGGCTGCCTCCCTTTTTAATACATATATCCTTATTTTACCGCATATGCATTAGTTTGTCAATGAAAATAACACTAATAAAATTCAGCTTTTCTTCATATGATAATTAAAATTACATTTATGGAGGATATTATGTGTACAGCAATAAGTTTCCACACGAAAGACCATTATTTTGGCAGAAATCTTGACTATGAACATTCATATGACGAAGAAATTATTATTTCTCCACGCACCTTTCCCTTTCATTTCAAAAAAACCAGTACGCTTTCCTCCCATTATGCAATAATAGGTATGGCAGCTATCAGGGATAACTATCCCCTTTACTATGACGCAACAAACGAAAAAGGGCTATCTATGGCAGGGCTGCTTTTTCCCCAATATGCGCATTATCACAGTGTTAAGCCAAGGTATGATAATATAACGCCCTTCGAGCTTATTCCCTGGGTATTGTCACAGTGTGAAAGCATCACTCAGGCAAAGGAGCTTTTAAAAGCTGTAAATATTATTGACATTCCCTTTTCTTCTGATTTGCCGCTTTCGCCTTTGCACTGGATTATTTCCGATAAAAGCGGAAGTCTTGTCGTTGAATCTGTTTCGGACGGGCTTTTTGTATATGATAATCCTGTAAATGTGCTGACAAACAATCCGCCTTTTCCCATGCAGCTTTTTAATCTTAATAACTATATGTCCCTTTCCCCCTGTTCTCCGCAAAACACTTTTTCCCAAAAGATAGAGCTTGCCCCCTATAGCCGAGGTATGGGCGCAATGGGAATGCCGGGGGATTTATCCTCCTCCTCACGTTTTGTCCGCAGTGCGTTTACGCTTTTAAATTCCGTATCAGGAGAAAGCGAGCAGGAATCTGTCAGCCAGTTTTTCCATATTCTGAATAGTACTGCTCAGACACGTGGCTCGGTTCATATGGGCGAGGCTTTGTATGAATACACTCTTTATTCCTCCTGCGTAAATACCGATAAGGGTATTTATTATTATACCACATATAATAACAGCCGTATAAATGCAGTTGATATGCATAAAGAGGACCTTGAATCAGACACACTTAAAATATTTCCTCTTGAAAAGAAATGGTCAGTACTACTTCAGAACTGAACACGTCAAAACAGCCAACCGAAAAATCGGTTGGCTGTTTATTAATTAACTTAGTTACATTCAGCAACTAACGGACCTGCAAGCTCCTTAAGGTAGAAGAGCTTACCGGGAAGCGTAGGCATGAATGATGATGTGATATTCTTATCAGGACCATAGTGGAGAGTTGTCAGGAAGCTCATTCCCTGCCAGCCCATACCACGATTAAGAGCACCGTCACATCCGCCGATTATATAGTCAGCCTGGAGGAAGAGTCCGGGACCAACTGTGTTAGCACGGCAAGGTACAAGCGTTGTACGGCTCTTAAAGCTTGTGATAGCATTCTGCTCGATTGTAAGAGGATGAAGCTTAGCCGCAATTCTGTAGCACTGCTGCTTCCATTCTTCAACTGTAGCATATTCTTCTGCAAAGTGAGGCTCCCAGAATGCGATATGGCAAGCTCTGCCGATACCGAATACCAGTACAAGCTTTGCACCCTCTGCCTTAAGTGCAGCAATCTTTTCGGGATATGTAGGAAGATTATCCTTTGTAGCAAAGTTTCTCTGTGCAGGAGGAACTGTGTTCTCACCAAGCTTATCAAAGAAAGCCTGCTTCATGCTATATTCAAATGAAGCGGGGTTGCTGCTGTCAAGGGTGTTACCCTCACTGTCAGCCCATTCGTCCATATTGAATGTGTAAACGTGGTCACACTTTACATTCCACGCTGTAAGGAAGTAAACAGCCCACTTGTACATACCCATTGGACCAACGGGAAGAATCATTGCAAGCTTCTCGCCTCTTTCACGAGCCTCTTTAATCTTAAGAGCAATTTCATGTCCCATAAGTGTATCAAACTCGTAAATATTTTCACATTCAATAGGATTAAAATCCTTGTGCCAGAAATCCTCACGTGCTACACCCTTTTCGCAGCATTCGTCAATTTTTTTGATATCCCAACCCTTGGGGAAAAAGTTTTCGCATAAGCTACCTTGAACAGTACTTAAAAAATCCATAGTAAATTCTCCTTTTCTATAATTTTTATTTATGCATTATTGCTGCTGCCAAACAGTCTCATCTTCTGCTTAACAACTTCCTTAACTGTATTTGTTGCAACTGCAAGAGCAATTTCAAAGTTTGTGTTTTCCTCAAACGCAACTGTGTAAGCCTTGTGCGCTGCAATACACATTTCAGTACAGATATTAACCTTTCTGATACCGTTCTTGATTGTGTTTCTGAAATCGTCATCAGAAAGTCCGCTGCCGCCGTGAAGAACAAGAGGCTTTTCAGAAATTTCATAAATTTCCTTAAGTCTGTTGATGTCCAGCTTCGGCTTTACCTTATACTGACCATGTGCAGTTCCGATAGCAACTGCAAGAGCGTCGATATCAGCACGTCTGATGAAATCGTTTACCTGTGATACATTTGTGTACTGTGCTTCATGTCCGTCGTCACCGCCGCCTTCAGCACCGCCTACGTGACCAAGCTCCGCCTCGACACTTACACCCAGAGCGTGAGCTACCTTACTGATTTCACGTGTGTTTGCAATGTTTTCCTCATAGGGAAGCGCACTACCGTCATACATTACGGAAGTAAATCCGCCCTTGATTGCTGTAAGGATTTTTCTGTAGTTTGTACCATGGTCAAAGTGGAGACACACGGGAACAGTAGCCTCTTTTGCAATCTTGTTCATGATATGACATGCATAGTCAAACGGAATTGTGGGAAGATGTACCTCCGCAACTCCCAATATAAGAGGAGAACGCTCCTCTTCTGCTGCATCGATAATACCACGTGCCATTTCAAGATTAAGCATATTGAAAAGACCTACGCCGTACTTCTTCGCTTCAGCGTCCTGTAAAATTTCTGCTAATGATACCAGCATTTTATATTTCTCCTTTCTTAAGCCATTTTTTCTTTAATAAATTCCATTGTTTCTTCATACGATTTTATTCCCGTAGTTGCACCCTTTGCAGTTACGCAGTGTGCACCTGTGGCATTGGCAAATACCATACAGTCCTCCTCGCTGTTTCCACGTGCATATGCCGCAAGAAATCCCGAGCAGAAGCTGTCGCCCGCACCCGTTGTATCAACGGGATTTTCTATATAGAAGGGTTTGAATATCTTACCCTTCGCCTCTCCCTCTTTACGAAGGTAGCTGCCCTTTGAGCCGAGCTTGATAATAACATTCTTAACACCCTTTGAAACAAATACATCTGCAATTTCTTCGGGGTCTTCCTTTCCTGCTATACAAACCGCCTCGTCTATACTGGGCATAAAGTAATCTATGTAAGGCATTGACATGTCAAGCAGCTTTCCCCACTGACCTTTTGCGTCCCAGCATACGTCAAGGAACGTTGTCTTACCCATCTCCTTACAACGCTTTAAAAACTGCATTGTTTCCTCACCGTCAAAGTTGTCCATGAGGAATGACCCTGTAACAAACACAGCATCGCAAGAAGCTACTGCATCGTAGTTAATGTCGCTTTCAGACAAAACTGCATTTGTTCCTGTGCAGTGGAAGAACGAGCGCTCACCCGTCTTATCAATCATAAGCACGGAAGCAGAGGTCTGTGTTTCACTGCTTATTTTAAGTCCGCTTGTTTCAACGCCTGCCTTCTCCAGTCTGCCCTTGAGAAATTCTCCGAACATATCGTCGCCCACCATTCCAATCATGGAGGATTCAACGCCGAGCTTTCTTAAATTAATTGAAGCTGTCATAGCATTACCGCCGTTATGCATTGTAATGGAATTAACAGGCTCCAATATTCCTTTTTCGGGGTAACGCATAACCGGCTCTACGATTACGTCTGCCACCAATATTCCGACACAAGCTATTTTTTTCATGGAAGCATTCTCCTAACTGTTGGCTTGGGATATACCATACACTGTGAAAAAGCCTCGGCATACTGTGCGCCGCACTGGTATCCACGATACTTTGAAATAGTCTTAACCATATCCGCAAAGTCAATATTGTCATGCTCTCTCATCCACTTAAGCTGGCTTTCGTGGCATTCAAGCATTTCAAGCTTTAAATTAATTTCATCAGTGATATCTACATACTCTGTAGGCAAAAATTCATTTCCGCCCAGATTATCCATGTAGAATATCGGTGTAACCTCAGAAGGTGTAGCTACAGCTGTTTTATAGTGGGGTACACTTGCCGCAAAGGAAGCATCAAAAACAAGCTTTGATACTGCTGTATGGTCAGGCATATAATCGTTCGGTGCATGAGTGATAATAAAGTCAGGCTGCGCCTCACGGATGATATCCACAACCTTATCACGCTGCTCCTTGCTTGACTCATAAGCCAAAAGGTCGCCTATATCACATGTTACAACCTTGATTCCTGCAAGAGAACCTGCCTTTATAGCCTCATTCTTACGAATCTCAGAAAGTTCATCAGGCTCGATTATAACATGTCCCAAATTACCGTTGCATACATGGCATACAGTAACATTGTCGCCACGCTTAACACATTTTGCCAAAGTTCCCGCACAGTTGATTTCAATATCATCGGGATGACAACCGATAGCAAGCACGTTCATTTCTCAAAACCTCCGTTTATTTACGATTTTATTTGACTTTAATCTTATTTTATTATACAATTATCATAAAGTTAAGTATTTAACAATCATTACTTATTTTTTATCATTTTGTTCGGAGGTGGGAAATTTTGTTTGAAATGCAGCACATCAAACACGAAATAGAAGTCAAGGGATTTAACAGTATTTACTATTTTGAATTCGGGAAGGATTTCTCCCATGCTCCCGAAAGACATAACTTCTGGGAAATGGTATATGTAGACAGCGGTCGGATACATGCTGTTACAAACGGAGTGGGCTGCACTTTGGAGCAGGGTCAGGTGATTTTTCACGAGCCTATGGAGATACATGCACACGTATCAGACAACCGTGTTGCAAATAATATGCTTGTCATCTCTTTCACTGCTGAGGGGGATATAATGCAATACTTCAAGAGCAAGACCTTTACTCTTGACAAGACCTGCCGCACGCTGCTGTCACTTTTTTTGGCGGAGGCTAAAAATGCTTTGGGTAAGGTACCGGGGGACTATGAAAATAAAGAAACTCTGCATTTTCTTCCGTCGGTTTTTGGGTCAACACAGCTTTTGCAATGTTATTTTACTGAGCTTCTTATAAGACTTATAAGAAGCGGCAGCACTCTTAGCGAGGAAGTTCTTTCCAGTAAAAAATCACGTGATATTGCAAATAATTCACTAAGCGAGCTTATTTGTGAATTTATGAAAGCGAACATCTACTCTCCCCTTACTTTAAACGAGGTATGTACACATTTTCTTTTAGGGAAAACTCAGCTTTGCAAGATATTCCGTGACAGTACAGGGAAAAGCCCTATGGAATATTTTATGGAGCTTAAAATCAAGGAGTCAAAAAAACTGCTGCGTGAGGAAAATTATTCTGTAAGCCAGATATCTGATATGCTCGGCTATTCTTCCATACATAATTTTTCACGTGCATTTAAAAAAGCCGTCGGACTTTCTCCCTCGGCTTATTCAAAGAGCATTCTTTGACATTTAATTACAAACTCTTTCATTGACTGGAGCGGTGCACAATTATATAATCTATATCAGAGGTGAATTCTTATGCACACTGCTCCGTCCGAAGATTTTCAGAAAAAAGTAGCCGCACTGATTGTGCGTAACAGCAACGTTCTTGACATCCTTACAAAATGCCAGACCTCCTGCGCAAGGCTTTGCCGAAGTACTGTAAAATCAGCAACAGGCTGCGGCTGCACAAAAATCATTGCAGAAAAATCGCTTACAGCACTGGAAAACACAGCTGATTTTTCTCCGAAAGATATGGCAGGCATCACAGGGGCATTATGTAATGATTGCAAAAGCAGCATCCAAAACGAAATTGGTGAAACGCTCTTTTATATCGCAAGTCTGTGCAACGCACTGGGTGTATCCATGAACGATATTATGCAGCGTGAAATAAAAAATGTGGAGGCACTGGGAAAATATAGTTTAAGGTAAATGAGGAATTAAAAAAAGAAATTCACACCAAAGTGAATTTCTTTTTTATTCGTCTTTATTTTCTTCTGCTTCCACGCTTTGACTCTACATTGCGCTTGATGTCAAGCATACGTGCATCACTTGACAACTTAAATGAAGCCATCATATCTTCAAACGACATATCCTTCTGGTCGTTCCCACTACCCCAGTCAATTTCAGCGGGTTTTCCTGTAAAGGGTGCTGCCGCAGCCCTTCTCTGAAAATTGTTTTCCTGTGCCTTTTTTATAGAAAGGCTGATCTTTCCCTTTTCATCAAGAGATAAAACCTTAACCTTTACCTCCTGACCCATTGAAAGATGCTCATTAATATCCTTGACATAGTTTCTTGCAACCTCTGAAATATGTACAAGACCCGTCTCACCATCAGGTAAATCAATAAACGCACCAAATCCGGTTATTCCTGAAACCTTACCTTCTACTATTTGTCCTACTTCAAGTGCCATAAAGGAACTTTTCCCCTTTCAGTATGTAAAAATATATCTAAACAGCAATATGCTGTTTTTATCAGTTGCCGATAACAAAAACCGTTTCATCATCACGAACATATCCCTCGTCACGGGCTTTTTCTTCGTAAAACTCATCAGAGGAGCTGTATTCCGCCTTTTTCTTAAGACGTTCATACTCCTTCTCCTGAAGGGCTATTTCCTTTTCGCACTGCGCCGTTTCACGGCGAATGCTTATGAGGCGGAGCTGTTGACTTGCAAGCGTATATAAAAAACCGCCGATTACCAAAACGCACACTATTAAACGAATATAATCGCTGCGAGTTCTTTTTTTCCGCTTTTTTGCGGAACGCTTTGTAGCATTTTCCACATTCCTCACCCCTTAAAACTTAGTATAACCTAAAGAATATAATTTGTAAAGTTTTTTTTACAACATTTTAATTCTTTTTTTCAGGAGATTTCTTCCTTTTTTTACTTTTCTTGATACCCTCTTTTTCACTTTTTTGATTTTGCTGCCTGTTCTCTTTATAATATTCCACAGCTTGCGGGCAGGAATAGCGAGAAGCTTAAGCAATCTGATTATAGGGTTAATAATTATTTTTGCAAGCATACTGTAAAAAAACTTAAGTATTTTCATTACGATACGACTTAGAAACGCAGCATAAAACAGTGCCCCCGAGACACTTCCCATAACCTGATAATACCGCATTTGACCGTTGTTAAAGAAAAACCCCAGCGCAATCGTCACCCCAACCGCCACAACAACAAATATAATATCCTCAATAGTTGTGCGTATTGAGCCTGCAAAATGCAGCCGCCTCAGGCTTCGCTGCAAGTCAAAAAAGACTCCGCAGCCAAGTCCCGAAAGCACCGACAAAAAGAAAACATACATCTGGTGCGAAGATGATACCTCCATTATTTAAGCACCCTCTTTAAAAAGCCTTCTTTCTCGCCTTTTCCTTTTTGGTACACGCAGCCGTTTATTTCACCCTCAATATATACGTCGCCGCTTTCGGTGCTTAATTTTTTTACTTTCATATCGTTTCCTGTTACTGTAAGTACACTGTTTTCCGTCAGAAGCACTATTTTTTCGGGTGAAAAGCTTTCAACGTCACGAATTGCACTTGCTGTAAATTTTTGTCTGTTTTCAATTATTATGTTTCCGTTTTTCTTGTTTTGTGTCGAAATTTCTGCCATTATAAAATCCCCCTTTTTACTAATCTTATTAGCAACAAGGGGGATTTTATAACTTTATTTCAGCATTTTTTTAAGAAACATTCCTGTGTATGATTTTGGATTTTTGCAAACCTGTTCAGGCGTTCCCGCAGCAACAATCTCTCCGCCGCCGTCTCCACCCTCGGGTCCAAGGTCTATGATATAATCAGCGGTTTTTATAACATCAAGATTATGTTCTATTACAAGCACAGTATTACCCTCGTCGGTTAAGCGGTTAAGCACTGTAATAAGCCTGTGAACATCTGCACTGTGAAGTCCCGTAGTAGGCTCGTCAAGGATATAAATAGTTCTTCCTGTTGAGCGCTTTGAAAGCTCTGTAGCAAGCTTTACTCTCTGCGCTTCCCCACCCGAAAGCGTTGTTGATGACTGTCCCAGCTTTATATAGCCAAGACCTACATCCTTAATTGTCTGAAGCTTATTTTTTATTTTGGGAATGGCATCAAAAAATACCACTGCCTCGTCTATTGTCATATCAAGCACTTCATATATGTTTTTACCCTTATAATGCACATCGAGCGTTTCACGGTTGTAGCGCTTTCCTTTACAAACCTCGCACGGAACATATACGTCAGGCAAAAAGTGCATCTCTATTTTAATAATACCGTCACCGCTGCATGCCTCGCACCGTCCTCCACGCACGTTGAAGCTGAATCTACCTGCATTATATCCTCTGGATTTTGCCTCGGGAGTCATAGAGAAAAGCTCTCGTATATCATTGAACACACCTGTGTAGGTAGCAGGGTTTGACCTTGGAGTACGTCCTATGGGCGACTGGTCAATATCAATAACCTTATCAAGATTTTCAATTCCCTCAATAGCCTTATGTTTTCCCGGGATTGCCTTGCTGCGGTTAAGCTTATACGCAAGATGCTTGTATATAACCTCGTTCACAAGCGAGCTTTTGCCGGAGCCTGAAACGCCCGTCACGCATACAAATTTGCCCAAGGGTATCTCCACATCAATATTCTTAAGATTATTTTCCGCCGCCTTTATAACCTTAATGCTTTTTCCATTGCCCTCTCTGCGCTTTGTGGGAACTTCAATTTTCTTTCTTCCGCTAAGATAGTCACCCGTAAGTGAGTTTTTGTTGTTTATAATATCTTCAACCGTTCCCTGCGCAATAATTTCTCCGCCGTGAATTCCTGCCCCGGGGCCTACGTCTACAATATGGTCTGCGGCAAACATAGTATCCTCATCATGCTCTACTACTATCAGCGTATTACCCATATCACGCAGCGATTTTAAAGCGTCAATCAACTTGTTATTGTCCCTCTGATGCAATCCTATGCTCGGCTCGTCAAGGATATATAACACGCCCACAAGTCCCGAACCAATCTGTGTAGCAAGACGAATTCTCTGTGCCTCACCGCCTGAAAGTGTTCCTGCCGAGCGTGACATTGTAAGATATTCAAGTCCGACATTATTAAGAAACCCTATTCTTGCCCTGATTTCTTTAAGAATTTCTTCGGCAATCATAGCATCCTTCTTATCAAGCTTTATATTGCGGAAAAAATCGTCCGCCTTAGTTACCGACATATTACACAGCTCGTCTATATTAATTCCGTCAACTGTTACACTAAGACTTTCCTTACGCAACCTCTTTCCACGACACTCATCACACGGGATTTCACGCATCAGCCCCTCTATATCAAACTTTGACCATTCACTGGTGGTTTCGTCATAGCGGCGCTGGAGATTGTTCACCAATCCCTCAAAACGTGTTTTGTATCTGGAAAGACCTCTTTTTCCTGTGTATTCTATTTCAATTTCCTCTTCTCCCGTGCCGAAAAGAATGATATCAACTATCTCCTCGGGCAGATTTTTAACGGGAGTGTTCAGACTGAAATTATATTTTTTTGCAAGTCCTCTGAAGGTTGCATTTGCCATAGAGTCCTCTTTGTCAGGCGCACGCCATCCGCTTACGGAAAATGCGCCCTCAAGCACCGAAAGCTCGTCGCTTATCAGTACCAGTGACGGGTCAACCCTTTTCAAAAGCCCTATACCGCTGCATTTAGGACATGCGCCAAGCGGATTATTAAATGAGAACATTCTGGGCGAAAGCTCTTCCATGCTTATTCCGCAGTCATCGCACGCATAATTCTGGCTGAAAATATTTTCTTCCTCACCATTTAATATCATAACAATGCCATTTCCCGTATGCAATGCAATCTCAATGGAATCGGCAAGTCTTTTTCTGATATCCTCACGCACTACAAGTCTGTCAACAACTATTTCAATGCTGTGCTTCTTCTGTTTTTCAAGTTCAATTTCCTCGGACAAGTCATAAATAATTCCATTTACACGGACACGTACATATCCGCTTTTGCGTGCATTTTCAAACACCTTCTGATGCTCGCCCTTTTTGCGGCGCACTACAGGCGCAAGAATCTGCACACGACTGCCCTCTGGGAAAGACATTACCTTGTCCACTATCTGGTCAAGTGTCTGCTGACTTATTACTTTTCCGCATTTAGGGCAATGTGGAACACCCACCCTTGCATATAACAGCCTTAAATAGTCGTAAATTTCTGTTACTGTACCAACAGTTGAACGTGGGTTTTTGTTCGTTGTTTTCTGGTCTATACTGATAGCGGGACTAAGCCCCTCTATATAATCAACCTCGGGCTTTTCCATCTGCCCCAAAAACATTCTGGCATATGAAGAAAGTGATTCCACATATCTGCGCTGACCCTCTGCGTAAATTGTATCAAAAGCCAGTGATGTTTTTCCCGATCCTGATACGCCCGTAAAAACAATCATCTTGTCACGGGGAATTGTCAGGTCTATGTTTTTAAGGTTATTTTCTCTCGCTCCCTGAATAACAATTTCATCTTTTCGCATAAGCCTATTTCCTTTCTTTAAGCCTCTTTATCCTGTCACGTATCTTTGCCGCATCCTCAAATCTTAGTTCCTCGGCAGCCCTACGCATTTCATCTTCAAGCCGTACTATGACAGTTGCCGTATTTGTTACAGACGACTCTCCCTCATCCTCCTGTGTTGCCGCAATCACATCGCTGATGTTCTTTATAATGGTTTTGGGGACAATATTATGCTCCTCATTATATCGGCTCTGAATTTCCCGTCGGCGGTTTGTTTCATCTATTGCACGCTGCATGGAGTCTGTAATTCTGTCAGCATACATAATTACCTTTCCCTCTGCATTTCTGGCAGTTCTTCCTATTGTCTGAATGAGGGATGTTTCGCTTCTTAAAAATCCCTCCTTGTCAGCATCTAAAATTGCCACAAGCGACACTTCGGGAATATCCAAGCCCTCACGAAGAAGATTTATTCCCACAAGAACATCAAACACACCAAGCCTTAAGTCACGGACAATTTCCATACGTTCAAGTGTTTCCACCTCGGAGTGCATATATTTTACTTTAACACCCATACTGCGAAGATAATCAGTAAGGTCCTCTGCCATTTTTTTGGTAAGTGTGGTTACAAGCACACGCTCCTTTTTCTCTGTGCGCATATATATTTCACTAAGCAAATCATCAATCTGACCCTCAATCGGGCGCACTGTAACAAGGGGGTCAAGCAATCCTGTGGGGCGTATAACCTGCTGTGCAACACATTGGGAATTGTTATATTCATATTCTGCCGGAGTTGCACTTACAAAAATCACCTGATTAATTCTTTGCTCAAATTCCTCGAAATTAAGCGGTCTGTTGTCAAAAGCAGACGGCAAGCGGAAGCCGTATTGCACAAGGCTTGTTTTTCTGCTTCTGTCACCTGCATACATAGCACGCACCTGCGGTACAGTAACGTGGCTTTCATCAATTACTAAAAGGAAATCATCAGGGAAATAATCCATAAGAGTATAAGGTGCACTGCCCGGCTCTCTTCCGCTGATATGTCGGGAATAGTTTTCAATTCCGCTGCAAAAGCCTATCTCACGCATCATTTCTATATCGTAGTTGGTACGCTCCTCAAGGCGCTGCGCCTCCAAAAGGCGGTCATTTTCACGAAGCTCCTTAAGACGCAGTGCAAGCTCCTCCTGAATGGATTTTATTGCTATCTCCCTTTTTTCAGGAGTTGTTACATAGTGCGATGCAGGGAAAATAGCCACATGGTTTCTTACCCCCAGTACCTCGCCCGTAAGCACATCTATTTCAGTAATACGGTCAATCTCATCGCCAAAAAATTCTACCCTCACTGCACTTTCAGAGCTGCTTATCGGGAAAATTTCAAGCACATCTCCACGCACACGGAACTTTCCACGAACAAAGTTAATATCGTTTCTTTCATACTGCATTTCCACCAGCTTTCGGATAGCCTCATCTCTGTCCTTTTGCATTCCGGGGCGCAGACTAAGCACCAGTGTTTTGTAGTCCTCGGGGTCACCCAGACCGTATATACAGCTTACAGAAGCAACAACAATCACATCACGTCTTTCAAAAAGTGCCATTGTTGCACTGTGGCGGAGCTTGTCTATTTCATCGTTTACCTGTGCATCCTTTTCTATATAGGTGTCACTGGTGGCTATATAAGCCTCGGGCTGATAATAGTCGTAATAGCTGACAAAGTATTCAACAGCGTTTTCGGGGAAAAATTCCTTGAACTCACTGCAAAGCTGCGCTGCCAAAGTCTTATTGTGCGCAAGGACAAGTGTAGGTTTATTAATTTTTGCAATGGCATTTGCTACGGTAAAGGTTTTTCCGCTTCCCGTAACACCCAATAAAACCTGTCCCCGATTGCCGCTTTCTATACTTTTCACAAGGGTATCAATCGCCTGGGGCTGATCCCCCGTCGGTGCAAAATCAGAAACCAGTTTAAAATTCATATTTCCCCTCCTTCACTAATTAGCCATTATTCATTAATTGGCTATTATATTATTTTACACCTATCTGAAAAAATTTTCAACCGGTTTATAAAATTATTACTTAGTAATATATTGAAATTATAGAATTATATTAAGATTAATTACCCAAAGGGTGAAAATTACTGTTGCTTCTTTAATAGGCTATTAAAGAAACTCGCTGAGAAGCGAGATCATGCCATTTTGAGCGCCAAAATGGCGAAAAGCGTCGGGGGATTGCGAATTTCCCCCGAACCCCTTAAAACGCCCTCGCAGGGGCGATTTCAATATATGACGTACCATTTAATATATAAGTGGTCTTTGTTTATAAATTTACTTTGCCTTTATTGTGCCGTCTGTATCGGCAAACCTATTGCCGAGTAAGGGACAGACTAAAAATTGCCCGTCAGCAGAGGAAATTGTTGCGGGCAATTTTTGCCAAAAAACTCAAAGTAAATTTATAAACACGAAGTCTGTGTTGAAAGTTAGATAACTTTAGCGTTGAAGCTGCGTTTTTCGGTAGTTTTTGCCGATAACCGAGAAATTGCAAGAAATCAGTTTCCTTTGCACTCTTGCAATTTCAGCCGTCAGAGCAAACTGAGTGTTTGCTTTTTGTAGGCGGCGGTTTAAAGGCAAAAATTACAGAAAAACCAAACTCACGAATTAGAAAAGATAGTATTCCTTTATTGCTTCGCCCCTGCGAGGGCGGTTTAGAGGGGTGTGGGGAGAATTCGCAACTCCCCACGCTTTTGGTACTTTTGGCTACCAAAAGTACACGAGTCCCAGCGACTCCGCTGAATTCCTCGCAAATGTTGCGGAAAGAGTATAACTTTACTTGTTAAAGAAACAAATCTTATCATATGACTCTGACATAACACCAACTTTGGGTTTATTTTCAAACGAACAACTAGTTTTGTGCAACTTGCACAAAAACATTTTAATTATGATGTTCTATTTTTACAGTTTGGGTATTGAAATTTGTAGAAAAATGCGTTATCATATGGTTGTACCGAAAAGGTACTTAAACTTTTTTCATTTTCCCTCCTTTTAGTGGCAGACGGTTTATCTTGTCTGTCATCTTTTTTTTGCAAAAATTTATGACATATCCTTTTCCTTACATTCATATATTCGTTTTGTAAGGAGGATGTTTTATGGATATAAATATTAAAAACGAAAGCTTATCCGTATGCAGCGGCATATGCCGCACAAAAAATAATTTTTCGACAGAATGTGATGTAATTGTACCCGATTCAAAGCCTGATATAGCTAAAGTTCTTCAGCTTAGTGCATATCCGAAAATTACCGGCTGCGAAACACGCAGCGGACGGGTAATTGTTTCAGGCACAATAAAGTTTAACATTCTGTACCTTGCAGATAACGAGGAAAAATGTGTCAAGTCTATTACTTCCTCCTGCGAATTTTCAAACATTGTTCGGGAAAACGCCATAGGCGAGTCTATGCTGACATTTGCCGATATTGATGTAAGCGAGCTTGGATGCACAGTTGCAAACTGCCGAAAGCTTACGCTTCGTGCTTCGCTGTGTATGAATGTACGTGTATATTCCTGTTATCAGCTTGACCTTATCTGTGCGCTGGAAGGTGCCTGCACCAAAACACGTACGCTTTCCTCAAGTGTAATATGCGCCCATGCGCAAAGCAGCGCAAGTATCACCGACAGCTTTGAGCTTGCACCGGGAAAAGCGGAAATATGTGAGGTACTTAAGGCAGATGCTACAGTTACAGACAGTGAGGTTAAGGTGATTGACGATAAAGCCATTGTAAAAGGACTTGCCCGTATCAGCGTGCTGTATCTTAGTGAAAGCGGTATTGAATACGCACAAAATGAGATGTCCTTTGCACATATTCTTGAAGCAGACGGTATCCGTGACGATATGGACATTGAATACTGTGTAAAGCTGCTTGACGTTGACGCTTATTCATCTGAAAATGCTGACGGTAAGCGTAATGTTTTTGAGCTGTCGGCAGAGCTTTTCTTCCGTGTTATTGCACGCCGCAATGAAAGCATTGAATGCGTAACTGATGCTTTTCTTCCGCACGGAAATCTTGAATGTAAATACTCTCCCGTATGCGTAGATAATATTGAAACCATCATCAAGAAGGATGCAGATTTGCGTGAGAAAATTACGCTTCCCAATTCTATGCCTCCAATACGTTCAATATATCAGGTGATTGCCCGCCCGTTTACAGAAAGCTGTATCAGCGAAAACGGGACTCTGCGCACATCGGGCTATACGGAGGTATATCTGCTTTATCTGACAGATGACGAAAACTCCCCCGTTTACAGTTATAAAGCCGATATTGATTTTTCCGTTGTGTGCGAATCCCCCGGATGCACTCTTACCCCTGTTGCGGACAGCCGTCTTAGGAACATCAGCTATACAATAGATTCGGACAGATGTGTAGATTTGCGTGGCTGTGTAGATGTAAGTGTGCAATGCATTCGCACTAATGAAACAGATGTCCTCTACAGCGCTGCGGTGGGAGAGTATACCCCGCCCAATCGCCCGTCAATCATTGTTTCATGTGTATGCCAGAATCGAACCTTGTGGGATATTGCCAAGGAATATTCTGTGGCGCCTGAAAAAATTCTTGCCGCAAATGCACTGGAAGATGAAGCCGACATTTCACCGCAAGGCGCACTTATAATTCCTAAATGATAAAAGCAAGTGCAGAATGTGTCGTTGGACATATTCTGCACTTGCTTTTATATATTTTTCCTCATACTAGATATTGCACTCTTTTCAAGTCTTGATACCTGTGCCTGACTTATTCCTACCTCATCTGCAACCTCGGTCTGTGTTTTTCCTCTGAAAAAACGCAGCATTATAATCAGCTTTTCTCTTTCCGTAAGCTTTTCCATAGCTTCACGCAGTGATATTTTTTCAATCCACGCCTCGTCTATATTTTTTTTGTCCGATACCTGATCCATTACATATACCGCATCGCCGCCGTCATGGTATACCGGCTCAAAGAGGGAGATTGGCTCCTGAATGGCGTCAAGCGCCATTGTAACCTCCTCCTTTGTTGCTTCGATTGCTTTTGCTATTTCTTCAACGCTTGGTTCACGATTGCTCTCATTCATGATTTTTTCTCGCACGCACAATGCTTTGTACGCAATATCACGAAGCGACCTCGATACACGCAGCGAGTTGTTATCCCTCAGATATCGGCGTATTTCACCTATAATCATAGGCACAGCATATGTTGAAAACTGCACATCAAGCTCCGTATTAAAGTTATCAATAGATTTTATAAGTCCTATACAACCAACCTGAAAAAGGTCGTCTACATTTTCACCACGATTGTTAAAACGTCCTATTACACTTAGTACAAGTCTTAAATTTCCACGAATAAAGGTTTCTCTTGCCTCATTGTCACCCTGTTTGATTTTCACAAACAGCTGCCTTTTCTCCTCTGCTGAAAGTGTGGGGAGCTTAGATGTATTTACGCCGCAAATTTCAACCTTATTTATCATCATAAAAAAAGCCTCCGCAAGAAAGATTAGTATAATGTAATCTTTCCCACAAAGGCTTTTTATTATTCGCTTATTAAGGCTATTACCTGTTAAGTCTTGCTAAAAGCTCTGCCTGCTGTGCTTCAAATCCGGGTTTACCCAAAAGCGCAAACATATTCTTCTTATATGCTTCAACACCGGGCTGGTCAAAGGGATTAACGCCTAAAAGATATCCGCTGACACCGCATGCCTTTTCAAAGAAATAAATAAGGTTGCCGAGGCAGTACTCGTCCATTTTTTCTACTCTTAGCACAAGGTTTGGAACACTGCCGTCAGTGTGCGCTAAAAGAGTTCCGTTAAACGCCTGCTCGTTCACGAAGCTGACAGTCTTTCCCTTAAGGAAGTTAAGCCCGTCAACATTGTCTGCATCCTCCTCGATAATAATATCCTTTCTTGACGAATCAAAGAAACGCCCCGTTTCAAACATCATGCGCAGACCGTCTTGTATATACT
>JAZRLV010000018.1:0-1863 GCA_045646985.1 Clostridia bacterium | reverse complement strand
CCGACTTAGCCAATTAAATGAGTGCGTTAGCGAATTCAGCTGATTTCAACTCCGTTAAAATCATTATAACATTACTTGGTGAAATTTGCAACAAAAACATTAAACATTGCAATAACATTGCAATATTTGTATGCTATAATAAGAATATACTTATTATAAGGAGGTGCACTTTTGCTTACTTTAAAGGTACTTAATAAAGATGGTGAAATTCTTTCCTGCGAAAAAGGAAAAAACATTTTGCTATCATATAACGCAGTATATAACGAGGGTGACCGCATAAGACTTGAAAGCACAATGGATACTTTCGTAGCTGTAAAATTTGACAAAACCTTAAGCGAAAGCATTATCTTCATCCCTGGAAAAAGCTTTGAATTTTCCATTCCCTCTGAAAAGGTTCGTGCAGGCTGCTATGGGGAAGAAGCGTTCAGCGGTGAAAGTCATACAATCTGCGCCCGTGAAATAAGCGATGATGAGGCTTATTCATACAGAAAAATATCGCTTAATTCTCACGATATTCACGGGAAGGCAAAGTCCTACCCCCATACAGAGGCGAATTTTGTTACACGTGAAGAGCCGTGCTTTTACGCACGCAACGCTATTGACGGAGTAATTCATAATGAATCTCACGGATATTTCCCCTACCATTCATGGGCAGGCGGTGCCAGAGAGGATTTGGAATTTACACTTAATTTCGGGCATAAGGTAAATGTAAATAAGATAGTTTTCTATCTGCGTGCAGATTTCCCCCACGATACATTCTGGAAAAACATTGATGTTAAGTTTTCTGACGGAGGTATTGAAACGGCAAATCTTGTGGGAACTGCCGATGGTCAGGAGCTTTGCTTTGAAGAAAGGGAAACCACATACATAAAGCTTATAAACTTCAAACAGGTCAGCTATCCCCTGTCATGGGCGGCACTTACCCAGATTGAAGTATTTGGTAATTATATAAAGGAGGATTTTAGTAAAATGGAAGTTAGACAGGCGTCAAATGCAAAAGATGCAAAGCATTACACAACAGAAAGACTCAGAGAAGAATTTCATATTGCAAATCTTTTCACAAAGGACAATACAAGAATGGTTTACAGCCATATTGATAGAATCATCACAGCAGGTGTTATGCCCGTAGTTCAAGAGCTTAAGCTTGAGGCTGGTAAAGAGCTTGCTGCTGAGTATTTCCTTCAGCGCCGTGAAATGGGTTGTATCAATATCGGTGGTAAGGGTATCATCACTGTTGACGGTGTTGAATATGAAATGAATCCCCGTGACGGTATATACATCGGTATGGGCAACAAGGAAATTAAGTTTAAGAGCATTGATGCAGAAAATCCCGCGAAGTTCTACGTTTCTTCTTGTCCTGCACACACAACATACCCCACAGTTAAAATTGATATTACAAAGGCTAAGAAAGTTCCTTGCGGAAGTGTAGAGGATTGTAACAAGCGTGTTATCAATCAGTACATTCACCCTGAAGTTATGAAGAGCTGTCAGCTTTCAATGGGACTTACCCAGCTTGAGAGTGGTTCTAACTGGAACACAATGCCTTCACATACACACGACAGACGTATGGAGGTTTATCTGTATCTTGATATGGGTGAAAACGATGCAGTATTCCACATGATGGGCGAGCCTCAGGAAACAAGACATATCATTATGCATAATGAAGAAGCGGTTATCTCTCCCAGTTGGTCTATCCACAGCGGTGTAGGTACAAAGGCTTATTCATTCATCTGGGCTATGTGCGGTGAAAATCAGGAATTCACTGATATGGACCATATCGAAACAAAAGACTTATTATAATTAAGGAGGAAAAAATATGTTCAGACTCGACGGAAAAGTTGCACTCGTTACAGGTGCAAGCTA
>JAZRLV010000017.1:0-12745 GCA_045646985.1 Clostridia bacterium | reverse complement strand
ACAGGCTCGCAGGCAGAACAGTTCTATTTCCGTCCGACTATAGTGCTGCCAGGAGATACAAAAGTAGAAAATGTTGAGCACAACAATACGGCGGCGGTCAAACTTATTGAAGAGAAGGGTGCAATGCACGTATACGAAGATTCTGAGTGGAGGGAGTGTAAAGTCTGATGGCAACAATAAATACTGCAATAGAAAAAGCAGCAAGGCTGCATCCTGATAGCTTTGACGATACGCTCAAGGCATCGTGGATAAGTGAGCTTGACGGAAAAATCAGCCGTGAAACAATGCATAAAAATGACTTTAAGCCTTACGAGTTTCCCCGTGATGGTGACAAAGAGCTTTTGGTAAAGAGTCCGTATGATAATATATACGAGCTGTATATTATTGCGATGGGTGCATTTTTCAGCGGTGAGATGGCATCCTACAGCTCATCGGCAATACTTTTTGAAGAGGCCTACTCAGAGTTTCGTAAAAATTACTTAAGAAATAATATGCCACCTCAAAACACAATAAAGCTTTAGAGGAGGGGAGAGGGAGTGCGACTTCCTGTTTTAAAAAATAATGGTAAATATAACAGAAGAGTAGTGACTTTTGGCGGATTAAATCTGATGCAAAGCTTTTCGGAGGGGGAAATGCTTGATTGCAGCGGAATATCACACAGCAGCTTTCCGGCACTTACACAGCGACAAAAAAGCGAAATGGATTTTTCCTGCACTATGCCTACGGCAGCAGTTTTTGCAAATAAGGAATGCATTGTGACAGACGATGGCTTGTATTATGACCGAAAAAAGGTTATGGAGCTTGAAAAAGGAAGAAAGCAGCTTGTTTTTTTGGGAAGCAGAGCAATCGTTTTTCCTGATAAGGTTTATTATGATACAAAAAATGGTGAAAGCGGTTCTCTTAGCGGTGAATGTGTACTGCACAATGTAGAGGTAAGCTTCAGTACTAATGCGATAACAGTTCCATCGGCAAATTACGAGACAACCACAACTTTGGAAAACAGTGTTTTCCCGGTAGGTGCAAAGCTTACTACATACACAACTGTCAGTGTAACAGACGGCAAGATAAGCTTAAGCGGCTTCTCCCTTAAAAAGGCGGAGGAGCTATCAGAGGGAGAAATCTTTTTTGAAAAATGCGAAAAAAATCAGTACCGTGTTGTTATAAGCAAACAGCTTAGCGAGAATGAAAAAGAATATATTATTGTAAATGAGCTGATGACGGTAAAAAACACGATGAAAAATATTTTTACGCATTTTAAAGTAGGAGATATGGTTGAAATTTCAGGTTGCACCTCAATGAGTGCGAACAATAAAACACTGCGCATTGTTTCAAAAGCCTCAAACAAGCTGACTTTTGCAGACTCTTCTTTTACAGAAATTACTGAAAAAGCGGATATTACTATTAAACGTAATATTCCTGATTTTACTTGTATATGCAGCTATAAAAACAGACTATGGGGTTGCGAGGGTAACACAATATATGCTTCTGCATTGGGTGACCCGTTTAACTTCTTTTTGTATGAGCAGCTTTCTACGGACAGCTTCAGCGTGGAATCAAATACTGCCGGAGACTTTACGGCGTGCAGTGTATACGGGAGCTATTGTCTGTTTTTTAAAGAAAACGAGTGCTATAAGCTCTACGGAAACAGACCGGCAAACTTTCAGCTTTCTGAGTGCTTTGGAGGAGGAATAAAAAAGAGTGATAATCTTAGCATTGCAAGCGTAAACGGAAAACTCTTTTATAAAGGAAGCGGGGGGATATTTGCTTTCTACGGTGGAATTCCTCAATGCATTTCTCAAAAAATAGCTATGGTTCCTATGGAGAATGCAATAGCAGGAAGTGACGGAAAGTGTTACTATCTGACGGTCGATACTCCAAGCGGAAGAGAAGAATATGTTTATGATGATGAGAAGGGCCTCTGGAGTAAATCAGGTGTTCGGGACACTTTAGCATATTCCTTTTATCAGAGTAAGATGCACAGACTTAAAAAAGACGGTATTTATACAATTTCCTCAGATACAGATAACCAGTGTGAGTGGTATACTCTTTTATGCCCATTTGATGAAAACTATTACAAGACAAAAAATTACAGCCGCCTGTACGTAACAGCCAGACTTTTTGATGATTCTTATTTGCGTGTTGAAATCAGCTGTGATGATTCTCCCTGGAAGTGTGTATCTACCGTATACGGAAGGGATAAAAAATATGTTAATATTCCTTGCGTACTCAAAAGCTGTCACGAGGTTAAAATCAGGCTTAGCGGAAAGGGAAGGAGCGTTATAGAATCTGTTACAAGAGAATTCTCTGTAAATTAAAGGAGATGAAGAGAAATGTTTATGCAACTTGCTGATTTAAGCGGGAAAACCCCTCAAGAGGCATTGCGCATAATTGAAAATTATCTGCGTGAAAATCAGGAAGCGCTGGAATACATTCTTACGCACCTGGACAGTTCAAACATTATTGAAATTGATATTTCTAAAACTAATATTTACAAGGGGGATGACAATGAGCTATAACAAAGACACCGACTATCAGGCAAAAATTGATGATGCTGTTTCTAAAGGCGACTATGAAAGTGCGGCAAAGTATGAAAAGAGCAGAAATGAAAAGATAGACGGTGAAAATCTAAATTACAAAAAAACCAACAATTATTCAGGCTGGCTTGATACTACGGATTATTCTAATGTACTGCGTGATCAGATGTCATCAAACGCATCAAAGAAAAGTGTAGCAAACACGCTTAAAAAGCGTGTGGAAAAAGCAAGCGGTACACAGGGGCTTACTCAATATGCGTATGATGATGTTTATGATGCGGCAGTAAAGTACATAATGGGCGGTAGCAGTTTTTCTTTTGAAAAGGAAGCTCCTGCATACAGCAGCAAATACGATGATGAAATAAGAAAACTGTATGATTCGCTTTCCAAACTTAAAAAGTTCAGCTATGACCCGTATTCTGACGATATGTATAAGTATTACAGAGAGCAGTATCTGCGTGAGGGAAAAAGAGCTATGCAGGATCTTTTAGGCGAGCTTTCGATGAATACAGGCGGAGTTGCCAGCAGCTATGCAGTGGGGGCAGCGGCACAAAGTCTTGATTATTATAACAGTAAGCTGACAGACAAAATTCCCGAGCTTTATAACGATGCATATGAACGTTATCTTGATGAAATTGGTCTTAAGGAAAAACAGCTTTCCCTGTTTACGGGACTTGAAAATGACGAGTATGAAAAGTATCTTGATAAGCTCAAGCAATACAATTCTGACCGTGAATTTTCATATAAGTCATATCTTGACAGCCTTGATGAAGAGTATCGCAGAGAAGAGCTTGAAAAAAAGAATGAGAGTGAAGAGCGAGAATACGATTATCTTTTTGAAAAGCTTGGCATGGAAAAAGAGGAAAACGAGCGTTCGTGGACACAGCAGGAATATGAAAATGAATACAAAGCCCAAAAGGACAGAATTGAACAGGCGCTTGAAAAGTGGAAGAGCCTGGGATATTTAGATAGCGAAAGCGCAGAAATACTGGGACTTCCTTATGGAACACATACAAGTGATTACGATTACAAAAAAGCACAGCAGTATAAAATCTACAATAAGTAGAAAAAATTCAAAAAAACTCTGAATAATCTACGCATGGTAAGCGTATTGCATGAAGCGGTGCAAATCGATTCTACAATCAGTGGCAAAGCGGAATAAACTTATAAAAAGAATTAAAAACATAGCATAAAATACTTGATATAACGGGGGTTTTTGAGTATAATATATGTTACAGTTATTTTTATGAGAGTCCTATATGGACGAAAGGATGGACATTAATGTACAGGATAGTGGAGAAAACACCGCTTAATCCCACTGTTACGAAAATGGTTGTAGAGGCACCGCTTATTGCAAAAAAAGCACAGCCGGGACAATTTATAATTTTTCGTGTGAGTGAGGACGGGGAAAGAGTTCCTCTGACGATAGCCGATTACGACAGAGAAAAAGGAACGGTAACAATAATTTTTCAGATTGTTGGGGCTTCTACGATGGAGCTTAATGCGCTTGAGGTAGGGGACTATATCTGTGATTTTGTGGGACCGCTCGGAACACCCAGCAAGATTGATAATCTCAAAAAGGTTTGTGTTGTGGGCGGTGGAGTAGGCTGTGCAATAGCCTATCCGATAGCAAAAAAGCTTCATGAAAACGGCTGCGAGGTACATACCATTACAGGCTTTAGAAATAAAGACTTGGTAATACTGGAAAATGAGTTTGAAAATGTAAGCTCACTTCTTAAAATTATGACAGATGACGGCACATATGGCGAAAAAGGACTTGTAACAAACGCTCTTGAGTCACTTATAGAGGCGGGCAATACTTATGACGAGGTTATTGCAATAGGTCCGCTCATAATGATGAAGTTTGTATGTCTTACAACAAAAAAATATGGTATAAAAACAACTGTTTCCATGAATCCGATAATGGTTGACGGAACTGGAATGTGCGGTGGTTGCCGACTTACTGTAGGCGGAGAAACAAAATTTGCCTGTGTTGACGGACCTGATTTTGACGGGCATCTTGTGGATTTTGATGAGGCGATGAGCAGGGGCGGAATATACAAAGAATTTGAAGCGCACCGCCGTGAAGAGCATTGCAATCTCTTTAAAAAGGAGGTGCTCTGATATGGCGAATATGAGTATGCAAAAATGCCCTATGCCATCACAACAGCCTCATATAAGAAAAAGAAACTTTGACGAGGTTGCAACGGGCTACACATACGAAATGGCGATTGAGGAAGCTAAACGCTGCCTTAACTGTAAGAATAAACCCTGTCAGAGTAAATGTCCTGTTGCTATTGATATTCCTGCATTTATAGAAAGACTTGCAAATGAGGATATAAAAGGTGCGTATGAGGTTATCAGCCGTTCAAGTGCGCTGCCCGCAGTATGCGGCAGAGTATGTCCGCAGGAAACACAATGCGAAAGTGTTTGCGTGAGAGGAATAAAGGG
The DNA here is from genome assembly GCA_045646985.1 of Clostridia bacterium. Taxonomy (GTDB): domain Bacteria; phylum Bacillota; class Clostridia; order UMGS1883; family UMGS1883; genus UMGS1883. The sequence continues at coordinate 7,760 of JAZRLV010000017.1, read as the reverse complement.
AGAAAGCGTAGCTATAGGCCGCCTTGAAAGATTTGTTGCAGATTACTGTAGAACGCATTTTGAAGATGAAACAAAGCCATGCGAGAAAAATGGTCATAAGGTAGCAATTATCGGTGCGGGGCCATCGGGACTTACAGCAGCAGGCGATCTTGCCAAAATGGGATATGATGTTACAGTTTTTGAAGCCTTACACACCGCAGGCGGAGTTCTTGTGTATGGAATTCCCCAGTTCAGACTTCCAAAAGAAATTGTGAAAGAGGAAATCAACAAACTTTCGAAAATGGGTGTAAAAATACTTACCAATATGGTCATTGGCAAGATTATCACTGTTGACGAGCTGTTTGAGGATGGCTTTGAGGCTGTATATATAGCAAGCGGTGCCGGACTTCCAAGATTTATGAATATCAAGGGAGAGGGACTTAACGGTGTGTACAGTGCTAATGAATATCTTACACGTGTTAATCTGATGAAAGCGTATCTGCCCGATTCAAAAACTCCCATTAAGAAAAGCAAACGTGTTGCAGTTGTGGGCGGCGGAAATGTTGCGATGGATGCAGCGAGAAGTGCAATGCGCCTTGGTGCCCAGGAGGTTTATATCGTATACCGCAGAGGTATGGAGGAGCTTCCGGCAAGAAATGAGGAAATCGAGCACGCTATCGAAGAAGGCATCATTTTCAAGACACTTACCAATCCTGTTGAAATAATGGATGACGGCAATGGAAATGTATGCGGAATGAAGTGTGTAGAGATGGAACTGGGTGACGAGGATGCAAGCGGCAGACGTAGACCTGTAGAAAGAAAGGACAGCCTTTTTGAAATGGAGCTTGATACGGTTATTATGTCTATAGGAACAAGTCCTAATCCGCTTATCAGAAAGACAACTCCCGGACTTGATACAAACAAACACGGATGTATTATAACAAAAGGAGATAGCGGCGAAACCACACGTGAGGGTGTGTTTGCCGGCGGTGACGCAGTTACAGGTGCGGCAACCGTTATCCTTGCAATGGGTGCAGGAAAATCTGCTGCACAAGCGATTGATGAGTATATCAAAAATAAAAACTAAAAAGTAAAAAAAATCCCCCGTAATACCTAAAAAGGTGTTGCGGGGGATTTTTTTGAAGAAAGGATGAGAAAATGGAAAATATTGTAATAAAAATAAACGGACAGTTTGTTTCAAAAAGCAGTAAAAATGCAGGCAGTTCAGGAAGCAGTGAAACCGCCTTGCTGACATTTATATTTGATGATAGCTGGAATGGTTATGCAAAGCGTGTTATATGGCGTGATGCAAAGGGCGAAAATGAAACAAGCATTATTCTTGTTCCCAATGTGGCAGAAAGTACGTCTTGTTATACCTCTACAGTCCCCGCAGAGGTAATGAAGGTCAGCGGTTGGTGTAGCTTTTGTATAGAGGGATATTATGACTTAAATTCTTCTAAAGTGATGAAAAGTGCATCAGATTATTTATTTGTATCCTATTCTCATGTTACAGATGAAAAAAGAGGGCTTACACCCGATGAAGCAATGCAGCTTCAGGCGGAGTTTGAGGATTTAATGCCTAAAGTGAGCAGCCTTATGAATAATAGCACAAATAAAATCAATGAGCTTTGTGAGAATTTAAGCGTATGGGAGAATTATAATGCGCAAAAGCTTTACCATCAGGGAAATAAGGTCTCATTTAACGGCAGGTGCTATGTATGTATAAATGACGTACATAATGTATCGCCTGAAAATGATAAGTACTGGCTTCTGATAGCAGAGCGTGGAGAACAGGGAACACGTGGAGCGCAGGGGATTCAGGGATTGCAAGGCGAAAAGGGCGACAAAGGTGATACAGGTGAGAAAGGCGAAAAGGGAGATAAAGGCGATAGAGGCGAAAAGGGAGAAAAAGGTGACAAAGGTATTAACGCAAGTGTTGTACCTTTAAATGGGTTTTATTCATTCTCCGTTGATGAAAACGGAGATTTGTGGGTAAACTATCCCGATGGTGCAAAAGCACCTGAAGTTTCGCTTAATGAAAACGGGGAGCTTATTCTTTCAATCGAGGGGGAAAAGGGTGCTTCATTTAATGCCGGAAAGGTAAAGGGCGATAAGGGTGATGCATTTACATATGCTGATTTTACCGATGAACAAAAGGAGGAAATGCTACAAAAAGCACTTCCCGACATTGAAAGGGTAAATGATGCAGCAGAAAGAGCTTTGCTTGCCCAGGAAAATGCAATGCAGTCTGAAAGTAATGCAAAAACGTATTGTAAAAATGCACAGGAAAGCGAACAAAATGCTGTCGTTTCTGAAAAAACAGCTTCTCAAGCCCTTGCCGACCTGCTTGCTATGATAAACAGCGGTGATTTAGTCCTTGCAACAGACGGCAAGCTGCCACTATCAAGTATACCTGCAACAGCAACACAGGAAATATATGCTGTATCAAGCGAGACTGAGCTTACAAGTCTTACAGCACAGCGTGGTGATTTGGCAGAGCTTATCGAAATTGTTAATGGCGAGAAAACTATCACAAAAACCTGGCAGTGCTTGGGTGATGCTTCTGTGCGTGAAAACTGGGTTGTATGGGGCACAAGCTATGCAGTGCAATCAGGCAGTGCTACAACTGCGGAGAACGCATTGAATGCAAATATGATAAATAATCACCGTCTTGTGGAAATGACCGAGGAAGAGTTTGCCATTGCCGTAAAAGATGAAAACACATATTATCTTGTGTATTAAGGCGGTGAATAGATGATTTATACAGGAGAAAATAAAGCGGTATTATGCAAGGGGGATTTTCACCCTGCACAGCTTTATAAGGGCGATAAAAAGATAGCAGGATATGCAGAAAAAGATTTTGAAGGTATAAATGAAATAACACTTGAAAATTGCTACAATGACAGAGCTTATGATGTGCAGATAGAGGGAGTAACGGATGCGGTAATAACGGCAAGAGGGAAGAATTATTTTGATATTGATAAAGTTCCTTTTAGTAATTTCACCACTCAACCATACAATAGAGGATTAAAAGCAATGAAAACATCCTCTAACAATAGAGGTAACAAAATACCCATAAGCCTACCAATAGGGAAAACAATTTATATGACGTTGGATGTTGTTGATTCAAAAATTGATGGAACATCAAAGCATATTAGTTTAAGTTTTTTAAACAGCAGTAATTCATCAATCTTTACAAAACGGATAACCTCTACTATTGCTCGTAAATCGTTCTCTTTTACACTTTCTGAAGAAATGTCATATATGCAGTTTTTTTTTCAGGGTGTCGATGTTGGAAATGCAGTCGGAGATTTCATGATAATGGACAATATAATGATTAGATGTGAAGGTGACGATGCTTATGAACCATACATAGAGCCGCAGACAATCCTATTTGAAAATGGGAAACTGACAGAGGAAATTCCAACTTTCAAAGGCACTACGGTGATTGAGCTTGAGTCAGATAAAGAGGCAACAATAAGCGGGAAGTATAAAGAAAAGGAGTGATAAAAAATGAGTGGAACAACAATAAAAAATATAAGCCTTGCAACTTTTGCAGGAATGGGAAGTATATTTGCAGAGGTTTTTGGAGGCTTGGATGCTTTTCTTAAAGCACTTATAATGTTTATGATAGTTGACTACATAACAGGTATGGCAGTAGCAATGGTTTTTCATAAATCAAACAAGACTAAAAACGGAGGAGCTTCCTCTGCGGTGGGCTTTCAGGGAATAGTGAAAAAGTTTTGTGTATTTATGCTTATTGCACTGGCAGTAAGGGTAGACGAGCTTAGCGGTACGCATTATGTACGCAGTGCAGCAATTTTCTTTTTCATAGGAAATGAAGGATTGAGTGTGCTTGAAAATTTGGGCCTTATGGGTGTGCCGTACCCCGCCTTTTTGAAGAAAGCACTTGAAGTAATAAAGGACAGTGGTGAAAATGGTGATGAATAAATTTAAAAGCTTTGATATAGCGGAATTTAAGGGATATGTAGCAAAACTAAATATAAAGAGAAAAATCAGGCTGGTGCAGCTGCATCATACATGCAGTCCATCTTATAAAAATTTTACAGGTAACAATCATACAGAATTACAAAGCGGTATGAGAAATTACCATGTAAAAACAAATGGGTGGAATGATATAGGTCAGCATTTTACCATTTTTCCTGATGGTGTAATTATGACGGGGCGAAGCCTTGAGTCGAATCCTGCGGGAATATATGGGGCAAACACTGGTGCAATTTGTATAGAGTGCATTGGTAATTTTGATAAAGGCGGCGACATGATGACGGATGCACAGAAAGACGCAATAGCGGGAGCAGTAAAAATTTTGCTTGATAAATTCGGACTTGGTGCAAGAGCTGACGTCACATATCACGCATGGTGGACAGGCAGCGGCAAAAATCTGGTAGATTATGTGAAAGGGAAGAGCATAAAGACCTGCCCCGGAACTAACTTCTTCGGCGGAAACACTCGAACTGCATATGAAAAAAATCTCCTTCCGCTTATAGAAAATTACGGAAAAGAGATTGAGAATGCGAAACTTAATGCTGTAACTGAGATAAATGATATTGTGTGGGAGCTTGCCAATGCACGCATTATAACTGACAGCAAGCTGTGGATAAAAAAATGCAACGAGGACAACAACGTGTACTGGCTGTGCCGTAAGATGGCAAACAAGCTCAGAGGAACGTTGTAAGGGATGGGAGAAAATAGTGCAGAACGGAGAATAGTATATGAGATTTAAATTCGAAATTCGAAATTCGAAGTTCGAAATGAATGTGGGTTTTCGATAAACGAAAACCTTCCATAATTCCGCATTCTGCATTTCGCATTTCACATTTAAATACTGCGGTCTGTGCTGTTTTATCACAAAGGATTGTAAGGAATGGGAGAAAATAGTGCAGAACGGAGAAAGCAAACCCGAAGCTGTATATAGATACTGCGAGAGGTTCGGTTTGTCCGTAGCATAAAGCATACAAAAAAATAGAAATTCTTAAAAATACGAATTTCAACCGGAAGTATAGTTTTGAATTTTATGCACAAATGAAAATGTTTTTTAAATATTTATATGCTTTATGCGGTCTGTGCTGTTTTATCACATTCCGTAATGAAACAAAACAAGAGTATGCACCATGTGCATACTCTGATTTTTAAGCAATCAAAGATATACTCTTACGCAAGAGAAGCAAGTGCCTTAGCAAGCTGGCTCTTCTTACGGCTGATTGTATTCTTATGATACACGCCCTTAGCAGCTGCCTGATCAAGCTTCTTAACGCAGAAATTGTAAAGCTCCTGAGCAGAAGCCTTATTTCCCTCGCTTACTGCTGACTCAAACTTCTTAAGCTCTGTTTTGATAGCTGATTTAACCATACGATTTTCAAGAGTTTTCTTCTCAATAACAAGAACTCTTTTCTTAGCAGATTTAATGTTAGGCATTATATTTTCACCTCCGACACATTATGAAACAAGATGCATTATAGCACACATTATTTCAAAATGCAAGTTTTTTTTATTAAAATAATAAATTTTTCTCAAATATAGAAAATTTAGCCTTTTAAAAGCTCTAAAGAATATTTTTCTTTAAATCCGTCTGTGGTAATAACTTCTCCGCTTTCTGTAATAAGAATTGCATCTGTATCAGGAAAGTGTGAGCAAAGAGAAAGCGCATCTTCTCCAAGTATATAGATTGCTGTTGAAAGTGCATCGGCATGCATTGAAAGCGGCGAAATAACTGTTACAGATGAAAGTCCTGAATTGGCGCTATATCCTGTGCGTGGGTCTATTATATGGTGATAGCGCACGCCCTCGTGCTCAAAATATCTTTGGTATGCGCCGCTTGTAACGGCGCTTTTATCCTTAAGTGTAAATTTTGCAAAAAGTGAATCAGCGGAATCAGGGTTTCTGATTCCGACACTGTATTTGCCAATTAATGCAACATTACCGCCAAGGTCAATTATGACATCGGATACATTGTTTTTTTTGAAATGCTCGACGATTTTATCTGCCGCATAGCCCTTTGCAACTGCACCAAGGTCGAGCTGTGCTTCTTTTATATCAAGTGGCGAAAGAGAAATGTTGTTATAGCCTATTTTTTCTTTAGCTTTTGCAATCTCGCTTTCAGTGGGTGGGGTTGTTCTTTCTTTAATATTCCACAATTCTGTAAGCGGGGCTATTGTTACATCGAAAGCACCGTCAGTTAATTTTGAGAATGTTAGTGCAAAATCAAGCACGTTTTTCATATCCGCAGAAAGAGAAGATGCTTTCTTCTGATTTATCTTAGAAAGCTCGCTTTCTTCAAGTGTACGGCTGAATATATTTTCAAGCTCACTGCACATTCCCAGGGCTTCATGCACATAACAAGCATCGCCTTTATCAGCTGTTATATTAACTATCGTATCAAATGCATACGTGTGCAGCGTTTCACGCTTTTTCCCTGTGCAAGAGGAAAGGAAAAGCACTGTTATTAATAATAAAGGAATAAAAACCTTTTTCACAACGATTATCTCCTTGTATCAGGATAAAGAAATTTATACACCTTATAGTATCTGTCAATTTTTTTTACGTGACGGGCTGTTTCACCAAAAGGAATTTCATCAAGTATTTTCCCATCTGATGAATAGGCTTTGTCAGACAGCCATTTGTCAACATTTGTTGCGCCTGCATTGTAGGCGGCAACAGCGTTTTGTGCATTGCCGTCATATTTTTTCAGCAAAGCTCCTAGATACCAGACTCCTGCATTGATGTTTGTTTCAGGGTTAAGAATATCTTCATCTGAAAAGCTTTTTCCAAGCGACTGCATACAATGTTCAAAGGTTTCCTGTGTAAGCTGCATCAGCCCTTTGGCATCTGCCGTGCTCACAGCATCTGTCTTGAAATTGCTTTCCGCTTTTATAAGGGAAAGAACGAGATATGGGTCCACATCATATTTATTGCAATACCTGTGTATTAAATCGGTGTGCTTTGACGGGAAAATTCCGCATAAAGCAGTAAATGAAACGATTATAATTAAGACAATAATCAAAATTGCCGTTGATATTTTAAAAATGTTATGCATTTATTTCTCCCAAAAATTTATTGTATAGCTTTGTGATTTCGCTCTCAAGGGTGTCTTGCCCCGTACTGTTGTCAATCAAAATTGCATCCTTGCTGTAATCTCTTTGCGCACGCATTCTTAAAAGTGCACTGTCACGGTCAATGCCATCACGCAGAGTGATTCTTCTAAGACGTGTTTCCTCGTCTGCGGTTATTACAACAATGTGGGCACATTTTTTGTCTGCGCCACTTGCCTCAAGCTCGGACCCGTCAATGACGCAGATATCCTTTCCTGATTTTTCGCATAAGTCTATAGCTGTATCAACTATTGCGCCGTGAACTATTTTGTTAAGAACAGATAACTTTTTATCATCTGAAAAAACGATAGCACCCAGTGCCTTCCTATCGATATTATTATCGCTATCGAGAACGCTTTTTGAAAATTGCGCAACTATTTTTTCCTTGACAGAAGCATCTTTTAATATATCGTGGGCAACACTGTCGCAGTCAACAACAAATGCCCCTGATTTTTCAAAAATTTTGGCGACGCTTGTTTTCCCGCTTCCCGTTCTGCCCGTAAGACCTATCAGCATTTTCATGAAAATTTCCCTGGTATAATGTAATTAACTCATCTAACAGTCATTACAAATATACCTTTCTCCTTTCTATCAACCTTTTTTTAATCCGTGGTTGATTACGGTTTTGTATATTGATATTATATAGATAAGTGATGTGGATTTGTAAATTTT
>JAZRLV010000016.1:0-9511 GCA_045646985.1 Clostridia bacterium | reverse complement strand
GAAAGCAGACATCGCTTCAGTTTTGCAATTACTGCAAAACATTCGCTCAATGCTTTTCTTTTCCTTCTCCCCAAAAAGCATAGTCTGCTTTTCGGGGTCCCCGAAAGTCGCAAGACTTTAAGGGGAAAAGGAGCAAACGAGCGACAAGTTTAAGGTTTGAAAAACCTTAAACCAAAGCGAGCCTTGCGACGCTCGAGAGGTGAAGTTTGTTCGTAGCAAAAAGGCTTAAAATTTAAGAAAAATCGAACAAAATGAGATTTTTCAACCAAATTCAGATATTTTATAAATTATAAACCGTCTGAATTTAGTATATTTATTGCCTTTTTGCGGTCTGGACTTTTTTTACATCCCCTATTTTTATTCAGAAATAATGTTTAACATTACAGCGCATCAATATCACTTTGCGTTACAAGCTTGATACCTGATTCTGTAAGAATTTTTGCAGCTTTATCGTTATCTTCGACACGAAGAACAACATATGCATGTTTTCCTGAAATGGTAATAAATGCATAAAGGTACTCAACATTTATATTATTCTCACTCATAAGCTCAAGCACTGTCGAAAGACCGCCTGCAACGTCGGGAATCTCAACCCCGATAACCTTAGTTATTGAAACAACACACTCATTCTCATGAAGAGCTGCCTTTGCTTTTTCAACATCGTCCACAATAAGGCGAAGAATTCCGAATTCCTGTGTATCCGCAACACTTAATGCACGAATGCTTACACCTGCTTTAGCAATACTCTTTGTGATTTCTGCTACTGTACCTGCTTTATTCTCCACAAAGATAGATAACTGGTTAATTGTCATTTTCCCCACTCCTTTTTAGTTGTTATAAAGATTTCTCTTATCTATAACTCGCACCGCCTTGCCCTCGCTTCTTACGATAGACTTAGGCTCAACTATACGCACATTTGCATAAATGCCGATCATAGACTTAAGTGCTTCATTAACTTCTTTTTCAATTTTTGAAAGCTCATTAATCTTGTCAGAGAAAAGCTCAGGCGTCATTTCAACCCTTACCTCAATAGTATCGCTTGTCTTTTCACGGTCAACAATAATCTGATAATTTGAAGTAAGTCCTTTTTTAAGAAGAACCTCCTCAATCTGTGACGGGAATACATTTACACCCTTTACTATAAGCATATCATCGCTTCTGCCCATTGGTTTTGCCATTTTAACATGAGTTCTTCCGCATGAGCATTTTTCACGTGTAAGTACGCAAATATCCTTTGTACGGTAACGTATCATCGGGAAAGCTTCTTTTGTGATACAAGTAAATACAAGCTCACCCTTTTCACCCTCGGGAAGAACCTCTCCCGTCTTAGGATTAATAATTTCTGCAATGAAATGGTCCTCATTAATATGCATACCACTCTGTGCACTGCATTCAAACGCTACACCAGGACCACTTATTTCTGTAAGTCCGTAAATATCATAAGCCTTAATGCCAAGTCGGCTTTCTATATCCTTTCGCATTTCCTGTGTCCATGCTTCAGCACCAAAAATGCCCGCCTTAAGCTTTATTTTATCACGGAGCCCGTTTTCTTCAATGCTTTCAGCCAGATACTGTGCATAAGAAGGAGTACAGCATATAATTGTAGCCTCAAGGTCTGTCATAAACTGGAGCTGACGCTCTGTATTACCCGAAGACATCGGGAGAGTAAGGCATCCAACCTTGTGTGAGCCGCCGTTAAGTCCCGGGCCGCCTGTGAAAAGTCCGTAGCCATAACAAACCTGACACACATCATCCTTAGTGCCGCCTGCCGCTACAATAGCTCTCGCACAGCAGTCCTCCCACAAATCAATATCATTTTGCGTATAAAACGCAACAACTCTTTTTCCTGTCGTACCGCTTGTAGACTGAATCCTCACGCATTCAGAAAGAGGCTTTGACATAAGTCCGTAGGGATATGCCTCACGCAAATCATCCTTTGTAAGAAACGGCAATTTGTGAAGGTCATCTACACCCTTGATATCATCAGGGGTAACGCCCTTTTCATCCATAAGCTTTCTGTAGTACTTGTTGTTTTCGTAAACATGGTTTACTGTTTTAACAAGTCTTTCGCTCTGCCACGCTCGTATTTGCTCATAAGAGGCAGTCTCTATTTCCTTCTGATAATAGTTTCCCATTTTCCTCATTCCTTTAATCAAAAATTATAGCCAAGCTCAAATGCCTTTTTATTAAGCTGGACAAATTTAGGAGCAACAGTTTTTTCAATCGCCTCTATCCACTTGTCATAGCTTATATCAAAATATTTTGCAAGTCTTGCCATAAGAACTATATTAACAGCCTTTGAGCTGCCTGCCTCGTTCGCCAGAGAGAGGGCATCAATGTCATCCACAAATACTCCCTGTGCCTTAATTTCATCAAGCACCTCTGTAGGATACTGTGCCTTTCCGATAATAACGGGCATCGGGTCAATCTGCTGTGTATTAACAATAATTTTTCCATCCTTTTTAAGACATGAAAGCCATCTTGCAGCCTCAATTTTCTCAAAAGATACGATGAAATCTGCCTCACCATCTTCAATCAAAGGAGAATATACCTTTTCACCGTAGCGAACATAAGTAACAACCGAGCCGCCACGCTGACTCATTCCGTGTACCTCGCTCACCTTTACGTCATATCCGCAGTCCACAAGCAAATTACCTAAAAGCTTACTTGCAAGCAGGCTTCCCTGACCGCCTACGCCTACAATCATTATATTTTTAGTCTGCATTAGTTCTGCACCTCATTTCCAATAGCATCGAAGGGGCAAAGCTGTGTACATACTTCGCATCCTACGCACAACGTCGCATCAATCTCTGCCTTTCCGTTATGCATGCTTATAGCAGGGCATCCAAATCCCATACACTTCTTACAGCCCTTACATTTATCTCTGTCAACAACAAGCGGTTTTTTCGGTTTTACATATTTAAGAAGCACGCAAGGTCTTCTTGATATAATAACAGAAGGCTCCTCTGCTGCCAACTCTTCCTTTACTGCCTTTTCGCATTCCTCTAAATTATATGGGTCAACTACACGTACTCTGTTTATACCCACACTGCGGCAAAGTGTCTCAAGGTCAATTTTCGAAGCAGGGTCACCTTTGATGTCATACCCCGTAGTTGGGTTTTGCTGATGACCTGTCATACCTGTAATTGAGTTATCAAGTATAATAACGGTTGAGTTGGAGCCGTTATATGCAATATTTATAAGTCCTGTCACGCCTGAATGCATAAAGGTTGAGTCACCGATTACACAAACACTCTTACCCTCGCACTCACTTCCGCCCGCTTTGTTGAATCCGTGAAGACCGGAAACAGACGCACCCATGCAAAGTGTTGAATCAAGTGCAAACAGCGGTGCTACTGCACCCAGTGTATAACAACCGATATCACCCAATACTGTAATCTTATTTTTGGAAAGCACATAATACATTCCCCTGTGCGGACAGCCTGCGCACATCATAGGCGGACGCATAGGAATCTGTGTTTCTATCTCATTCTTTTCGTTTGCTTCCTTACCCATTGCAGCAGCTATTGTTTTCTGTGAGAATTCACCAATGCATGAGAACAGCTCTTTTCCGCATACATCAATGCCCATTGATTTGCAATGTGTTTCTATTATACCGTCAAGCTCCTCTATTACGTAAACCTTATCCATCTTTGATGCAAACTCTTTAATGCTCTCTACAGGAAGCGGATTTACAAGACCTAACTTATAAACGCTTACACTATCGCCAAGCGCTTCTTTAACGTACTGATAGCTTGCGCCCGAAGTAATAACACCTATTTTTGAATCAGTATATTCTATGCGATTAAACGCACAATTTTCCGAAAGTGCTGTAAGGCGGGCTGTTCTTTCCTCAACAAAAGGATGTCTTTTCTTCGCATTACCAGGCATCATAATATATTTTTCGGGATTCTTTTCGTAATCCTTTACGCCTATCTCTTCTCTTTCGCCTAATTCAACAATACTCTGTGAATGTGCAATTCTTGTGCATATACGAAGAAGTACAGGTGTATCATATTTTTCCGAAAGCTCAAACGCTTTCTTTGCAAATTCATATGCCTCCTGTGAATCAGCAGGCTCAAGCATAGGAATTTTTGCTCCGATTGCATAATGACGTGAATCCTGCTCATTCTGTGAAGAATGCATTCCCGGGTCATCTGCAACGCAGATAACCATACCGCCGTTTACACCTGTATATGAGAGGGTGAAAAGCGGGTCTGCCGCAACGTTAAGTCCAACGTGCTTCATTGCACAGCAGCTTCTTGCGCCTCTGAGCGATGCACCAAAAGCAACCTCGCAGGCAACCTTTTCATTAGGCGCCCATTCACAATATATTTCATCATATTTTGCCGCAAATTCCGTAATCTCGGTACTGGGTGTACCAGGATAGGAGGAAATCACACTACAACCTGCCTCATACAGACCTCTTGCAATAGCGGCATTACCTATAAGCAACTTTTTCATCTTTTATATCTCCTAAACTTTTTTATTTCTCGTTTCTTAAATCAAGTACCCTCTTAGCCTTCCCCTGAAATCTTTCAAGAGATTTTGGCTGAACAAGTGTAATTTTCGCCGCAAGTCCGAGCACGCTCTTTATTCTTTCCTGAATTGTACGTGTAAGCTTTTCAAGCTCACCATAGCTTTCCAGAACACTTGCATCTATAAGCTCAACCTTTATTTCCAGAGTATCCTTATAATTATCCTCTCTGCGTACAACCAGCTGATAATGCGGGCCTATCTTGTCAATATTTATAAGCACGCTTTCAATCTGCGTCGGGAATACGTTTACGCCCTTGATGATAAGCATATCATCTGTACGTCCCTTTGTTTTTGACATTCTTACGTGCGTTCTTCCGCATTTGCACGGCTCATAATCAAGAGTAGTGATATCTCTTGTCTTATAACGAAGTACAGGCATACCCTGCTTTGTAAGAGTTGTTACAATAAGCTCGCCTGTTTCCCCTGCACCCAACCTCTTTCCGCTGTCGGGGTCTACAATTTCCGGAAGGAAATGATCCTCTGCAAAATGCATACCGTTTCTTTCAAAGCAATCTCCGCTAACTCCCGGTCCGCCAAGCTCTGTCATACCATAGTTATCAGAAACATAAATTCCTAAATTCTTTTCAATAGCACTTCTCATTTCAGGCGTGCACGGCTCGCTTCCCAAAATACCAAGCTTCAGCTTATAATCTGAAAGGGGATATTCGCCCTCTCTTACAGCCTCACTCAAATACAAAGCATATGAGGGTGTTGCCACAAGTCCCGTTACACCAAGGTCACGCATAAGCATAAGCTGTTTTTCTGTATTCCCCGATGATGCAGGGATAACCATTGCGCCCAACTTTTCAAGACCGTAATGAAGTCCCAACGCACCTGTAAAAAGTCCGTAGCCGAAAGATATCTGAATAATGTCATCACTTGTAACACCGCCGGCTGCTGCAACACGTGCCACACAATCGCTCCATACATCGATATCCTCTTTTGTATAAACACCCACAGTAGGCTTCCCTGTTGTTCCGCTGGAGGCATGCACACGTACAATATCCTTATGGGGCACGGCTACCATTCCGAATGGGTAGTTATCACGAAAATCAGACTTTTCCGTAAAAGGTATGTATTCAATATCTGAAAGCTGTCTTATTTTACTCCCGTCACCTACACCTGCCGCATCCAGTTTGTCATGGTAGAATGATGTGTTGTTGTAGCAGTATGCCACAATCCTCTTCAGCCTTTCAAGCTGAAGAGCCTCAAGCTCCTTTCGGGGCATTGTTTCAATATCTTTCTGAAAAAAGTTCATTTCTATGTTCCTCGTTTTTCATCATAATATTTTCTATTCTAACATATTCCGATGCATTTTCAAAGTCTTTTTACAAAAAAATTATAAGTGTATTTTAACAAATGCTGATTTTCCAGTCAACAGCTACCATGAAATAAGGTTGTTTTCGTGAAACAAATAATTCTTTTTGCCTGTTATCAATATTTAAACCGAAACGAAATAGTCCGAACCTGCCCAAAATGGCTGAAAATCGGCTTTTTCTTCGTTGTCGGTCTTGAAATACGAAACAGTATTCCTTCGCCCTGCCGCCTTGAAAAATCTCAATTTTGAGACATTTTGGGTTTATGGAATTTTTTGCACACTGTTTTTCGTCAGTACAAGGCAAAAATGCAGCATATACTGGTGTATATGCAAGGCTTTTAACGCAGTAATGGCGGAAAACAGAACGCAAAAAACAGAGTTCGGATTACTTCGTTTCGGTTAAAGCGGCAGTTCATATATGAACTGCCACTCTTGTTTTGGGGATAGGAAAAAATGCTTCAGAACGGACAAACTGAACCAAAGCGAAGCTTTGGGTTACCCGAAGCTGTATGTGTATACAGCGAGAGGTGAAGTTTGTTCGTAGCAAAAAGGATTTAAAATTAAGAAAAATCGAATAAAATGAGATTTTTCAACCAAATTAAGCTGTTTTTCTAATTATGAACTACCTAAACTTCGTATTATTATCGCCTTTTTGCGGTCTGGACTTTTTTTACATCCCCTTTTATATTAATTAATCGCTTTATTCTTCCACTTTCCACGACTATAGAAAAGCACCGTAAGAAGTGCACCTATAAGCCATGACAAAAGCAATGAAATCTGTATGCACTCACTATTTCCGTAAGGAAGAGAGGGCGTTCTTGTAAGATACGATATACCATATGCAATGGGAACACGGACTGCCACTGTTGTTATCAGAGAAATCCACATAGGTGTCATTGTGTCGCCTGCGCCTCTCATAATACCCGACAGACTCTGCGTAATTGCAACGGCTATATATCCCGCCGCCAGAATTTTCATCAGATAATAGCTTTTATCAACAAGCTCTGTTGTATCGCTGAATACTTCCATGAGATTCTTTCCAAACAGCAGTATTATTCCTGTTATCACAGCAGAACAGGTAACCGCTATCAGTGTACCCTGCTTTGCACCTTTTGTTACCCTGTCATAAAGACCTGCGCCCACATTCTGTCCAGAATATGTAGTAAGCGCCATTCCAAAAGAAAAGTTAGGCACCATAGCAAAGCCGTCTACACGCATTATAACAACGTTTGCCGCTATAAAAAGTTCACCGAAACGGTTTGTAAGCGACTGCACGATTATCATAGCTGACGAGAAAATTGCCTGTGTAAGTCCCGATGGTATTCCAAGCTTTACGATAGTTTTTACATATGATGAAACAGGCTTGAAATACTTCCAGCCAAAATCAAACTCAGCAGACATTCTCGAAAGCTTAATTATACAAAGGATTGAAGATACCATCTGTGCAATAACTGTCGCAAGTGCTACACCTGCAACTCCCATTTTTATAACTGCAACAAAAAATATATCAAGAGCTATATTAATAATGGTTGCAACAAGCAGATATATAAGCACAGAAACAGAGTCGCCCATACCTCGTATAATACCGCTTAAAATGTTATAAAACGCCATTCCTGCAATACCGATAAGAGAAATCATAAGATAGTCCCCGCACCAGTCAATAATTGATGCCGGAGTGTTGAGCAATTTCAGTATTGGTCTTATAAACGGAGTTGCAACAAGAATCAAAAACACACAGGCAATCGCCGTTACTGTAAGGCTGTTTCCTATCGAATAAGAAAGCTTTTCACGATTCTTTGCACCAAAATACTGTGCTACCATAATATTTGCGCCTGCTGAAATTCCGATAAAAAGCACCAGCAGCATATTTAAAATAGGCATTGCACTTCCTACAGCAGCAAGTGCATTATCTCCGATATAATTTCCTACAACAATACTGTCAACTGTACTGTAAAGCTGCTGTGCAATGTTTCCTATAAGCATCGGCAGCGTAAATATAACTATGCTTTTCCAAGGACTTCCAACAGTCATATCTGTGGGTGAAAATAATTTTTTCAGCATAAATTTTCCTCCTTTTGCAATTATTATATGTTATCATATTTGAATAATTAATTCAATAGAAATTTTAGATAAAAAGGGCTGTCTCAATAAAAACATTTTACGCATAAAATTATATACGATATGTTTATTATCGAGATAGCCCCTTTTACTAATCAGAAATCGTTATCTGTTCTGATTTTCCTGTTTCTGGTTGTCCTTCTGGTTCTGATTGTTTTTCTGGTTATTTTTCTGATTATTGTTCTGGTTGTTATTCTGGTTATTGTTGTTGTTCTGGTTGAAGTCCATTCTTTTCACCTCCTCAAAATAGCGATGTGTATAGTTTATCTCTTTTGCGAGAAACTATACGCAGGAGGTATATTTTATGCTTTTAATACAAAACGGTCTTCTTTATACTATGGAAGATGAAAAACCTTTCTTTGCTGATTTACTTACAGATAAGGGTAAAATTATTGACATTTCACAAAATATAGCGCCCTCAGATAATATGGAAATATTTGATGCGAAAGGAATGCATGTTTTTCCGGGATTTATTGATGCACACAGCCACGCAGGTATTTGCGAGGAAAAAACAACCTCGCAGGTAGACACAAGCAACGAAGGCACAAATCCCATTACCCCGTGTATACGGGCTATTGACGGGATAAATCCTATGGACAGTGCTTTCCACAATGCAATAGCCTCGGGAATTACCGGTGTAATGGTGGGGCCCGGAAGTGCTAACGCAATCGGAGGGCAGTTTGCATTTATAAAAACCGACGGCAGAAGAATAGACGATATGATAGTCCTTGCACCATCTGCAATCAAGATTGCTTTCGGCGAAAATCCGATGACTAACTACGGAATTAACGGAAACATTCCCTCCACCCGAATGAGCATAGCCTCTCTTATACGTGAAGAATTGTTTAAGGCACGGCAATATTTTGAAGAAAGCTCAGATAACAAACAAAAAGATTTTTGTATGGAGTGTTATCGTGACCTCTTTGACGGGAAAATTCCGCTTAAGGCGCACGTTCACCGTGCTGATGATATTTTCACTGCAATTCGTATTGCAAAAGAATTCGGACTTGGACTCACGCTCGACCACTGTACTGAAGGGCATCTTATTGCAGACGAAATTGCCCAGAGCGGTTATAGTGCTATCATAGGGCCTTCTCTTGCATCACGAAATAAAAAAGAGGTCAGCTCCTCTGACTTTAAAACTGCGGGGGTTTTGAAAAAAGCAGGGGTAAGAGTAGCGCTTACTACCGATCACCCCGTTTCCCGAATTCAGCATCTTCCTCTTTGCGCTTCCCTTGCCGCAAAAGAGGGGTTAGGCGAAGAAAACGCTCTTCGTGCTATTACCATTGATGCTGCACGTATATGCCGTGTTGACCATCGTGTGGGAAGTCTTAAAGTCGGTAAAGATGCTGATATTGTTATATTTGACGGCAGCCCGTTGGAAATCAAATCAAATATGTGCTGTGCAATTATAAACGGCAAGGTAGTTCTCCAAAAGAAATAGCAACAAAAGGGTTGTGACAAAACCTGTCACAACCCTCAGACTGTCGAAAAAGTCGGTCAACCACAAGCAGAGAATAAAAATAAAGAGTTCTA
>JAZRLV010000015.1:0-14063 GCA_045646985.1 Clostridia bacterium | reverse complement strand
CCTTTTTAAACCGTGTGGTGTTCGAATCACCGGTGGCAAACCTCTTTATTCATTTTGTCAGCATAGCTGACTTTTCGGATCCTTTAAGTTATGAAACTTAAATAGCCCCATAATCTTTCATTAACCTCAAAAAATAATTCTCAAAATAAAGTGTAAAATACAATCATACTTAATAAAGCTTACAGTAAATGCCTAAAAATGGGCATAGCTATACCGTTGGCTTTAATTACAATCACGACATCTAGTATGCTAGGACTGACTTTGCCAGTCCAGGGAACCCCACGCATAAATTAATTATTGATTATATAATATCATACCACATAGCCGTTGTAAAGCAGATTGACAAAAGTTTACAATTTAATAATAAATTTGTCAAATTCCTTCTTGAAAACGTCATATTTGGCTTTGTATAGCATTTTGTAACACTTCTACTTTTGTAAATACTGCAATTTTTATAAACTTATGGACATAGTGTCCTGAAGAGGAAGCTTTGAATAGTTAATGTTTAATTATACATTTCCTTTTGTTCTTGACATATTGCATGTATTGATGTACTATGATAAAAACAGGGAGGAGAAGAAATAATGAGTAAAAAACTAAACGTAGGGCTTTACGGACAGCGTGGTCATCAGATTGCACGTAAACTTTATAACTACAAGGATGCGCAGATTGGGGCGGTATGTGCCCTTAGTGAAGAGTATAAGAATGAAATATGTGAAAAGTGCGAAAATGAAGTTGCAGTCTATTCTACACTGGAGGAAATGCTCAGGGATGAATCTCTTGATTTAATCAGCCTGTGTTCGCCTAGTAGAAAAAATCAGGCAAAAGATGCTATTGAATGCCTGAGGGCGGGAAAGCATGTTTATGCAGAAAAGCCTGCGGCATTCAGCGAAAATGAGCTTGATGAAATACTAAAGACGGCACAGCAGTACAAAAAAGAATTTCACGAAATTGCAGACAGTATTTTTACAGAGCCATACTGGACAGCGAGAAAAATTGTACGCAGTGGAAAAATCGGAGAAGTAGTACAGGTTTATGTGCAAAAATCATATCCTTTGAATGCAAAAAACAGACCGCAGGATGAAGATACAGACGGCGGACTTATCCGTCAGGCGGGAATTCACGCAATTCGTTTTTTGGAGCATATTACCGGAATTTATGTTGAGGATGTAAAGGTCTGTCAGACACATCTTGGAAACATAACTCCTGATAAGGGGCTTTATACGGCTTCGTCGTGGATGATGCGTCTTAGTAACGGTGGTGTTGCATCTGCGTGTGTGAATTACCTTAATCCGAAGGGCTTTAGAACATGGGGAAATGAAAGTGTTCGTATATTCGGAACTGAAGGAATGCTTGAAATAACAGACGGGGGAACAAAAACTCATCTTTATACGCAAAGCGGTGATGAGGGTGAGTTTGATATACAAAATTCCGATTGCCGTGAGTATTTCTATTTAATAACAGAGCACCTTTTATACGGAAAAGAGCTTCCCATGTCACAGGAGGAGGAATTGCATCCATTAAGAGTTGTAATCCGTGCCTTTGACAGTGCAAGATAATTTTAAAAATTTAATTTCATATTGTTCTGAAAACTAATCCCTGCCAATTCATATTGGCGGGGATTTTTCTGTTAATTCCTTGGGAATTACAGAAGTATCTAAGGAGCGTAAAAAATGTAAAACATTCCAAAATTTTGTTGATTGAACTTTATAGTAAAATAGTGTAATCTTAAACTATAAGTAATGATGTAATAGACAGGAGTGATTGTAATGCAGAAATTATTACCGATATCTGAAAAAGAAAATATTAAGTTTGAACATTTTCCTACAGCCGTGCATGCGGTCATATTTCGTTTGTGGAATATGGTGCCTTGCAGAAAAATAGCACAGGTGCTGTGTACAAGTGAAAAAAACATTTACAACATTGCAAATGATATGGGACTTGGTGAGCAAAAAGATACGGAGCAGTGGATAACTAAAGGATATATCACAATAATAAAAGCACTATGGCACATAATGCCTTATGAACAAATAATGCAGGTGCTGGATTGGGACAGAGACAGACTTGCATACGTCCTTAAGGAGGATGATTTCCTCGGAATGAAGCTTGGAGGGGAAAAGCCGAAATGTGAAAAGGTTTTATACAGAGAGTTTACCTCCGAAGAAAAGGAAAGAGAAAAAGAAATTGCAGCTCTTATGAATTCTACAGTTTCAAAATATGAAAACGTAAAGGAAAAAACAGAGCCGTTTGATTTTTTTAATCTTCCCTATAAATCTATTTGTGAAAAAAAGATAAAAGAGGTGGAAATCACTTCTGAATGGTCTTTCGAGCTTTTAAAGGATAACGACGATATAAAGCTTTATGTAAATGATTTTAAAAGCTTTGCATCTGAAAAATTCGACATAATTTTTTCAGATAAATCGGATAAAAGAATTGTTATTGATACTTCTTCGGTTATGAAAAATGAGGAGGATCACGAGATTATTGTAGAGGATAACTGCATAAGGATTACGGGGGCATCTGCCATTGGTGTAATGCGTGCTTTATATTATCTTATGAGTCTTGCTGAAAATGCAGGAACACTTAGTTTTGAAAAAAAGCAATACAAAAGAAAAACAAAAATTAAGTCAAGAATAATCTACTCCTTTTGTAGCTTGTACAGTGATGTTCTTGATGTGGATAGCGAGGTGTCTTTTCCCGAAAAGCTTTTGAAAGAATATGCAAAAAGGGGAATAAACGGAGTCTGGATTCAGGCAGTAATGTATAAATTAGTGCCCTTTAAATATGACGAAAAACTTTCCATAGGCTGGGAAAAAAGAATAGAAAACCTCAACACTCTTATAAAACGTGCTGGGCGCTATGGTATAAAGGTATATTTTTACATAAATGAACCACGTTCAATGCCGGATTCCTTTTTTGAAAAATATCCGCATATAAAGGGGTATGACAATAACAGAGGGGTAGCATCTATGTGTACTTCAACAAAAGAGGTGCAGCAGTATGTGCATGATACCTTTGTACAGCTTGCAACTATGGCACCGGGACTTGGTGGCTTTTGGAATATTTGTATGTCAGAAAATCTTACCCATTGCTATTCAAGAAAGAAAGAAGATATAAATTGCCCCCGATGCAGTAAGAGAAAACCTTATGAGGTAGCGGCAGAAATTACTTCTGTTATGGTAAATGCCGTTCACAGTGTTGATAAAAATATGAAGTTCTTTGTTCATTCGTGGGCTTTTGAAAAGTTCTTTAATGATGAGGAAATTACTGCATATATTAATATGCTTCCAAAGGGTGCAATAATGGTTGCTGTTAGCGAAAACCGCCTGCCTTTTGAAATTGCAGGTGTTAAAAATTTTGTGCGTGATTATTCAATGTCACGTATTGGTCCGAGTGAATGGTCAAAAAAACTGTGGAAAGAATCAAATAATGCAGGCTTAGAGTCTTGTGCAAAGATTCAGGTCAATACAACGTGGGAATGCTCAACGGCGCCATTTCTTCCGGTATATGAAAATGTGATTTCGCACATTTTCAATTTACAGAAAGAAAATATTGAGCATCTGTTTCTTTCCTGGACGTTGGGCGGTTACATTTCAGATAATCTTGAGATTGCGTCGTCATATTTCTTTTCTGAGGAAAATAGTGAAAAAGATGAAGTCTACAACCAAATACTGAGTAATAAATACGGAGCTTGGTGCGAGCAGGTTAAAAAAGCAGTTCATTATTTTTGTAAGGGATTTTCACACTATCCGTTTGATGTTGATCACATATATATAGGGCCTTCAAATAGCGGAACTGCAAATTTGTTTTTTGAAAAGGAAACGAGGCACCGTGCTACAATGACGGGATTTCCTTATGATGATACAAAAAGATGGGGTAGTATATATGGTGAGGATATTCTTTTACAGCAGTATGGGAAGGTATGTGCAGAGTGGAAAAAAGGACTTAAGGAAATAGAAAATATGCCTGTATGTGAATTTCGTGATATGGCATATTACGGATATTCGCTATTCAAATCATCTCTCAATCAGCTCAGATTTTACAAGCTGAGAAATTGCGGTAATCACACAGAAGAAATGCTTGATATTATAAAAGATGAACTGGAGCTGTCAAAAGAGGTTTACAAGATGATGGTAAGAAACGCCGCTATAGGATATGAGGCAGCAAATCAATACTATGTATGTAAAACCATGATTGCAGAAAAAATTGTTCAATGTACCTATCTGATAAATAAAATGTCAAATAAGAATTAATAGAAAGGATGCACAAATATGTTTAAAACAGAAACCCATTTACATGTATCTGAAGTAAGTCCATGCGGAAAAGTTAAAGCGATTGATATGGTGAAGCTGTATCATAAAGCAGGATGTAAAACTCTGTTTGTTTCAGAAAGCTGAAATTATAGTGGGGAGCAATTAGCGGAGGGGGGATCATAAATGATAGCACAGTTGTTATTATACAAAATATTTCAATTATTTCTTATAATGATATTAGGTGTTGTTCTCGTCAAAGCGAAACTACTTAAAAGTGAAGATAGCATAGTTTTGTCGAAGCTTTCATTATATTTATTTATGCCGGCAGTGATTATCAATGCCTTTAATGTCGAAATGACTGCTAATATTATAGGGGGACTTTTAATTGCCTTTTTTTTGGCTGTTTCAATACATATTGTACTTTTGGTGCTTGATTGTATCTTTAAAAAATA
This sequence comes from Clostridia bacterium, assembly GCA_045646985.1. Lineage (GTDB taxonomy): Bacteria > Bacillota > Clostridia > UMGS1883 > UMGS1883 > UMGS1883. The sequence continues at coordinate 9,358 of JAZRLV010000015.1, read as the reverse complement.
TTTAAAAGCAACAAATGTAGAACGTGCATCAATTATGTATTCAAATGCCGGCAATCTTATTGTTCCTATTGTAACTTATGTTTTGGGCGAAGAATATCTAATTTACAGCAGTGCATATTTAATTGTTCAACTGGTGTTTTTGTGGACACATTGTGTGAGGTTGTTCTCTGAACAAAAAATAAGCCTGAAAAAAATATTATTGAATATAAATATGCTTGCAGTAATTTCAGGTTTTATTATAATGCTTTCAGGATTAAGATTACCGAATTTTATTGATGAAATAACTTCTTCATTGGGGGCAATGCTGGCGCCTGCGGGAATGATTATAGCAGGAATGCTTGCGGCGAGTGTGGATTTTAGGAAAATGATGAAAACTAAAAGACTATATTTTGTAATGATGGCACGACTTGTGATATGCCCTGTTATAATTATGCTTTTACTAAAAGGTATTTCGTTAATTGTCAGAATACCTGATATTGACACTGTAATGCTTATATCATACCTTGCAAGTATTACCCCAGCAGCATCGACAGTTATGCAGTTTTCACAAATTTATGGAAAAGATTCTTATTATGCAACTGCAATCAATTCGATTACAACGGTAGGATGTATCATTACTATGCCATTGTTAATTATGTTCTTTTAACTTTTTGGCTCCCTTATAACTATATAGTCTTTATAAGGTGATTTATCCTGAATGATTCATCGAAAACTGACGGATTTTTTCGAAAAACAGCGCTGTTTGGGGGAAATCATAAAATTTGTTAACTAAACTAAAAAATTGTTGATTGAATTTAAAGGGCATTGTGATAATATGAAAATATAGAAAAAGTTGTGTAAGCAACACAAAAAAAGAAAGGGGAATAGATATGAAAAGAAGAATTTTACTGTTTGCATTTGTTTTAACACTTATGCTTTTTGTAGTAAGTGTTCAGGCATCAGCGGGTGAACAAATACTATGTGCACCTACTGCTGACAACGTATTTTCGGTTGAATATTATGATGCGAACATTGTCCCGGGAGAATATTATAGTATTACGGTGTTAAAACCCGGCACAGATTTTACACAAATGACAGCAAATGATATTTTGTGTATGAAACAGGTATTGGCAGATAATACCAAAACAATTTCAGTTTCGGATATAAAACTTAAAGCTTATGAAGCATCGGCAGACGCTGTTTATGGTGATGTATGGCTTGGAGGAAGAGGGCTTAGCTATTCTAAAATAGCATTGTTGCTGAACCATGACTGTGCTTCTTCCTGTACACATCATGAAGCAGTTCCTGCTGATTGTTACGGAAAAAGCGGAACTTTAGAATACTGGAAATGTAACACTTGCCAAAGAATCTTTGATAACAATACAAAAAAGATTATTGAAGATATTGTGGATTACCCCGGACACCGATGGGAAAGCGGTAACGATGGTACTTTAAACTGCACAGGCTGTGGGGCTGTTAAGTGCATTGTCGGAAGCGGAGAAACAGAAACGGATATTTGTGTAGATGGTATTCTTAGCAATGCAGAATTAACACAAAACTACCGTGCAACAATAGAAAGCCGGTTGCTTGAAAACCCATCAGAAAAAATTACGAATGCGATTTCTTCAATGAACCTCAGTAATAGCGAAGCTCTTGCTCTTGATATAAATCTTTTCAAGGTCAACGGGGAAACAAAAACACAGGTAACACAAGCCTCGCAGCTTGTTAAGCTTGAGATTGCCCTCCCTGAAGTTATGGAGGTGAAAAAGAACTACTACGTGCTCCGCCTTCATGGAAATGTTGTTGACACTATCGGAGAAACCGCAAACTCTAACGGAGAATATTTCACCGTTGATAAGGCAAATAACTGCATTACAATTTATGCGAAAAAATTCTCTGAATATGCAATCGTTACAGAGGGTGACGTTCAGCTTGCAGATACAGAGATTAGCTTTGAAATTATGCAGGGTGACGAAGCTCCTACGTATGAGTTTACATACAAGGTTCTGGATATTAACGGCAACGATACAGGCGAGAGAGTGAACAAGGAAAAACAGCTTGATATCAACACCTCATATGTCGGAACTTTTGACCTTATGCTGGGTGCTGATTACGGACAATCTATTCTTTGTCACCTGACAGTAAGCAATCTAACAAATATACTTTTTGAAAATTTCCAGGGATATGAGGATGATGTAGTTGCGACTAATCCCAGACCGTATTATGCGCCGTACGATGAGAGATACGGTTCAGATAAGGACCAGGTTGCTTTTGATGTTGATGGTAATAAGGTTTGTGCTATATACCCTAACGGAAGAGGTGATACAAACGATAACAGGTCATTTTATACATCCGGTGGATTTTCGGCAGGTGAAAAATTTGATTTTTCATACAAAGTAAAATTAGACCCCACTGCAAAAGATAATTTCAACTATTTTTATGCAAGGGTGAAATTAATGGCTTCGGATAATCAATGGTGGACTGTTATGGAGCCTCGTGTGGGAAAAGATTCTAACGGGATATACCTTTCGGTTGCTAACGCCGGCGAAAGCTCGGGCAAAGTGTATCCGGGTGTTGATTTTGGGGAATGGATAACTATCAATGGTACAGTAAATATTGGAGAGTATAACAGTGAAACAGGAGAATATGAAAACCATTCTTATACAGTTTCGTGCAAGGATGTGACGCTGAGCGGAACCTTGAAAAAAGCTATGATAGGCCCGATGCAGTTATCATTCTGTGATCCTACCCTTTCTACAGAAAGTGTTACATACACTGCAAGGCATTTGCTGGATGACATTGAAGCAAATACCTACTTAAAGGTAGATTCCATAAAGGATGCTAACACAACGATTTTCCTTGGCGATGAAGGAACTGTGCTTCCCACAACTGTAAAGACAGTGCTTTCAGATGGTATAAGCGTAAGTGAGCTGCCCGTTGTATGGAACGGTACGATATCAACAGATTCAGTAGGAAGTCAATCTGTTACGGGAACAATTCCGGGATATACGCAAAGCTATACCGCACCCACCTTAACTGTTACAGTAACTGACCTTCCATATTCTTCTGAAGGAATATTGATACACGATAAAGAAGGATATACCGTTACAAGTCTTTCAGAAGGATGCAGTGTAAAGGGAATTACACTTAAAAAGGTTTCCAACAACACATATAATTCAAAAATTTATATTGGTGTTTTCCACGAAGAAAGCAATAAACTGTTGCAGTCAAAAGTGTATAACATTGATAGTACACAGCTTTCCTGGGCACAGGGCGAGTCGAAATACTTTGAAATCAATATGACGCCCGAATTCCCTGACGGAATAAATCCGCAGGATTACACAGTAAAGGCGTTTGTTTTAGACACAGTGTTAAAGCCTTTGTCAACAAAAGCTTTGCTGAGCGAAGCTATTTCATCGGCAAAAATATGGCTCACAGGCGATTCAACCACCTGTGAATATGCTGACAGACTTCATCCCGAAACAGGTTGGGGAGAAAAGCTTCAGGAACAATTTAACAATGTAACAGTAATAAATGAAGCGCTTGGCGGACAGAGTGCAAAGTCTTTCTATGACCAAAAGAGACTTCAAAAAATTCTGATAAATTCTAATCCCGGAGACTATCTGTTTATTATGTTTGGTATAAATGACGCAAAAGATGAGGCATATCGCCATACAGAGCCGGGAACAACCTATAATGAATATTTAAAGAAGTTTATCTCAGAGGCACGTGAATATGGTATGACACCTATTCTTCTGACAAGTACACAGCGACACACTGCATTTCAGAAAGATGGAACGGTTGTAAGTATTCCTGGATATCCCGAAGAAACACGCAAGGTCGCAAAAGAGGAAAATGTTCCCCTTATTGACGTGCATAGCAGAATGATAGCGGATATGGAAAAAGAAGGTGCGGAAGCTTATAAACAGTATTATATGATATTTGATGCCGGTATTTATGATGCTTTCCCCAATGGAAGCAATGACCCGACACATTTGTCAGAAGCGGGCGCAGAGAAAGTTACTTCATTTGTTATAGACGCTATAAAAGAGTTGAATTTGCCCCTTGCCTCATTGTGTAAGGATTGATAAAACATAAAAAAAGAAAGGGAGTTGGCAAAATTGAAAACAAAAAAGAGAGTTGTTTTGCTTGTTGCTTGTATACTGCTACTCAGTATGTTGTGTGCAGGATGCGGCGATAAATCAGGTAAAACAAAGCAGGTATCAGGACTTGACCTGGGCGGTGAAACAGAGGAGCTGACACTTCCAATCAGCGAAGATGGATTGACACTGTCTATGTTCATTGGTCTTGACAGAAAAGTTTCTGCACATTCTCAATCATATAATGAGGTTGAGTTTATAAAGGAGCTTGAAAAGCGTACAGGAATTCATTTGGAATTTCAGCACGCTACGGGAACAGCTGTTGATGAACAGTTTAACCTACTTTTAGCATCGGGTGAGCTTCCCGACCTCATCATGTACAAATGGCTTATGGAGTCAGTGAATGTAGATGGTATTGTTAATGACGGCGTTATTTTACGACTTAATGATTATATAAATAAGTACGCTCCGAATTATAAAAAAGTTCTGGAAGAAAACCCTCTGGCAGCTAAGGAGCTTAAGCTGCTTGACGGAAGCATACCAACCTTCGCTATGTTGCAGCTTGAACCTATGTTACGTACGAGTTCAGGTTTTATGATAAGACAAGACTGGCTTGACAGACTCGGACTCCAGATGCCGCAGACAATCGATGATTGGTACACTGTTCTTAAGGCGTTTAAGGAGCAGGATGCAAACGGAAACGGAGATCCGAATGATGAAATTCCATTTTCGGCAGGTACTAGCCAGCAATTCGTGAACTTTTTAGGTGCATATGGCATTGGAAGCGATGAATTTTATGTTAAAGACGGTAAAATGAAATATGGACCGCTTGAACCTGAATTCGAGCAGTATATCAGAACAATGTCGAAATGGTACAAGGAAGGACTTATCGATAACGAATATCTCACTGTTGGTCAAAGCAACAAAATGGAAAGCGATATCGGAGGTGCGACCTTTGGTGCCGTAAGCGGTAATCTCGGAAAATGGACCAACGTTGCAAAAGAAACAGTACCGGGCTTTAACCTTGTTGGCGCACCGTGGCCTATGGCGGAGGATGGTGTTCGCTATAGTACAGGCAAAGCATATGTTAAACAGGTAAACGACAGCGGAATAGCTATATCTTCAAATTGTGAGCATATAAAGGAAGCTGTAAAGTGGCTTGACTATCTGTTTACCGAAGAGGGAACACGCCTTGTTCAGTTCGGCATAGAAGGTGAAAGCTACGAAATGGTAGATGGAGTTCCGACCTTTACAGATGCAGTTATGAACAATAAAGATGGTTGGACTGTTGACCAGGCTGTGGCAAAATATGCGTTCCCGCACATTGGTTTCCCGAAAATAATGAGCAAACATGCGTATACGCAAATACAAATGGGCAGCGAAGTGCAGACGAAATCTGTAGAAACATGGATGGATTGTGATACATCACTGCTTTATTCAGACCTTTTAATGACACCGGAGGAGAAAGCGGAATTTACATCAATTAAGGTTCAGGTAGATACCTTTACAGATGAAATGTTCAGCAAGCTGATACTTGGTACAGAAGATTTTAAAAATTACGATAAGGTAATTGATAATATAAAGAAAATGGGTATTGAAAGGGCACTTGAAATAGCCCAGACGGCTTATGAAAGATTTGTCAATATGAAATAAGGGAAGGAGAGAACAGTGTGAAAAAAATACTGATGTCGTTTGTCAGCTCCTTTTTATGTGTGGTGCTGATAATGACAAATTTTTCACTTCCTGTTAAGGCTGAAAAAAGCTATATGGATATTATTAAGGAATATCTTGATAATGTTCTTAAATACGGAAGAAATAGAGAGGGTATGGCTTATCCCCAGCTTTTTGTAGACGGAATTAACAGAACAACCAAGGAGCCTGTTACATGGCTGCAGCAAAATAGAGTATGGATGCCGTCAAATCTGGCAAATCAGCAGCTGCTTATGAGGGTGTTTGACAGTTACAGCAGTGCGAGCGGTGACATGCGATATAAAAACGTTGCAATGGAACAATATCGTACCTATTTTAATGACGAGAATTTCCACGATACTTCCGGATTTTTGTATTGGGGAGGGCACTGGAGTATCGATCAGATAAGCGGTGGAACTGCAGGTCAGGGTCGTTATCATGAATTCAAATCACTTTATCCCTATTATGAGCTTATGTTTGAAGCTGATCCTGTAGGTGCCAAAAAATTTGTTGAGGCATATTGGAATGCGCATGTTAATGACTGGTCAAACCTGACCTTCAACCGACACGGATATTACGACAGACCTATCGGTCAGCTGTGGAACAGTGAATACATAAAGCCGGATGGGGCTTTTGAAACAAATGAGGCAAACCTTACATTCATTACAGCGGGAAGCGATTTGATTTACGCTGCAATGATGCTCTATAAAGCAACCGGCGATGAAAAACCGCATACCTGGGCAAAGAGAATGTTTCAGCAGTATATGGATGTTCGTGACCCTGTGACAAAGCTTGGTGGTTATCAGTATTCTATGCTTGACAAAGAGCTTGGCGGTGACAGACTACAGGCACAGTATGGACCTGAGTGGGGAGAGCTTGCCTACGAATATAAGAGAGTGCATGGTGGTACTGCAAATAATACATACGGATTGCCGTTGTCATCATTTTTATACTCAGCAGAAAAGACAAATGATACACAGATGATGAATGATGTATTTGATTCCCTGCGTGGATGGGCGACATATGTATATAATCCCGAAACCAATCTGTGTGACCCGATGTGGTCTGACGGCACAAGCTTTGCCGGTTATGTTGTGCAGCGAGAGGGATATGCAGGTAAAGTAGGCCAGGTGATGGACTATTACGCCCCCAATGCAAACGTTGCTATGACGTTTTGTGTAGCTAGCCGCCTTTCGGGCGGCGACCCCACCATATGGGGGGCGGCACGTGGACTTATGCGTGGATTTGGCCTGGGAGATATAGGAACTGCGCCAGGTGAAAATATAAATGTAGACCTTAATACAAGTGTTACTAGCGCTACTCTTGCGACAGGCGTTTTACAGCTTTACCAATATACTCTGAATCCTTTGTATTTGCAGTTGGCTGAGCGTATTTGTGACAATATCGTAGAAAATCTATTTATTGACGGCTTTTTTGTACCGAACAAAGATAGGGCTAATGTCAGATTCAGCTCGGCGTTACCGCTTGCGCTGATAAACTATGAATTGGCAAAGCAGGGCAAATTTGACGAAATTTATTATCTGTGCGGCGCTCAGGAATATATTGAGTCAAATTATGACGGTGTTGGCTCAACTTCAGATGCTTCTGTACTTTATGGAAAAAACCGTATACCTGTAGAGTCAATTTCTGTCGATAAAGAGGATATAACGATAATTGCAAAGAATGCTAATGGAAGCAGCAATTTGCACGATGTTGAAAATCATTGGGCAAGGGATTCAATTCGCCGTATGAATTTAAGGGGTGTTATGTATGGAACGCTGAACGGATTTGAGCCTGACAGACCTGTAACACGTGCGGAGTTTATCGTTCTTCTTAATCGCTTATTCAATGTTGATGAAAAAACGTATGCAGATATCTTTTCAGATGTATCATCATCAGATTGGTTTGCAGGGGATGTTCAGGCAGCGTTTGACGCACAAATGATAGACCCGAATCTTCATGTAATGGGTAAGCTTATGCCCGATAATGCGTTGACAAGGGAAGAAATGGCAAGCCTGCTTGTAAAGGGTATGATTAAGTACATTGGCGGAGATTATTTCTACAGTGGCTATGTGGAGCAATATTCGGATATTGGGAACGTTTCTGCATGGGCGAAAGATTATGTAGACATATGCTTGAAACACGGAATTATGCAGGGAGTCACGGAATATTCCTTTAAGCCCAAGGATATTGCTACACGTGCACAGGTATGCACAGTGCTTCAGAGAGTTGATGAGCTGCTTGATAAGCCGTATATTCCAAATGTGGGTGCGTCTGTTTTGCCTGAGGAGGCAAGCGATAAACGTATAATCTATACCAGCAGTAACCCCGGCGTGGTAGAGGTTGATGAAAACGGCTACCTCTACGGTATATCTTCAGGCACAGCAACGGTATCGGCAAATGCATCAGGGATTGTAAAGGATGTTACCGTTAAGGTTGTTTCTGCTGAGGACTGGATGCTCTCGGGAATATATGTTGATGGCGAGCTACTTGAGGGCTTTGACCCGATGAAGCTTGATTACGATTTAGACCTGATACGAGGAACAACAAAGCCGCCAATTATTCAGGCAAAGAATTTAAACAATGAATATGTTAATGTAAATACAATTTCCAGAATTCCGGGAACGGTTAAAATCCCGAGTGGAGACAGGGTGTATACGATTAATGTAACCGCAGATGCACTAAACTACGCAATTAATGAGGATTTTTCCGGAATTGAAATAGGTACGTTTGTTCATTATATGAGCAGTAAGGGCATTACATATAAAACCAATTCAAGCGGACAAGATAACAAAACCACTGCGGTGAAGGTGCAGCAGCATCCTCAGGATTCGACGAAGAAAAGCGTCCTGCTTGACACAATGGACTTGTGTGATTCTCTTGAATTCAGAGGATATCTGAACGAACGCAGCTACGTGCTTGGACCGGAGACTGATGAAGATTACCTGGTATATGAGGTAAGCTTTATGCAGGAGTATCTGGGAACAGACCCAAGTGTTTCAAATGTAATTATGCTCTATGATGATGTAAATGCAAGGCCGGTTGCCCGCTTTAAAATATCGGGTGGCAATATCATTTTCACAGCCGACGGAGGAAGCATTCCCGTTGGAACACTGACAGCAAATGAATTTCATCGTTTAAAGGCAGTTATTAATAAACGCCAGAGAACGGCTGATTTGTATTATGACAATAACCTTGTAGCAAAAGATGTTACCCTTGAAAGAGCGACGATAATAACCTCTGTGAACAGACTTCTGGTTACCGTTGTTAACCCTGCAAAGATGTATATTGAAGAGGTACAGGTTTATACCTTGCCGAAGGATATATATGTTCAACCGGAGCTTGTGTCGCCTGATATGTCATCGACATCGGTGGTAAGGCTTGAAAAGGCTTACAAGGAGGATTTTTCGTCATACCAAATCGGTGATGTGTTTGGTAAGGAGGATGCGTGGACGGCAAAGGATGGCGTTACTATAGGAAATCCCCCACGTGGCGGATCTAAACGGGTAGGTATATTATTCCCGGAAATAGTTGACACCACCGCAGTTGATTATTCGGCGTCTGTATCTTCCTTTGGTGGGGTAACTGTC
>JAZRLV010000014.1:0-7030 GCA_045646985.1 Clostridia bacterium | reverse complement strand
CGTGAGGCACGTGCAAAACGAAATAAAGAATTGATGAAAGAAATAGAGTATAACTAAAAAAGATTCCCCGTACGGGGAATCTTTTTTAGTTATACTCTATTTCTTTCATCAATTCTTTATTTCGTTTTGCACGTGCCTCACGGCGCCTCTTGCGCAGAATTCTTCTGCGTCTGCGTTCTGCCATAACAAGCACAAATATAAGTATCGCTATAAAAACAAACATCCAGGGCGATGTGACAAAAGCTATCATTTTATTTACCACAAAGGTTATCGGGTCAAGATTATAATTCTTATCCGCAATCAGATTAATCGTTCCTATGGAAACACCATTTAAAAAGTACTCACGCACACCGATTTTCTGGTTTTCTTTAACGGGGGCACTTATTTTGTTGGGCAATGTATCCTTATAGGTAATCTCAGCCTTTGCGCCGTCCTTATCCACAATCACATCAAGCGGTGTTTCTGCCCTTAAAATCAGCTTTTTTTCTCTTCTGGTGTTAATAATTTGCGTCTGTGCCACAATGTCATTTTGCTTGGCTACAGATTGCGAAGTAAAATTCCCAAACACAAAATCGAACATATTTTTGCAATCGGTAAAGCTTTGCGCAACGTTATCCTCGGTCTCCGCTTCAAAAACCAGCGAGAGCAAATTCATTCCCTTATTTTGTGCAGATGCAGCAATACAGCTTTTTGCCTCCGGCGTATATCCTGTAGCAATTCCTGTAGAATACTTGTAATAATAATCACTGCGCAACAGCTTGCTTACAAAATGATTTCTGTTTGTTATTTTACGGGCTGTATCACTTTTCTCTGTTGGGGGAATATTATATGATTCACTTTTAACGATTTCACAAAATTCGCCTATGCTCATAGCATAACGGGCAAGCTTTGCCATATCCCGTGCAGTAGTGTAATGCCGCTCATCATGCTCGCCTGTAGGATTGGTGAAATTAGTGTTTCCCATTCCAAGCTCTTTTGCCCTTTCATTCATAAGAGCAACGAATTTTTCAATACTTCCCGATGTTTGCTCTGCAAGAACATTTGCCGCATCTGATGCTGACGCAAGCAGCATTGTGTAAAGCAGTTGTCGCACCGAAAGTCTTTCTCCGTTAATGATTCCGATTTTGCTGTCGCCCGCCCTTACATTGGAAAGAGCCGTTTCACCGGCAGTCATAAGCTGTTCTATATTGCAGTTTTCCAACACAAGCACAGCTGTCATAATTTTCGTCAGCCCTGCCGGATAAACCTTTTCGTCGGAGTTTTTTTCATAAATAACTGCACCCGTTTTTATATCCAGTAATATTGCGTGTGGAGATTTTGCAAAAAGAGTTTCCTTTGGCTCATCTGTATTTGGTTTTGTTTCATTTTCATTTTCCGCAAAAACATTACATGAAAATGAGAGAATTATAATAATTGACAGAATAGCTGTTATAAATCTTTTTCTCATTTCATTACTTTTCCTTTTTAAATTGTTATCTGTTCATCTTCAAATAATCTCTTGCAGCATTAAAGGCTGCATCATGTTTTATTTCTTTATTTATTTTTTCCGTTTTAACCTCTATGTCAGGAATCACGCACTCGTCTATCCATTTCCCGTCAGGAGTATAGTTTTTACACGTAGTAAGCTTTATTGCACCTTCTCCTGTATCTAAGGGATTTATATATCTGACGGTCTGGCTTACACCCTTGCCGTAAGTCTTTTCCCCTATTATTGCGGCTCTCTTCCTTGCTTGCATAGAGCCTGCAAAAATTTCAGAAGCACTGGCACTTGAGCCGTTTACAATAACAGCAAGCGGCAGCGTGCATGCCCCCTCTTTAGCAAAATACTCGGTTTTCTTTCCGTTTTTATCAACAGTATACATGATAGTTCCGTCATCAAGGAATAAATCACACATATCTATTGCACTGCCAAATTCACCGCCGGGATTATTTCTGATATCTATAACAATACCGCTTGTTTTCTCTTTATCCAGTGACGCTATGATTTTTTCAAGTTCTTTTTCAGAATTTTTTGTAAAACCGCTGTATCTGATATAGCAGATATCATCTATCATCTCGCTCGTGACTTTATACATGTCTATTTTTTCTCTTTTCATCTTTAGCTCTAAAAGCTCTTCACCACGCCCGATAGTCATGCTGATAGTTTTTTCAAGAGGATTTTTCTCATCTACACCCTTCATATACAAAACTGCATCAGGAAGTGTAGAAGCTGTATATTCCTTAGAATCAATCGCTATTATCAAGTCACCGCTTTTTATTCCCGCCTTATCCGCCGGAGAGTCCTCATACGCAGAAATTACTTCAATTCTGTTCTTTTGTGTATTTGCAAATATTTCAATACCTATGCCAATGTAGTAGCCTTCTATCATCTGCATTGTTTCTTCTGCATTTTCTTCATTATAGTACACTGCATATTTGTCACCAATAGTTTCAAGCACTGCATTGATAGCGTTTTCCTCGCACTTTTGCGCATCAAATTCTCCTACATACGAATTTTCAATAATCTTGCCTATCTTAACAAGCTTTGAAAAAGGAATTTCATTCTTTGACAAAAACAAACAAAACGCTATAATCACTGCCAATATTGTGGCAACAAATGTAAGCAATACTGTAAATAAAGTCCTCGGAATTTTCTTCACCAAAAAGGCTCCCCTCATTAATATGCAATCTCTATTATCTGAAATATGACAAAGGATCTGTTGTTGCGCCGTTTACACGCACCTCAAAATGAAGATGTGGTCCTGTAGAAACGCCTGTAGATCCTGCTTTTGCAATAACCTGCCCTTTTGTAACCTTGCTGCCGTTTTCTACAAGCATTGAGCTGTTATGCCCATAAAGAGTAGAAATACCGCTGCCGTGATTTATTATTATACATTTTCCGTAGCCGCCGTTATAGGTTGCCATCGTTACAGTACCGTCAGCCGCAGCCAGAATATCAACCCCGTAAGGAGCACCTATATCAATACCCGAGTGAAATTTTTTGGTTTTATATACAGGATGTATTCTGTATCCGTACTGGCTTGTAATTCTTTTGCTTGCAGGTACGGGCCATGTAAACTTTCCGCCTGTGTATTTAATGGGATTTGCAGAATATGAAAGCGCTGATTGCTGCTCTCTTATCAATGCCTGTTCGGCACGTTCTGCTTCTTCAAAAATAGCTTTATAAGCCTCAAGATTCTTTTGCGCATCTGTAATCATTTGCTGTTTTTGCACCAAGGTTGCATTTAAGGAAGTGCGGCGCTCTTCAAGCATCAGTGCACTTTCCTCCTGACGCACGAGTGCCCCCTCAAGCTCTTCCTTTGTAGCAGCGATTTTCTTTTTTGTATCCTCAAGTTTCGTAAGAATACCCTGGTCATATTCCATTAATTGTGCAATCATCTCCATCTTTGAAAGGAAATCTCCGAAGCTTTCTGCACAAAACAGAATTTCTAAATACTGAATTTCGCTGTTTTCATACATCGCCCTCGCACGAACCATAAAAAGCTCTTCATATTCAATATATTCTTCCTCTGCCTTTTTCAGTTCTTCTTCTTTAAGGGCAATATCTTTTTTTGTTTGTTCAATCTGCTTTTCTATAATAGAAATTTCATTTTCTGTATCATTTATTTGCTTATCAATCGCATTATACTGTGCAATAATTTTATTTTTTTCCTGCTCAGCCTTTTTCATATCGTCTTTCGCCTGCTGAGTCTTTGTTTTTGCACTGTCAAGCTCTTTTTGTGTTACTGCATTAGCCGCAGGGCCTATAATAGAAATCAGAAATGCAGCCGCAACTAAGATTGCGCATATCATCGCACATATACGTTTAAGCTTCTCTCTTTTGTGTTTACTTTTCATTGCGCACTCCCCCTCAGACCTTAAGGTGCTTTTTAAGCGATAAGCCGCTTCCCGCAGCACCCATCAGAATTCCAAACAGAGCCATACATGCACTAAGCGGCAGTATAGCCATTTCGAGAGGTACAAAATCAAACAGACTTATAAGCGAGCTGAGCGAAAATATTGCCGCATTGTAACCCAGCGCAATTACTGCAAATGACACCAAAAATCCAAGTGCACCTATCATGATTCCTTCAAAAACAAAAGGCATTCTTATGAAATGGTCTGTCGCACCGACAAACTTCATGATATGTATTTCTTTTTCTCGTGCATATACACTGAGTTTAATAGTGTTCTTAATAATGAACATTGCAACCAAAAGAAGAATAATCATTGCAATGGCGCTTCCACGCTGTATAACGTCTGTAAATTTTATAACCTTACCAATAACGTCCTGATGATTCTGCACTCTTGCAATTCCGTCTATTTTTTCAATTTTACTTGCGGTAAGCTGCGAATTTCTAATATCCTTAAGGGATATTTTTATAGAGCTTCTGAGGAAATCTCTGCCCTCAAGCCCTTCAAGAACAGCCGAATGGTCACCAAGTCGCTCCTTAAAATTCTTAAACGCCTGGTCCTTTGTCTCAAGCTGGGCATCTGAAACGTTATCTGTTCCAAGCACCTTGTTATAAATTTCCTGCTGCTTCTGCTCGTCTGCCTCAAGCTCTATATATGCCTGAAGCTCACACTGCGACTGAATCTGTTGGCTGATAGAATTAAGATTCATGGTAAAAAGTAAAAATACGCCAAACAGAAAAAGACAGCACGTAACTGTGATGAAAGATGCTATTGTCATAATCCCGTTTCTTACAAAAGAGCTTGCCGCACTTTTTATATAATATTTAATATTTCTAAACACCAAGATTATACACCCCGTTTTCTTCATCACGTACAACAGTGCCGCTCTCGAGCTGAATTACACGCTTGCACATATCGTTTACAATTTTTTCTGAATGTGTAACCATTACTATTGTAGTACCCATTTTGTTGATTTCATCAAAAAGCTTCATAACATCATTTGATGTTTCAACATCAAGATTTCCTGTAGGCTCATCAGCAATTATAAGCGAGGGGCTGTTTATCAGCGCTCTTGCTATGCTTACTCTCTGCTGCTCACCGCCCGAAATCTCGTTTGGATAGTTATTTGCCCTTTCGCTAAGCCCTACAAGAGCTAAAATTTTAGGCACTTTTCTGCGAATTTCCTTCTTGCGCTTACCTGTGATTTCCATAGCAAACGCCACGTTCTCATACACGGTTTTATTAGGCAAAAGCCTGAAATCCTGGAACACTACACCCTGAGCTCTTCTAAGATAGGGTATCTTTGAGCGTCTTAGAGCATTTACAACTATTCCGTCAACAATCACATCCCCTGCAGTGGGCTTTATTTCTCCCGTAAGCAACTTGATTGCAGAGCTTTTTCCTGCACCTGTCTTTCCAACAAGAAAAACAAATTCTCCGTCATTTATTTTAAAAGATACATTATCAAGACCTACAATGTCCTTGTCATAAATAACAGTGACATTTTTAAATTCAATCATGCTCAGAGCCTCCTTTCAGGCTAAAATTATATGTGTACAGGTTTTGAAACAAGATACTTTTTAACCATAAGTGCAACCTTAAAGACAATCGCATGGTCAAAAATACGAAGGTCAAGACCTGTCATTTTCCTTACCTTGTCAAGTCTGTATACCAAAGTGTTTCTGTGCACGTAAAGCTGACGTGAGGTTTCAGAAACGTTAAGATTATTTTCAAAGAATTTCTGTATGGTGTACAGAGTTTCCGAATCAAGAGAATCTATGGACTCCTTCTTGAAAACCTCCGACAAGAACAGTTCACAAAGTGTTGTCGGAAGCTGATAAATAATTCTTGCTATTCCGAGATTATCATAGCTAATGATATATTTTTCCCCGTCAAAAACCTTTCCAACCTCAAGAGCAATGCGAGCTTCCTTATAGCTTTTTGCAATATCTCTTATATTTGTTGCAACTGTTCCTATTCCGAGGCGAATATTAACCATTGCCTCACTTGTAACTGTATCTGTTATCTGACGGGCAATCTTCTCAAGCTCTGCATGCGTAATACCCATTTTCACTTCCTTTACAATAGCAATCATGCTGTTATCAAGGTCAATTACAAAGTCCCTGCCGTTGTCGGGGAATATTCCGCTTATAATATCATAAACATCAATACCACGTATTTCATCATACTGGAGTGCAAAAACCGCCCTGTCCATATCATATGGAAGATGAAGCTCCTTACTCTTTAAAAACACATCACCAGGAAGAATGCTGTCTGCAAGAATATTTTTTATAAAATTCGCTCTGTCATACTTATCGTTATGCATCTGACGCATACCACCTATGTATGCAGAGAGCATTTCCACATGCGTGTCCGCCGCTGCATCCTCACTTTTAATAAAAGCAATATATTCAATTCTGCCTCTTGAGGTAACGGTAAAAAAGGTATATCCGAGAAGCTTTGTTACTTTCTGTTTTGAGTTTAAACACTCTTCAAAAATTTTAGAAACATTTTCCTCAATTTCTAAAGATTTTCCCGAAGAAACGACCGTTCCGCTGCCTTCTATCATTCCCACTTCATAGCCGAGAACTTTATTCATCTGAATAAGGATATTGTTAAGATATTTATTTACCATATCTGTTCCCTCCTGTTATTAGACATAATCATACATAATTATAATACCACTTTCTAATCGCTATTTCAACATTTTTTTGCTAATCTTTACGAATTTGTTACAATTTTTATTTACAAAGTTATTACGATAAGCAAAAAACCTCCTCATCGCATAGTATAATACTGTATTCAAATGGTATAATACCATATTCTATATGAAAGGACTATTTTTATGCTTGCAACTGTTGCCTCTCTCACTTCAGCTAACAGAATAAAACGCCGGGCAGCTGAATTCGGCATACACTCAAGTGTCATACAAACGCCGCAAGCTATTGCAAAAGAGGGCTGTGGTTACAGTCTGCGTTTTGATGACTCGGCAGAAAAATTTATATTTGCTTCTGCCTCTGACCTTGGTATTAAAGTGCGTTCTTTTTACCGTGAAGAAATAACAGACGGAAAAAAGCGTTACTTGAAAATATAATTATGCACAGAAACGGAGTGTAATTATGATATATCTTGACAA
>JAZRLV010000013.1:0-4689 GCA_045646985.1 Clostridia bacterium | reverse complement strand
GCTACAACTCCTTGGCTCACAGAACGACATGGCTACGATCCGACTTATACTTCTTATTTCCTTTGCACATTCTCCTATATGCGAAACTTTACGAAAAAGTGGTACAAGCTGAAGCTTTTCCTCCATTTCGTCTAAAACTGTCTCGCCTCTTTTTATGAAGTCACGCACGCCCTGACGGGATATATCCATAAGTTCCGATATTTCGCCTAAGGAATAGTCCTTATCATAGTAATATTCCATCGCCTCAACCTGCTTTTCGGTAAGCAATCCTTTATATATATCAAGAAGCTCTGTATAGATAAGATTCTTTTCCATAATTGATGCCTGCGGCTTCACCTCTTTCACAAAAAATTGCCAGATTTTTTCCAGATTGTAAAGTTAATTCGCTTTACAACTTCTACAGTATACACGTAAACTCATTAAATGTCAATACTTTTTTAGAAATTATTACAAACTTTTTAAAAAAAATACTTGCATTGGCGAATTGTTTGTGGTATCATAATATGGCACAAAAATACGCACACCGCTTGAGTGGCGCCCGGTGCTTCCTTATATATAGGAAGATTGGCGTACATGCTGATAGCGGTGGAGGTGTTGCCACAACGCTTATGACATGGACGTGGTGGTAAAAAAAACTAAATAAACGGAGGTGTTTTAACATGTCAGTTATTGCTATGAAGCAGCTTTTGGAGGCAGGTGTTCACTTCGGTCACCAGACAAGAAGATGGAATCCTAAAATGGCGGAGTATATCTTTACAGAGCGTAACGGTATCTACATCATTGACCTTCAGAAAACAGTTAAGAAGATTGAGGAAGCTTACGATTTCATCCGTTCTGTTGCAGCAGACGGCGGCGAAATTCTCTTTGTTGGTACAAAGAAGCAGGCTCAGGAAACAATCAAGGAAGAGGCTATTCGTGTAGGTATGCACTACGTTGACGCAAGATGGCTCGGCGGTATGCTTACAAACTTCAAGACAATCAAGAAGAGAATCGAAAGACTCGCTCAGCTTCACAAGATGGAAGAGGACGGCACATTTGACCTTCTCCCCAAGAAGGAAGTTATCGGTCTTCGTGGAGAAATGGACAAGCTTGAAAAGTATCTTGGCGGTATCAAGGAAATGAAGAAGGCTCCTGCAGCAATCTTTATTGTTGACCCCAGAAAAGAAAGAATCGCTATTGCAGAAGCTAAGAAGCTTAACATTCCGATCGTTGCTATCGTTGATACAAACTGCGATCCCGAGGATGTTGACTACGTTATCCCTGGTAACGATGATGCTATCCGTGCGGTTAAGCTCGTTGTTTCTACTATTGCTAACGCTGTAATCGAGGGACGTGAGGGCAAGCAGGATGCTCCCGAAGAGGAAGAAATCGATATTACACTTGAATAATACAGCTCTAAATAATACGGAAGGGATGTTGTTGATATGAATTTCACAGCTCAGGATGTTAAAGAATTAAGAGAAAAGACAGGCTGCGGCATGATGGACTGTAAGAAAGCTCTTTCCGAGACAAATGGTGACATGGAAAAGGCTATCGACTTTTTAAGAGAAAAGGGTCTTGCTACAGCTGCTAAGAAATCAGGCAGAATCGCATCTGAGGGTATTGTTAAGGCGTACCTTACAGATGATAAGAAGATTGGTGTACTTGTAGAAGTTAACTCAGAAACAGACTTCGTTGCAAAGAATGACGAGTTCCAGGAATTCGTTTCAAACGTTGCAAAGATTGTTGTTGAGGCTAACCCCGCTGATATCGATGCTCTTAAGGCTGCAAAATATGACGATGCTAACACTGTTGGCGATGCTCTTACAGCTCTTATCGCAAAAATCGGTGAGAACATGAACCTCAGAAGATTCGCAAGAATTGAGGGTAACGTTTGCTCTTACACACACGGCGGCGGAAGAATCGGTGTTCTTGTTGAAGCTGAAGGAAGCCTTGCTGACGAGGTTGCTTACGAAGCAGCAAGAGATGCAGCAATGCAGATTGCAGCTATCAATCCTCTCTACCTTACTAAGGAAGTTGTTCCCGCAGAAGACCTTGAGAAGGAAAAGAACATCATCATGGCTCAGATTAAGGAAGATCCTAAGAACGCTAACAAGCCTGATGCAATCATTGAAAAGATGGTTGGCGGTAAGATTAATAAGTTCTACGAGCAGAACTGCCTTCTTCAGCAGGAGTTCGTTAAGAACGGTGACTTCAAGGTTGGTGCATATCTCGAATCAAAGGGCGTTAAGCTTGTAAACTTTGTTCGCTTCGAGAAGGGCGAAGGCCTTGAAAAGAAAGAAGAAAACTTCGCTGATGAAGTTGCTTCAATGATGAAATAAGACAAGCAAAAATTTAAAACAAGATAGTTAAAGGTCGTAGCGATTTGCTACGACCTTTATTCATTTCATTACTCGCAGGGAATTAATCACGGCTAAAAGCATAACTCCTACATCTGCAAAAATCGCCAGCCACATATTTGTAATTCCCGCTGCCGCAAGTATAAGACAGGCAAGTTTTACACCGATTGCGAATATACTGTTCTGATACACTATCCTCATACACTTCTTTGAGATTTTAATCGCCTTGGGGATTTGCATAGGGTCATCCTCCATAAGAACAACATCTGCTGCCTCAATAGCAGCATCTGACCCTAGACCGCCCATTGCTATGCCTATATCTGCACGTGATATAACAGGTGCATCATTAATCCCGTCACCTACAAAAACCAGTGTTCCCCCTCTTCCCTTTTCATCTAAAAGCTTTTCAAGAATTCTAACCTTGTCATGCGGAAGAAGTTCGCTGTAAATTTCATCAATGCTAAGCTCTTTTCCTATGCGAATTGCCACATCAGCTTTATCTCCTGTAAGCATAGCTGTTTTCTTTATGCCTGTTTTTTTCAGCGTATTTACAGCACTCTTTGAATTTTCTTTTATCTGATCTGCAATAACAAAACAGCCCTCATACCGCCTGTCAAGCGCTACATAAACCACTGTGCCATTATCGGTGCAGGATTTATATTGTACCCCTTTTTCTTCCATCAGCGCACTGTTTCCCACTAAAACCTCTTTCCCGTCAACAAGCGCACAAATTCCCTTGCCGCCGACCTCGTACACCTCTCCTACACGGCTTCGATCTATTTTTTTGTTATACAGCGTTATGATGCTTCTTGCAATAGGGTGTGTTGATGAGCTTTCCGCTAATGCGGCAAGTTCTATCAGCTTTTCATCGCTACGCTCTGCATGGATTGCAGTTACACTAAATATGCCTTGTGTCAATGTGCCCGTTTTGTCAAACACAACGCACTGTGCTTTTGAAAGTGCTTCAAGAAAGTTCGAGCCTTTTATAAGTATTCCCGCCCTGCTTGCACACCCTATCCCTGCAAAAAAGCTTAGCGGAATACTTATCACCAGTGCACACGGACAGCTTACTACCAAAAAGGTCAGCGCCCGGTATATCCATTCGCCCCATAAAACATTACTGCGACTAAAAAGCATAAGAACAAGCGGAACAGCAAACGCCAGTACCAATGCAAAAGCACACACTAAAGGAGTATAAACGGAAGCAAATCGGGAAATGAATTTTTCCGACCTTGACTTGCGTGAGCTTGCATTTTCCACCAATTCCAAAATTTTTGACACCGTAGATTCTTCAAAAAGCTTGGTTGTGCGTATTTTGAGAACACCGCTTATATTAATACTGCCGCTTATAATTTCATCGCCCTCATTTACACTCTTTGGCAGACTTTCACCTGTAAGCGCACTTGTATCAAGCAAGCTTTTTCCCTCACTAACAATTCCGTCAATGGGCACTTTTTCGCCAGGAAGCACAGTTATAATACTGCCCACCTCTATCTCCTCGGGAGAAACTTTTGTAATGACACCGTTTTTTTCAATATTTGCATAAGACGGTCTTATATCCATAAGCTTGCTGATGCTTTTGCGGCTTTTCCCTACTGCAATACTTTGAAAAAGCTCCCCAATTTGGTAAAAAAGTATAACGGCGATTGCCTCAACATAGTCGCCTCTGCCGCTTAGCGCAATAATGATAGCGCCAACCGTTGCCACTGCCATGAGGAAATTTTCATCAAACATCTGTCTATTCCATATTCCCAATGCCGCTTTTTTCAATATATCATATCCAATGATAAGATATGGTATCATATACAGCAAAAACCTTACTAATCCTTTTGCATGGATAAATGACACCGCAATCATAAGAATGGGCGCAATTATAATTCTTGAGAGCATTCGCTTTTGTTTTTTACTCATACATTAACCTCATATATAAATTTCGCAGTCGCTTTCTACTCTTTTGCAGCTTTTAAGCACCTGCTTCATAACTAAAGCCTCATCTGCGCCTTCTTCAAACTCAACATACATTTTCTGCGTCATAAAATTAACAGTTGCATCCTGTACACCCTCGGTCTTTTTTGCCGCATTTTCCATTTTGTTTGCACAGTTTGCACAATCAACCTCAATTTTATATGTTTTCTTCATTATTATTCTCCTTTCCCGATTAACATAAGTATATCCCGTATGCCTAGATTTGTCAACACAGCCCCGTCGGTTTAGTCATCGGAGAGTCGAACTGGTTGCGCCTTATACTTGACAAATTTGAATGCTTTCAATTTGTCGTCCTCGAAAGGCGTCAGCCTATCTTCGTCCTCCGTATTAAAATCATTTTAAATTTTTCTGCGTATAAGGTCGG
>JAZRLV010000012.1:0-9402 GCA_045646985.1 Clostridia bacterium | reverse complement strand
TTACATTTTTGTTATATTAACTCTTTTTATACAATTAGTCAAGAAAAATTTGATACGCTGTAATCAAAGAAAAGACCTTGAAGAATCGGGTTGCACGAAAACGCGATTAATATAAATGCAATTTTACACGAAATCAAGATTATTGAACAAAAATATTGATTAAAGGGATATTGGTATAGATAAGCAAAAGTTTTATCCCCTTAACTCATATTTATCTAAATATTACAAAAAATTTGTGCAAACACTGTCTGCACAATTTTTTTGTATAGATTATTTCTTAAATTTCATATCAAATGCCGGTTCCATAAAAGAAATTGCACTTCTGCCTAATTTATATTTAGACGCAATTTCTCTCCACTGTGTCTCTACTGTAGCTTTTACATTATCTACATATGAAATTGCCTCAGCGTTGGAAATATCAAAATATTCAGCGATACTTAATGCTAATTCAAAACTGATGGCGCTATCATTCTCACTTACACATAATGATAGATTTTCACCGTAAATATTTGGATTTACATCATAAAGCGGTGATAATACCCATCCATTTTTGTTAAGAATAAAGCCATGGTTTCTCAAATGGTCATCAGTATTTGATACTGCCATATTAAAGACTATTCTTTTCCATAATTCATTTAAGTCCCGTTTCGGTGATGAACCATGTGATTTTATGAATGACGCAATGTCAAGATAGCTTGTTCCTTCGGAACCTTCACCATCTGTTTTTCCAAGAAGAGTCATAGCAGAGGAAAAATGTATTCTCTTGCTTCCATCACGGTCAAATCTTTTTACAAGAAAAGTGCTGCCTTGAGAGGAAAAATTTTCAAGCTTGGCATCAGGAACATTCAAATCACATTTAATAGCCAAGTCGTGTGTTACCATTTCCCAAGCGCCTGTATTCCATTCATCGTGCTTGGACGGGAACTTTGCAATCCACAAAGAACCATCAGGGGCAAGAACAGATGCTTTTGGTCTTGCTCCGCCTAAAGAGGATCCCGGAGCGAGTAACTGCCTAAGCCATTTTTCTTCGTCTTTATTACTGCTTGATTCAAAAGCTAAAGATGCGGATTCCAGTGTGCGCAGTGTTGTCCAAGGTGGTGCAGCTAATTCTTTGTCTGAAGATAAAAATGTACCATTTTCATCAAGAGAAAATCTAAGTGCACCCATACGGGTTTCATCATATACACCCAGTAAAAACTCACTTTCTGTAAGCGTTTTAGGTTTTCGTTCTTCTTGTTTTG
Source organism: Clostridia bacterium (assembly GCA_045646985.1). Taxonomy (GTDB): domain Bacteria; phylum Bacillota; class Clostridia; order UMGS1883; family UMGS1883; genus UMGS1883. The sequence continues at coordinate 8,161 of JAZRLV010000012.1, read as the reverse complement.
CGACAATTGCTTCTCTGCGTTGCATTAAAAGTCGTCCCCAACGGTCAGGGCATGAGTCGGAGAGAACACCGAAAATCTTTTTGCCGGAGGGCAAATATTGTCTTCCTGAGAACAAAGGTAAATCAGGATCAAGACTTACATTAGGGAGATCGCCCATTTCACACATTTGAATCCAATTTTTATCATACTCAAATGAAAAGGCTTCTTTTCCACGGTTTACATCAACAAAAAGCCTTCCTAAAAGTGTAGGAGAATTGTCCCAATCAAAATAAACATATATTATTTTTTCCATATATCACACCTCAGTTTCTCGGAGCACGCCTGCGAACTTTCAAATCCATATCCTGCAGTTTTCTGCCAAGCTCATCATCTTTAGCAACAAGAAGTAAATCTTCATCCATTCCGTTAAGTGCATGAAGAACTGAAGCATAAATGCCCATTGCTACAGAAGATGAACCTTTTTCAACTGCCCATAGTGTAGCACGGCTTATTCCGGATCTTTCTGCAACAAGCTCAACAGATAGTTTTCGTCTTAGTCTTGCAAGCTTTATTTGTTCACCCATAGTTTCTAATATTTTTTGAGTATCAGGCATTAAGACAACCGATTTTTTACTCATAATTTCACCTCAAAAATCATTTTAACATTTATTATTATAAACTATTATATGCGAAATGTCAAGTTTTATAAACATTAAATATTTTTGAGCGTTGTAATAAATATACATTTTTATCGCATACTAAGAAAAAAGGAAGTGATTTGTAGTTGGAATTTATTAAAGTCATTTTAACTTCTTTATTGTCAGTGGTATCGTTGTTTGTGATTGCCAAAATAATGGGACACAAGCAAATGGCACAGCTTGATTTTTTGATTATATAACAGGTATCACCATTGGCTCAATAGCAGCAGAGCTTGCAACAGAATTGGAAGCACCGTGGAAACCTCTTATCTTGAATTTAAACCGTATAACTTTCATAGCGACAACGAGGAGATATACAAAGCGATTAGATTGAGTAAGGATACAATAATAAAAAACAACTCTAAAAAAACGAAATAGCACTTAAATAAAATTTTTGACAAGTGAATTGAAAAGATAAAATGTGGTCAAATTAAAAAATACATATTTTTAAACAAAACAAAAACCTCAGAAACCGCTTTGTTACTGAGGTTTTGATGGTCGGAGTGGCGGGACTTGAACCCGCGGCCTCTTCGTCCCGAACGAAGCACGCTACCAAACTGCGCTACACCCCGAAATCTATTATCAATACCCGTTTATTATACTATTATATTATGGGTAAGTCAAGATTTTTTTTGCAGTATTTGACTTTGTTTTTCCGTCGTGATATACTCTTAATTACAAATATACAACTAAGGGATTGTGTTAATATGATAGTTAAAGTAAACACCGGTGCAGTATGCGGTCTTGAAGGCTCCTGCGTGATTGTTGAAGCAGACTTTTCAAACGGACTTCCGTCTTTTGACGTAGTAGGACTTCCCGATGCAACTGTACGTGAATCCAAAGAAAGAGTTCGCTCTGCCATAAAAAATAGCGGGTTTGACTTCCCTGCAAAGCGTGCGGTAATTAATCTTGCCCCTGCGGACTTAAAAAAAGAAGGCACGCAATTTGACCTGCCGATTGCTGTTTCTATTCTTGCCGGAACAGGTCAGTTAAAAGCCTCCTTTGATGAATATATGTTTATCGGTGAGCTTGGACTTTCAGGAGAAATACGCAGTGTCAGCGGTGTTTTATCGCTCGTTTCCTGTGCTAAGGAATGCGGATTTAAAAAAGTAGTTGTACCGATTGATAATGTAAGCGAAGCCACTCTTGCCGAAGGGATAGAAATTTTGGGTGCACGATCTCTTGCCGATGTATATAGCCACCTTATCGGCGAAAAAATTATAGAGCCGTCTTTTTGCGATGTGGAAAAAATTTTTAATCAGGCATGTCAATACGATATAGACTTTTCTGATGTGCGTGGTCAGCTTTCGCTTCGCAGAGGGGTAGAATTATGTGTCAGCGGAGGGCATAATCTGCTTCTTATCGGTACCCCCGGAAGCGGTAAGTCAATGATTGCCCAACGCATACCCACAATCCTCCCCGATATGAGTCTTGAGGAAGCAATCGAAGTCACAAAGATATATTCCGTTGCGGGCGAGATGCAAAACGGTACAAATCTCATTGCAAGAAGACCTTTTCGCACACCGCATCACAGTGCAAGCGCTGTAAGCATTGTTGGCGGAGGCTCAAAGGCACGGCCCGGAGAAATATCGCTTGCTCATAACGGGGTGCTGTTTCTTGACGAGTTTCCCGAATACAGAAAGGACGTTATCGAATCTATGAGGCAGCCCCTTGAGGATAAGAAAATTACGGTAACCCGTACTGCCGCCTCATATACATATCCTTGCAATGCTATGCTGGTGCTTGCTCTTAATCCGTGCAAATGCGGCTATTACGGGGACGGAAGCGGGCGATGCCGTTGCAGCGAAACCGAAGTAAGAAAGTATCTTAGCAAGATAAGCGGTCCAATGCTTGACAGAATTGATATACAGCTTGAAGCTGCCCCTGTTAAATATTCCGACCTTAAAGCAATGCGTGGAGAAAGCTCTGCCGATATCAAAAAGCGAGTTAATACTGTACGTGAAATCCAAAAAGAACGTTACAAAAACGAATCCATTACCTGTAATGCACAGCTTTCAGGCTCGTTAGTAGAAAAATACTGCCCCATTGGCAAGCAGGAAAGCGATATGCTGAAAGACGCCTTTGAAACATTGGGACTTACCGCCAGAGCGTACACACGAATTCTTAAGGTGGCACGCACTATTGCCGACAGCGAGGGACGCAGTAATATAAATGATATGGATATTGCCGAAGCTATAGGCTACAGAAGTCTTGACCGAAAATACTTTCAGTAAAAATTCAAAAAACTCTTGACAGCCCCCCACCTGTTAGTAGTATAATAAATAAAGCAGGTGATTTTCAAGAGAAAATCTTAAGACAGATGCAAATAACATAAAATATGCATCAGAGTCTTCAAAGCAAATATTTTGGGACCACTCTTTTGAGTTAAGGCCATACGGACAGCCGGGTCCACTGCCGATTGGCGGCTTGCCGCTATTATTGATTGAGTTAAAAGCTCAGTTTTATAAGTTGGTTACTTTATAACCAAAGCGTATGCTACGCAAACTTGTGAAATGGTCAATAAGAGTAGTAAAAGTATTATTGCTATATAGACTCTGTATGCCAAATATCCGTTGATGTTTTGTCGCATTTTGGCAAGGTATCATATTTTTCGAGATATTAACGCAGGTTGTGTAGCTACAGCCTGCGTTTTATTTAGTCATCAAAGAGGTGTTTGTAGTGAAAGAAAACATAATTATCGAACTGAAAAATGTATTGAAGCAGTTTGACCAGACTTATGCTGTTGATAATTTCAATCTGTATGTCAAGGAGGGTGAGTTTATAACCTTTCTTGGTCCCAGCGGCTGCGGTAAAACAACTACACTGCGTATGATTGCAGGGTTTGAGCTTCCTACAGAGGGACAGATTCTTTTAAGCGGAAAGGATATTACTCTTCTTCCTCCATATAAGCGCCCTGTAAATACAGTATTTCAGAAATATGCCCTGTTTCCTCATATGGACGTTTATGACAATGTTGCATTTGGTCTTAAGCTGAAAAAGGTTTCCGAGGGTGGCAAAATGCGTCGTCTTACCACAAAGGAAATTGATAAAAAGGTTAAAAACGCACTTAAGATTGTGGACCTTGAGGAATATGAATCACGTGACATTTCCACACTCTCAGGCGGTCAGCAGCAAAGAATTGCTATAGCAAGAGCTATTGTTAATGAGCCACAGATACTCCTGCTTGACGAACCGCTTGGCGCACTTGACCTTAAGATGCGTAAGGATATGCAGCTTGAGCTTAAGGCGATGCATAAGAAGCTTGGAATTACGTTTATATACGTAACACATGACCAGGAGGAGGCGCTGACTCTTTCAGATACCGTAGTTGTTATGAAAGACGGTATGATTCAGCAGATAGGCACCCCCGAGGATATTTATAACGAGCCTAAAAACGCTTTCGTTGCAAACTTTATAGGAGAGAGCAATATATACAGCGGTACAGCTTTGGGCGATAAAAAGGTACGTTTTATAAATCACACCTTTGACTGTGTGGACGAATTCCCAAAAAACGAAAAGGTTGATGTTGTAATCCGCCCCGAGGATGTTCATATTACAAACAGTGAAAACGCTATGGCAAAGGGCAGAATCGTCAGCAAAATTTTTAAGGGTATTCACTATGAATATATAATGATGGTCGGCAGGAACGAGCTTGTAATTGTTGATACCCGCAATTTAGAGGTTAATAAGGAATACGGCTTTGACATAGAGCCTGACGGTATTCATATAATGAAAAAAGAACTGGTTGCAAACATATACAACGATGCATATATCGACAAAAACAACCGTGTCGTTATTTCAGAATCCCCGTTTGAATGCGATATAACGACTCTGGTGCCAGGCTCTGTGATTGATGATGACGGCTATGTTATAGGGCCTGACGGCATAAAATATGACTTTACCGACGCCGATGTTATTGCACAAATCGGGCTTAAGGATATCGAAATTCTTGACGATGACGAGTCTGGCATAGTTAAGGGTGAAATTGTTTCCATTATTTATAAGGGCGACCACTATCAGCTCACCATAAGAACAAGCGAGGATGAGGATTTCGTACTTGATACTGAGTATACATACGACGAAAATGACCTTGTCGGGCTTTTCGTAAAGCCCGCTGATATAAAGCTTACTTTGAAAGGAGAGGCAAAGAAGTATGCGAAAAAATAGTATTTTTTCCAGAAGAGCTCTTGCCGTTCCTTATGCGGTATTTCTGATTTTGTTTGTTGTAATACCGCTGATGCTGATAATAGGGTACGCTTTCACAGATGAAAGCGGTCGTGTTACACTTGATAACTTCCGCACATTTTTTTCAGGCGGACACAATATAAACACGCTTATGTTCAGCATTTTTATTGGTCTTGCAAACACTGTAATATGCCTGATTCTGGGGTATCCTGCGGCATTTATACTTGCAAAAAAAGACCTTAGCTTCGGCAAAGCAACGGTATTGCTCTTTGTTATGCCCATGTGGATAAACTTTGTACTGCGCACTGCCGCAACACGTGATTTACTTTTTGCACTTGGGATAAACGGTGGCGAGCATCCTTACGGTGCAACCATGATAGGTATGGTATATAACTACCTGCCCTTTGTTATTCTGCCGCTTTATACCACTATGACCAAGATGAATTATAGTCTTATCGAGGCGTCATATGACTTAGGCGCAAATAAAATTGAAACCTTCTTTTTAACAATTCTTCCCATGACGATGCCCGGTATTGCATCAGCTGCCACAATGGTATTTATGCCTACTATGAGCAGTTATGTTATAAGCGACGTTATGGGCGAGAGAAAAATATCGCTTATAGGAAACAGCATACAACTGTATTTTGACCAGGGTTTATGGCATATAGGCAGCCTTGTTGCGCTTATTATGCTGATAATAATGGCTGTTGTGTCATTCTGCACAGACAGCGAGGATGATACTGCATCGAGAGGAGGGCTTTGGTAATGAAAACACAGAAATTTTCCTTTTCTGCTTTCCTTTGTAAATTCTACGTGTATATACTTCTTTTGATTATGTATGCGCCCATACTTCTTTTGATTGTCTACAGCTTTACCGACACAAAAATCATCGGTAAATGGGGCGGATTCAGCCTGCATCTGTATAAAGCGCTTTTCCGTGATAAGGAAATTATGCAGGCGTTTTTGAATACATTTCTTGTAGCAATTTCTTCTGCCGTTGTATCAACAATCCTCGGCACAATGGGTGCAATCGGAATATTTTACTGCAAGAAAAGAAGTAAGGCAGTACTCGAGGGAATAAGCAGCATTCCCGTTATGAATGCAGAAATTGTTACCGCACTTTCTCTGACAATACTTTTTGTGTTCTGCGGAATTACTTTTAACTTTATAACACTTTTAATAGGACACGTTGTTCTTACGATTCCGTTTGTTGTGCTTTCAGTGCGTCCAAAGCTGATGCAGATGGATTCCAACATTTATGAAGCGGCGCTTGATTTGGGTGCAACTCCGTCAAAGGCACTGCGTTCTATCGTTCTTCCCGAAATTATGCCGGGGGTATTTTCAGGATTTATCCTTTCAATAACCCTTAGCCTTGACGATTATATAATTACGGCATTTACAAGGGATACGGCATTCCAGACACTGAGCACCTACGTATACGGCGTTACAAGCAAAAAAGGAACTTTGCCGCCGTCGCTTCGTGCGCTTACTACTGTAATTACGCTTATTGCACTTGCAATACTTATAATAGTAAATGTAAAAAGCTCAAAGGAGAACAAACGCAAATGAAAAAAATAATCTCATTAATTTTGTGTGCTTTGCTTTGTTTTGCCCTTGTTCCTCCCTCCCTTGCACAGGAGGAGGTTCTTCGTGTATATAACTGGCAGGACTATATAAACGAGGGCAAGGACGATGACGGAGCTAAAATATCCGATTCTGTAACGGAGCTGTGGGAAAAGGATTATTACAGCCGTACAGGAAAAAAGGTGCGCGTTCAGTACGACACCTTTGAAACAAATGAAACAATGATTAACACGCTGCGCACAGGAAAAACCTCTTATGACTTGGTTTGCCCGTCAGATTACATTATTCAGAAGATGCTTGCCGCAACACTTTCGGGCAAGGATGAAAGCATTTCCATTGAAAAATTTGATGTTTCCGCAATGAAAAACTACAAAGCGTATGTTTCTCCGTATATTTCCGACCTGTTTGAAAAAAACGGATGGACAGACTATGCCGTAGGTTATATGTGGGGTACAGTAGGATTTTTATATAATCCCGAAGCAGTTAAATATGACGATGTTTCAACGTGGGACTTTTTCTGGAATACCGATTACAAAAACAGAAGCACCTGTAAGGACGTTTCCCGTGATGCTTATGTTGTAGGCTCACTTTACGTACAAAGAGAAAAACTGCGTGAGAATGCAAAGGCATACAACAGCGGAAAAATCTCTGCTACAGAGCTTCAGAGGGCCGTAAACGACGTTGCAAACGATACAAGCAGTGCAAATATAAAAAATGTGGAAAAGGCACTTTCTGAAATGAAACGTAACATTTACGGTTTTGAAGTGGATTCAGGAAAGACCGATATTGTTTCAGGAAAAATTGATGCAAATCTTGCCTGGAGCGGTGACGCTGTTTATGCTATGGACCTTGCCGAGGAAGAGGACGACAAAAAGCTTGCTTTTGTAATTCCACGTGAGGGAAGCACCATATGGTTTGACGGCTGGGTAATGCCCAAAGGCGCTAATGTTGCTTTAGCACAGGATTTTGTAGACTTTTTGTGTAAGCCAGAAATCGCCGCAATGAATATGGATTATATTGGGTACACCAGTGTGATTGCAGGAAACGAGCTGTATGACCTTGTATGTGAAAACTATGGCACTGACGACGGCAAATACGAGCATGACCTTTCCTACTTCTTTGCAGGAACTCTTTCAGACGATAGATATACTAAGGATGGTCGTGTAATTGTACATACAGATGAAATCGGTCGTCAGCTTACTACACAGTACCCTTCTCTTGAAGAAACTGCACGCTGCGGTATTATGGAGGACTTTGGGGATAAAAACCAAATGGTGCTTGAAATGTGGTCTGTTGTAAAGAGTAACAATGTATCAACCTTTTCATACATTATGATGGCTTTTCTTTCTTTACTGTTAGCATTTATGATAACAAATACCGTGCGCCGTAAATTAAAGAAACGCCGCCGCCAAAGAGTCAGAAGATAAGTTCATAGCAGAGGAAGATTTAATATGAATAATTTTATCTTCCTCTGCATAAAATATTTTTGCAAAAATTTTAAAAAATATGTTGACATTTCGCATTCTATGTGCTATTATAATATGCGTGTCACGGGTTGTGAATTAATTGAATATGCTGGTGTAGCTCAATTGGCAGAGCAGCTGATTTGTAATCAGCAGGTTGCGGGTTCGAGTCCCATCACCAGCTCCAGGGAGAGTTCCCGAGCGGCCAAAGGGGGCAGACTGTAAATCTGTTGTCTATGACTTCGATGGTTC
>JAZRLV010000011.1:0-24713 GCA_045646985.1 Clostridia bacterium | reverse complement strand
GGATTATGTTTATTCAGCTTCTGTAGACGGGGAATTATCACTTCATATTTCGCCCGATGAAAAAAGCTATAAAATAACGTCAGTTCCTGCGTGCTCCAAAATGAAGATTATAAAAAAGGAAAGAACATGGGGACTTGTTGTTTTTAACAAAAAAAGCGGTTGGATAAATCTGAGCTTTACACGTAACTCCTACAACGATGCAGCGGAGGCTACGGGAAACAGCTCAACGAAAAATACAGAGATAGTAGTAAAAGAAGACAGGGTGAATTTATACAGTGTTCCTTCTGAGTCTGAAAAGCTCGGAAGCAAGATAAAGTATACTGTTCCCAAAGGTCTTGTGCTTAGAATAAAAAGAGAAACCCCGTCAGGCTGGGGGCTTGTTACAATGAATGGGAAATATGCATGGGTGCAGATGAAAGATACAAAGGCCTATGAAAAAGAAGATGCACAATCGCAGCAATTTACTATATATTATGTATATGCCCTTTCTAAAGGCGGCGAAGGCGTAAGTCTTTGGGATAAAGCGGGCGGCACAAATCTGTGCGCAGTAATTCCCGATTGTACAAAGCTGACCGTCCGGGAGGAAAAGGGTAATTTCGGATATGTTTCATACGACGGAATAAACGGGTGGATTGATTTAAGATACACATCAAACTCGCTTGAAAATGCGCAGATGAATGCGGGGACACCGGTGAATGTTGAGTATGAAATCAAGCTTCAGGAAGATGCAGACAGTGTGGATATATTCAGTGTTCCGTCATTTAATCCAAGCGACGGAGCTGTTGTTACAGGAAGCGTTAAGGAAGCGGAAATTGTTTATATTCTGCGCACAACTCTTTCCGGGTGGAGCCTTATAAATTATAACGGTGTTTTAGGTTGGCTTCCGCCGGAGAGTGCCGTAATATCGGAAAAAGTAGCAGAAAACGCCATTACAGTTTTAGATAAACAAAGTGTAGGATATGCAGCGGTAAAAGGAAAAAATTCGGTGGAGCTTTATTCAGACGGAGACGGAAAAACAGTGGTGGCAAAGCTGCCGCAATGTGTCAAGGTTAATATAATTGCACATCAGAATGGCTATGATTATGTATACTGCGATTATGCCTCCGGCTGGGCTCTTTCAAATGAAATTGCAGCTACCTATGATGAAGCGGTGCAAATTAATGCAAAAGATAAAAAATCAGGTTATATAACAATGCAAGAAACAGCCTTTATAAGCGTGCCTACATATTCAGAATTATGTTTTCCCGAAGAAATAGCATCGCTATCTGAAAATGTATATTTTGAAGTTGTAGGACAAGTCGTATTGCAGGAGAAAACATGGGGCCTTGCGCAGATAGACGGAAAATGGGGCTGGATAAATCTTGAACATGCGCACTCTACGAGGATAAATATTCAGCTATTGATAGTGATTCTTGCAGCCATTGCTGTTATATTGATAGCTGTTGTTGTAATTTTATATGTGCTGAAAAAAACAAGGAAAAAAACCAACAAAAAGGAGATTGATGAAAATGAAGCTGGGGAAGGATTACTCAATGACAGTGGCAGGGCTCACAAGGAAGCTGCCGATGTTTCGGGTGAACGATAATATTTCGATTGCGGCATTTATAATATTTGGCGATGTAGAGCTTACTGTTGAAAGCGCAAAGGCTTTGCTTAAAAAAATTCCCGAACATGATATTATGATTACGGCAGAGGCAAAGAGCATTCCGCTTATTCATGAAATGGCACGTCAAAGCGGAGTAAACGATTATGTTATTGCAAGAAAAAAGCCAAAGGTATACATGAGTGAGATTATTGAAACAACAGTTAATTCAATTACCACACAAAGTGAACAGAAGCTTTATCTTGGAAAGGACGAAGCAGACAAATTAAAAGGCAGACGAGTTCTTATAGTAGACGATGTTATAAGCACAGGAGAGTCGCTTGCGGCATTAGAGGCACTTGTAAATGCTGTAGGCGGAAATATTGTGGGGAAAGCCGCAATCCTTGCCGAAGGAAGTGCCGCAGAGCGTGATGATATTACCTATCTTGAAAAGCTGCCACTTTTTGATGCAGACGGAAATGAAATTGAATAAAATTTCAAAAAACAGTTGACAAACAAAAGTACAGCTGTTATAATAACTAAGCAACAAAGCAGAAGCTGCCGCTTCTCACCTCACGGGGATTACTTGTGTGGTCAATAAAGATAGGCTCATTTATGGTGCTTGTTTTTTATAGCGGTAGGTTCACCTGCCGCTTTTTTGTTGTATAGGAATTTGCGTGAACAAAAACGCAGGAAACTATTCTTGCACAAAGTTAAAGTGCGACATGGGTGCAGCGGCACGTTGCTTTTTGTATTATGATTTTGGAGGTGTTTTCCATTAGCAAGGAAATGATGATTAACGAGGAAATCAGGGATAATGAGGTAAGAGTAATAGACAGTGACGGAAGTCAGCTGGGTATTATGTCCGGAAAAGATGCGCTTGAAGCAGCAAGCAAGAGGAATCTTGACCTTGTAAAAATTTCGCCGCAGGCAAATCCCCCCGTGTGTAAGATTATGGATTACGGTAAATATCGTTTTGAGCTTGCTAAGAAAGAAAAGGAAAACCGTAAGAATCAGAAGGTTGTTAACCTTAAAGAGGTGCGCCTGTCACCCTCTATTGATAACCACGATTTTGAAACAAAGCTGAAAAATGCCTGCAAATTCCTTAAAAACGGGGATAAGGTTAAGGTTTCTGTTCGTTTCAGAGGTCGTGAAATTCACCATGCCTCAATCGGTGAGGAAATTCTTGACCGCTTTGTTAAAGGTGCAGAGGAATTCGGCACAGTTGATAAAAAAGCGAAGCTTGAGGGTAAAAACATGGCGATAACAATTTCGCCGAAGAACTGATTATCAAACTGCCATAGGTAAGTTTAGATATATATACATTGAGAGGAGAGATATTATGCCTAAAATAAAGACACACAGAGCCGCTGCAAAGCGTTTCAGTCTTACAAAGTCAGGTAAGGTAAAAAGAGCAAAGGCGTTTAAAAGCCATATTCTCACAAAGAAGGACACTAAGAGAAAGAGAAGACTGAGAAAGGGCGCCCTTGCAGACGTTACAAACGCTAAAGTTATTAAGAAACTTATACCTTATAAATAAGAATTAGGAGGACTAAAAAATGGCTCGAGTTAAGGGTGCACTCAGCACCAGAAAAAGACATAAAAAAATATTAAAGCTTGCAAAAGGCTACAGAGGTGCTAAGTCCAAGCTTTACAGAATTGCTAATCAGGCAGTTATGAAATCACTTTCATATTCCTACGTTGGAAGAAAGCTTAAGAAGAGAGATTTCCGTTCTCTTTGGATTACAAGAATCAGCGCTGCTTGCAAGATGAATGATATCAATTATTCACGTTTCATGAACGGTCTTAAGAAGGCTAACATCGAAATCAACAGAAAGATGCTTTCTGAAATTGCTATCAATGATCCCGCAGCGTTCACACAGCTTGTTGAAACTGCAAAAAGCAATCTTTAATAAGTAATACAAAAACCGTTTCCGCACATGCGGGGGCGGTTTTTAAAACGATAAGTATTTTTTACAGGCGGTGATTTTTTGCTAATAACAAGCCGTGACAATAAAATATTTAAAACAGCAATGCTGCTTAAAAATTCAAAGGGGCGCAGCGAAAAAGGAATGTTTCTTATTGAGGGAATGCGCTCTGTACACGATGCAATAGAAAAAGGGGCGCAAATCTCCTGTGTAATATTAAAGGATGGCACTAAGGGCGATTTTAATATTGACTGCCCCGTGTACGTTTTTGCGCCAAAGCTTTTTAATGAAATAGCACAGACAGTAACTCCGCAGGGGGTTATTGCGCTGTGCCGCATGAAAAAAAGCGCTGTTGAAGAAATTTCAAAAAGTGAAAAGTGCGCTGTGATTATGTGCGAAGCATTACAAGACCCCGGAAATATCGGCACGATTATACGTACAGCCCATGCGGCAGACTGCGGCGGCGTAGTACTCACAAAGGGGTGCTGTGATTTATATAATCCGAAAATAGTCCGTGCAACTATGACGGGGATTTTTTCAGTTCCTGTTGTGCAAAATGTGCAAAGTGAACAAACTATAGAATATTTCAGGGCACAGGGATATAGAATTGTAGCAGGAGCACTTAGTGAAAATGCTGTAGATTTTTATAGTGCCGATTTAAAAGGAAAGACACTCATTATAATCGGTAACGAGGGAAACGGGGTTAAAGAAAGCACACTCGCCCTTTGTGACAGTGTGTTGAAAATCCCGATGAAAAGCGATGCCGAAAGCCTTAATGCGGCAGTTGCAGGGGCTGTAATGATATATGAGCATTACAGACAAAATCAAAAAAATTTGTAAAACCTCTTTACAAAAAGAGTATTTTAGTGTAAGTTAATTAATGTGCGTTTTACAAATTATTAAGGAAGGCTGGAACAAAGATGGATCGGCGTCTTATCTGGGCAATAAAATCTTCATATGTAACTCCTACGAGGAAAAAGCTTGATGAGCTTGCCGCAAGAGAGGATTTATACGATTGCTCAAAGCTGGATCCCAAAAACAGAAAGTACCGCAAAGCTGTTAAAAGCTTTGAAACAGCAGCGAAAATGGGGTATAGCGTTGTAACATATCTTGACAACGAATATCCTGCAAGGCTGAGAGGGCTTTCTCTTCCGCCGCCTGTGCTTTATGTGCGTGGTAATGTAGCGGTGCTTAATGATATTGTATACGCAGGTATCGTGGGCTGCCGCAAATGTGACAGCTACGGCAAACGTGTGGCTACTGAAATAGCCAGCCAAATCGGTCAGACAGGTGCAGGAATTGTTTCGGGCGGGGCTGAAGGTGTAGATGCTGCCGCACACGCAGGTGCACTTCGTGCAAATGCACCTACTATTGCTGTTATGGGAAGCGGGCTTGATGTTATCTATCCCGCCTGTAACAAGGAGCTTTTCGATAAAATTGAGAAAAGCGGCGGCGCAATTATAAGCGAGTTCCCGTTTGGTGAGCCTCCGAGAAAAAGGAATTTCCCACACAGAAACAGAATAATTGCCGCAATGTCCAGCGCAGTAGTTGTGGCACGTGCAGGAAAGAGAAGCGGCTCGCTCATTACGGCAAATCAGGCGATTAATATGAACAGGACTGTGTATGCTGTCCCCGGTAATATCGGGGAGTATCTTAGTGCAGGTGTAAATGCGCTGATACGTGACGGTGCAATGCCGCTGCTTTGTGCGATGGACGTAATAGACGAGCTTATTTTGAAAGAGCCTGATTTCTTTGTCAGAGAAAAGGAAAATATAAAGGTTGAAAAGAGTATCCCTGTAATTGAGGTAGACCACTCGCCAAAGAAGCAGGTAAAAGGTCTTTCGGAATACGAAGCAGAAATTGTAAGCATAATAAATGACGGATTTAACACTCAGCCGCTTTTAGAGGAAAAGGTATCCTTTGACAGAGCACGGCTGACAGCACTTTTGAGCATGCTTGAAATTAAGGACATAATTAAAAAAGGTGCAGACAAAAAGTATGTTATTAAATAAATGAGGAGGATGTTAATGGCAAATTATCTTGTAATAGTAGAGTCACCGGCAAAAGCGAAAACCATTAACAAATATTTGGGCAAGAATTACACTGTTATTGCATCTATGGGACATATGCGTGATCTTCCCAAAAGTCAGCTCGGTATAGATATTGAAAATGAGTATGAGCCTAAGTATATTACAATACGTGGCAAAGGCGACTTGCTTGCAAAGCTGAAAAAGGCTGCAAAGGCTGCCGATAAAGTTTATCTGGCAACTGACCCTGACCGTGAGGGGGAGGCTATCAGCTGGCACCTGGCGCACATACTTGACATAGATGGAACAAAAAATTGCAGAATTACATTTAACGAAGTAACCAAGTCTGCGGTTACGGCTTCTATAAAAGAGGCACGCCCCATTGACGTAAGATTGGTAGATGCACAGCAGGCAAGACGAGTGCTTGACAGAATAGTGGGTTACAAAATAAGCCCTATTTTGTGGAAAAAGGTTAAAAAAGGTCTTAGTGCAGGCCGTGTACAGTCTGTTGCAACAAAGCTTGTTGTTGACCGTGAACGTGAAATAAATGCCTTTAATCCAAAGGAGTATTGGACTCTTACGGCGCAGCTTGTCGCAAAGGGCGAAAAGAAAGCTCTTGAAGCACGTTTTTACGGAAAAGGCGGCAAGAAAAAAGAACTTAAGAATTCTGAAGAAACAATGGCAATAAAGGAAAAGGTGCAAAATGCGCCGTTTGTTGTTAAGAGTGCCCTTTACAGTGAAATGTTCAAGCAGCCCTCGCCTCCCTTTACTACCAGTACACTTCAGCAGGAGGCAAGCCGTAAAATAAGCTTTACTTCGAGGCGTACAATGGCGGCAGCACAGCAGCTGTACGAGGGCGTAAGTGTACCGGGAAAGGGAACACTTGGTCTTATTACGTATATGAGAACTGACTCACTGAGAATTACTCCCGAGGCGCAGGAAAGCGCACGTAAATATATAGCCGAGGCTTACGGCAAGGAATATATGCCTGCAAAGCCGAGAATATATAAAACAGGCAAAAATGCACAGGATGCGCATGAGGCAATCAGACCGACAGATGTGACAATACTTCCTGACGATATAAAAGGGGCAGTAAATGCTGACCTTTACAAGGTTTATAAACTGGTATGGGAGAGATTTGTTGCAAGTCAGATGAGTAATGCCGTATATGATACGCTCAGTGCAGAGCTTGAGGCAGAGGGTTATACCTTCCGTGCAAGCGGCAGAACACTTAAGTCAGCGGGTTACCGTGCTGTATATATCGACGGCAGCGAAGAAAATGAAGAAAAGGAAGCAAAGCGTCTTGCAAAGCTTGAAGAGGGTATGAGCCTTAGCGCAAAATCACTTGAGGAGCAGCAGCATTTTACAGAGCCGCCTGCAAGATATACCGAAGCTTCTTTAATCAAAGCTATGGAGGAAAACGGTATTGGTCGCCCCAGTACGTATGCCCCTACCATAACTACAATCCTAGGCAGAGATTATGTAACACGTGAAAAGCGTATGCTTAAGCCTACAGAGCTGGGTACAATCGTAACTGATATAATGAGCGAGAATTTCTCTGATATAGTAGATGTAGAATTTACCGCAAATATGGAAAAACAGCTTGACGATATTGAGTCGGGCGATGAAAAATGGGTAAGTGTTATCGATGAATTCTATATACCTTTCAAGAGCGTTCTTGAAAAGGCAGAAAAGGCTATTGAAAAGGTTAAACTTAAGGACGAGGTTTCGGACGAAATCTGTGAGAAATGCGGCAGAAACATGGTTATAAAGCTTGGAAGATTCGGAAAATTCCTTGCATGCCCGGGTTTCCCTGATTGCCGCAATGCAAAGCCCATATTAAAGGATACAGGTGTAAAATGCCCAAAATGCGGCGCAAGAATTGTTGAAAGGCGCTCGCAAAAGGGGAAGAAATACTTCTCTTGTGAAAATGCGCCCAAGTGCGATTTCCTCTTGTGGGATGAGCCTGTGGCGTCACCCTGCCCTGTTTGCGGTGGTGTAATGACAAGAAAGTATATCAAAAAGGGAAGCGTTACAGTATGCTCTAATCCCGAGTGTAAAACAAACCAAAAAGAAAAAAGTAAGGAATAAAACTTATGGAGCTTAAAATAATCGGCGGAGGACTTGCAGGCTGCGAAGCTGCATGGCAGGCGGCAAACAGGGGAATAAAAGTAAAGCTTTACGAAATGAAGCCGTCTGTATTTTCGCCTGCACATACAAATGAAAATTTGTGCGAACTGGTCTGCTCCAACTCCCTTAAGGGAAACGGACTTGATAATGCGTGCGGACTTCTTAAGGAAGAAATGAGGCGCATGGGAAGTCTTGTTATCGAATGTGCTGATAAAACAAAGGTACCTGCCGGCGGTGCGCTTGCAGTTGACCGTGATAAGTTTGCGCAGCTGGTAACCGAGAAAATCAAGGCGCACCCAAATATTGAGCTTATTTGTGAAACAGTAGAGCATATTGACACAGACGAGTATACAATAGTTGCGGCAGGACCACTGTGTCACGGGGCGCTTACTGATTCAATAGCAAGCCTTACGGGGGAGAAGTCGCTGTTCTTTTTTGATGCAGCGGCACCCGTAGTCACATATGAAAGCATAGATAAAAATAAAACGTATATGGCGGCAAGATACAACAAGGGAACTGCTGACTATATTAACTGCCCTATGGAAAAGGAAGAATATGACGCTTTTTATGAAGCACTTACAGGGGCAGAGCGTGCACCGATGCATGAAAATGTTGAAAACATAAAGGTTTTTGAGGGCTGTATGCCTGTGGAAATCATGGCGCAGCGTGGCAGAGAAACACTGTGCTTTGGGCCCCTTAAGCCAAAGGGACTTCCAAATCCAAAGACAGGAAAAGAACCGTATGCAGTGCTTCAGCTGCGCAGAGATAATACCGAAGGAACGCTCTATAATCTTGTAGGCTTTCAGACAAATCTAAAGTTTGGCGAGCAAAGGCGAGTTTTTTCGATGATTCCAGGTCTTGAAAATGCCGATTTTGTGCGCTACGGCGTAATGCACAGAAACACATATATAAACTCCCCAAAGGTTTTAAATTATGACTACAGTCTGCTTGAATATCCTAAAGTGTTTTTTGCAGGACAGATAACAGGTGTTGAGGGGTATGTGGAATCAGCCTCCTCGGGAATGATTGCAGGAATAAATGCCGCACGCAAAATCAGAGGAATAGAAAGTGTGTGCTTTCCCCCGTCAACGTGCACAGGGGCACTGATAAAATATATAACCGACAGGGAAAATAAAAAGTTCCAGCCAATGAATGCCAACTTCGGCATTATTGAATGGAACAGAGTGAAAATCAAAAACAAAAAAGAAAGATATGAATATATATCATCACTTGCGCTCTCCGCTTTGGAACAGCTGCAAATTGCGAATAAGGACATTGCGCCCTCTCCATGAAAACGCACGGTCTTTATATTTACGCATAAATTCTTTGCTTGAAAGGTTTTCTATATCTTCGATATTAAGAGAATGTATTAAATCCTCTGTAAATTCTTTCATTGGCTTGGGTGTGATGTTATTATGCGGACAAACACGCTGGCACATGTCACAGCCAAAAATAAGCCCCGATTTTTTTAATATGGCGACTTCACTATCAGTGAGGTCGCCTTTTTTCTGGCTTATATGCGAGGCGCATTTTTCTATATCAAAGCTGTCGCCCAGTGCACAGCCAACGCAGCTTTTTATGCAGCGGTCACAGCCTATGCAGCTTTCTTCCATTGGAGAGTCAGGCTCTAGCTCTGCATCGCATAAAATATATCCGATAAAAAACCAACTGCCGAAATCGGGATTTATCAGCATATGGTTTTTTCCGTAAAACCCCAGACCTGCATCGTAGGCAAGGCGTCTGTCAATTTCAGGACCAATGTCGGAAAAGATACTACAATCTGCACCGGGGGAAATCGTGCGTATAAAATCACAAACACACGAAAGCTTTTCTTTTATAATTTTATGGTAGTCCACTGAACGTGCATACAGCGACAAATTACCATCTTCAAGACCTGTAAAATAGGGAAACAGGCACACTATTGCACTTTTTCCGTGATAGGAGGTTATGCCGCATTTTTCAATTTCTAAAGAGTGTATAAATTCAAATATTTTTGTTTTCATAGGTATCCTCTAATCATTACATCTTATCATTGAAACAGCCAGATAAACCTTGTCAAAGCCCATTTGGCGAAGAAGCTTTGCACAGTAGTTTGCAGTTGAACCCGTTGTATAAATATCGTCAACCAAAAGCACTGTGCCACTGCACGTTGTGTCTGTTTTAAAATAACACTTTTTAACATTTTCACGCCGCTCGGCTGCGTTTAATGTATGCTGCGGCTTGCCGTCATTGCTTCGGTATAGTGTAGAAATGCAAGGGATTTTAAGAAGCTTTGAAAGCTCCTTTGCTATAAGCTGTGCCTGATTGTAACCTCTTTTGCGCCTTGTGATTGAGTTTTGAGGGATAAAAGTAATATAGTCGAAATTAACATAATAGGGCGAGGTTAAAATTTTATCTGCCAACAGATATGCAAATGCCTTTGCATAATAAGGGTGCGATGCTTTAAGGGCAACAGCACTCTTTTTGGCATTGCCCTCATAAACCAGGGGCACAAATGAGTGTTCAAACCACCGCTTTTCCTTGCGACAGCTTGCACAAATGCTGTGTGAAAATTCATCGATTGGCATGCCGCAATAAATACAGGCATCTTCTTCTATGAAGGGGAGAGTATTCATACAGCAATCGCATACAGGGACTTTCTTTGTAAGTATTTCATTACAGAAAGCGCATTTGGGAGGAAAGAAGAAATCAAGAATTTTATTTATCATAGCAAGAAGGTATCCTTTCGCTCAAAAGCCTCTTCAATGCGCCTGTTAAGTCCGCTGTAACGAAGAAAAAGCTTGTCATTTTGCACCATTGTATTCACGCTCTGAAGGCTCCCTACAAGTATTACAAGCTGTTTTGCACGTGTCACTGCGGTGTAGAGAAGATTTCTTGTCATCAGCATAGGCGGAAAGGAGCAAACGGGAATGATAACGGCACTCCATTCGCTGCCCTGACTTTTATGCACGGTGAGGGCATATGCTATTTCAAGGTCCTCTACTGACGAAAAGTCATAGTCTACAAGCTTGTTATCATCAAAAAGTATCCGCATAGACTTTTCCTTTGTGGATATATCTAAAATAGTTCCTATATCACCGTTGTATATTCCAAAGCCGTCACCTTCACCGTCGGGAAGCGACCAAATCATATCATAGTTATTGCGTGTCTGAATAACCTTGTCCCCTGTGCGGAAAATACGCTCGCCAAACTTTTTTTCTTTTTTTCCTTGGGAGGGTGGGTTAAGGCGGCTTTGCAGTACTCGGTTCAGGTTAATAGTGCCCACAATTCCTTTTCTTGAGGGGGAGAGCACCTGTATATCGCTTATGGAATCAAAGCCATATGCCTTGCCTAAACGTCCACAGCAAAGCTCGCAAATAGTTTCAAGCGCCGCATCAGGCGTTCTGTTCATAAAGAAAAAGTCCGTTTTACTGTCGTTTTCAAGGGGCATAAGACCGCTGTTTATTCTATGTGCATTTGTTACAATGCGGCTTTCGCTTGCTTGTCTGAAAACCTCGTTAAGGCGCACTGCGGGGATAGCACTGCCTGATAAAATATCACGCAGTACATTTCCTGCACCTACTGATGGCAGCTGGTCGCAGTCCCCTGCCATAATCAGGCAGGTGTTTCTCTTAAGTGCTTTTAAGAGCGAGCCGAAAAGAACTATATCCACCATACTCATTTCATCAACTATTACAACGTCTGCATCTATAGGGTTGTACTCGTTTTTTGCAAAGCGCTGATTTTCGCTGTCATTAACCTCCACCTCAAGAAGTCTGTGGAGTGTTTTTGCTTCCATTCCGCATGATTCAGACAGTCTTTTTGCAGCCTTTCCCGTTGGTGCGCAGAGTGTGATTTTGTATTCATGGCTTAGAAAAATATCCATTATTATTTTCATTATGGTTGTTTTTCCCGTTCCGGGACCGCCTGTAATAACAAGCACACCGCCGTTATTTGCCATTCTTACAGCTTCCTCCTGCATAGGAGAGAGAGTAATAGAACTTTTTTGCGAATAATTAAATATATCCTCAGAAATAGTAGGGGAAAGCGGTTTTGCTGTGCACAAAAGCTCGTAAAGGCGTGTTGCCGCTGTGACCTCCATATTATAATAAAGGGGAAGATATACAAAATTGTCCTCAAAAATCAGCTCGCAATTATCCTTAAGCTTGTACGCCGCCTCTGTAATTTCGGAATTCTCACACCCTAAAAAGGAGGTGCACCACCGTATAAGCTCATCATATTTAAGGCAGGTATGCCCCGAAAGTGCGGCTGTTATAAGTGCGTGCTTTATACCGCTGGCAACTCTGCCGGGGTGATTTTTTGGAAGTGACATTGAATGCGCAATGCGGTCGGCTGTTTTAAACCCTATTCTGTCAACATTATCGCAAAGAATGTAAGGATTTTCCTTTATTAAATCAATAGATTTATTACCGAAACGTCTGTGCACACGCAGTGCAAGGTTGGGGGTTACGCCATATTCCTGCAAAAAAATTACTGTCTGTGCGGCATCCTGACGTATAAGGAACGATTCGGAGATTTTTTTTGCACGATTTGGGGAAATACCTTTTATTTCAGCGAGTCTTTCGGGCTGCAACGCAATGATTTCAAGCGCTTCTTCTCCGAATTTTGCAATAATTTTTTTTGCGGTGGATTCTCTGACCCCGCTGATAATTCCCGATGCAAGATATGACAGTATCGCCCCAACCTTTTTTGGAAGCGCACGCTCAATAAGCGATACAGAAAACTGCTCGCCATAATCGGGATGGGTTACCCATTTCCCCGTCATTTTCACCTGCTCACCGGGAGCGATGAAAGGCATATGTCCGCACGCCGTGACGAGGGAGTTGTTACAGCTGATGTCGCAAACTGTGTAACCGTTATCCTCATTCTGATATATAATTTCATAAATTTCGCCTTCAAGAATTTCCGGCTCGTTCGTGTTCATAAGTATTCCTGCCAATCCAAATCTGAATGACGCAGTCATCAGAGAGTGTGTCTATTATCGATGTAAGCTGCGCCTTTTTACAAAATACTGTGTGGGAGTAAAAACTGCGTCCTTTTAAAATTACAAGAAATATCATCGTCAGTGCAATTAAAAGTGCAAGTATTGCGCCGTACATAAATTAACACCCCGATATCAGTATATGAATATCGGGGATGTAATGTGTTAATTAAAGGTAGTGCTTAAGTGTTTCAACCATGTCAAGCTTTTCCCAGGGAAGGTCAAGCTCATTTCTGCCGAAATGTCCGTATGCAGCAGTTTGTGAATAAATAGGTCTGCGTAAATCAAGAGTTTTGATAATTGCGGACGGGCGAAGGTCAAATTCCTTATTGACTATTTCGCTTAATTTTTCATCGCTGAGCTTTCCTGTGCCGAAGGTATCTATACGTACAGAAACGGGTCGTGCAACACCGATTGCATATGCAAGCTGTATCTGACACTTGTCCGCAAGGGAAGCGGCAACAATATTCTTTGAAATATAGCGTGCCATATAGCAAGCGCTGCGGTCAACCTTTGTCGGGTCTTTTCCGGAAAATGCGCCGCCGCCGTGCGGTGCATATCCACCGTAGGTATCAACAATAATTTTTCTGCCTGTAAGACCGCTGTCACCGTGAGGACCGCCGATTACAAAACGCCCTGTGGGATTTATAAAATATTTTGTGTTATCGTCTATGAGTGATGAATCAAGAGTAGGCTTTATTACATGCTCAATCATATCGTTTTTAATTGTTTCCTGCGAAACATCAGGAGTGTGCTGGGTTGAAAGAACAACTGTATCAATTCTCTTAACAGTGTCCCCGTCATACTCAACGGTAACCTGGGTTTTTCCGTCGGGACGAAGATAGGGGAATTGTCCGTCTTTACGTACCTGTGTAAGCTTTTTTGCCAGCTTCTGGGCGTAATATATGGGGGCAGGCAGATATTCGTCAGTTTCATTTGTGGCATAACCAAACATCATACCCTGGTCGCCTGCACCGATTTCGTTATCCAAATCCTCACCGGCCTTTGCCTCCTGCGATTTATCTACACCCATTGCGATATCAGCAGACTGTTTGTTAAGCGTGTTTAAAATTGCAATGCCGTCTGCGGAAAATCCCATAGTCGGGTCAGTGTATCCGATTTCCTCAACCGTCCTTTTAACAATGGAACGGATGTCATATGAGTGTGTGGTTGTAATCTCGCCAAACACCATAACCATACCTGTTGCGGCGCAGCATTCACATGCAACACGTGCCTCGGGGTCGTGCGCTAATATATCGTCAAGCACTGCGTCAGAAATGCGGTCGCACACCTTATCGGGATGCCCCTCTGTTACTGATTCTGAAGTGAAAAACTTTCTGTTTATTGTCATTTGTAATTCCTCCTAAGTGATTTTAAATAATAAGTCCAAGAAGTCCGTAAGAGAAAACTGCCATAATAAGTCCTGCTGTAAGTACGCCGCCGATAATTGCAAAAAGTGCATCCTTAAACTTAAAGTCAAGAAAGCTTGCAATCAGTGCGCCTGTCCATGCGCCCGTTCCGGGGAGAGGGATTGCTACAAAGAGGAAAAGCCCCCATTTTGCATACCTTGTTATTCTATCTTGCTTTTCTGCAACCTTTCGCTCTAAAAAGCGAGGAAGCCACGCAAAAAGACGTGTGGTTTTAAGCCATATACACACAGGCTTTATAAGCAACAGTATAAACGGAATGGGCAGGAGATTGCCGATGATTGATACGATGAATGATGGAATAGGCGGCATCCCTAACGCAAAAGCAACGGGAATCGCCCCTCTAAGCTCAATAATCGGGAGCATTGAGATAATGAGCACGTATACGTAATTGGCAAAGGCTTCTCCAAGTCCGATGAGCCCTACTGCCCACACTGCAAAGGAATGCACTGTTTGTTTTAATGTTTCGACCATTTGAATCCTCCGAAAAGTCATAATTACTTCATTATATTATATTTTAAACAATAATATCCGTTTTGTCAACTAAAAGGGGCAATAAATATTCCTTTTCCATATATAAAAAGACCTGTTCGGCGGAACAGGTCTTTTTATATATGACTTCGCTTGGCGACAAGAGAGCCTACAATTAAAAAAGGTGCACCAACAGAGTTGATGCACCGAAAAATGCACGCCCTGTGTTTACTGCGACATAAACTTAACATTACTTGAATGTGTATTTTAAGAGCGTACATTTTTACCAAAAGGCAAAAAAATACACAATCCAAGCAATTATTAAGTTTATGTCGCACCATAACTATAGCACGAATACTAAAATTTGTCAACGAAATTCTGATTTTTGCTTGACAAGTCTTTTTGTTTGTGTTAAGATGTTATACTGCATTAAGATGCACCCATATCCCCTAAAAACGGAGTGGGCAGAAAAAACGCAGGTTTGACAACAGCTTTTTATATTTTGCGGCGGTGGTGCATTCTACAATCACCCCCGCAATGAGAATGACTTTCGTTCTCGGTATATTCCGAGTGCATTCTACACAGGAGTATGGAATATGGAAAACCGTTGTTCGTTCAAATATTTTGATAGAGGTGATGCAGGTGAAGCCTATTAAATTAGGAAAAAATGAAAGAATGACCTTCGCTAAAATCGATGAAGTTCTGGAAATGCCAAATCTTATCGATATGCAAAAAAGCTCTTACGAGTGGTTTATTAAGGAAGGTCTGCGTGAGGTTTTTTGTGATGTCAGCCCTATTACCGACTATGCAGGAAATCTTATTCTGGAATTTACCGATTACAGAATTGACGAGCAGCCGAAGTACTCCATCGAGGAATGTAAGGAAAGAGATACCAACTACGCAGCGCCGCTTCGTGTTCAGGTTCGCCTTATAAATCAGGAAACAGGCGAAATCAAGGAACAGGAAATCTTTATGGGTGATTTCCCTCTCATGACAGAGCAGGGTACATTCATCACCAATGGTGCAGAGCGTGTTATTGTTACACAGCTTGTTCGTTCGCCCGGTATCTATTATGAGCAGAAGTTTGACAAGGTTGGTAAAAAGCTTATTAATTCTACAGTAATTCCCAACCGTGGTGCATGGCTTGAATATGAAACAGATACAAACGATGTTTTTTCAGTTCGTATTGACAGAACACGTAAGCTTCCCGTAACTGTTCTTATCAAGGCTATGGGTGTTGAGACAGAGCCGGAAATCCTTAACCTTTTCGGTGATGATGACAGAATGCTTGCGACTCTTGCTAAGGATACAACAAAGAACAGCGAGGAAGCACTTTTTGAAATTTATCGCAAGCTCCGTCCGGGTGAACCCCCCACATATGACAGTGCAAGCAGCCTTATCAACGGTCTTTTCTTTGATGCAAAGAGATATGACCTTGCAAAGGTAGGAAGATATAAATATAATAAGAAGCTTGCTATGGCTGCAAGAATTGAAGGCCAGATTGCAGGCGAGGATATAGTTGATGAAGCAACAGGTGAAATTATCGTTGCAAAGGACAGCAGAATTGATACTTCCGCTGCTATTCTTGTTGAAAACAAGGGTATCAACCGTGTAATTCTTTCTGTGGAGGGAAAGAAGGTTGTTGTATTCTCCAACAACATGGTTAATCCTAAGGAATATGCAGGCGTTGACCTTTATGAAATTACTCATGAAAAGGTACGCAAGAATATTCTTAACGAAATCCTTGAGGAAGCAGCAGGCGACATCGATGAAATCAAGCGCCTTGCATCAGAGCGTATTGACGAGCTTGTTCCCAAGCACATCATCGTTGATGATATGCTTGCATCAATCAACTACTGTAACAATCTTGCTGAGGGTATTGGTCAGGTAGACGATATTGACCACCTTGGTAACCGTAGACTCCGTAGCGTGGGTGAGCTTTTGCAGAATCAGTTCCGCATTGGTATTTCACGTATGGAGCGTGGCGTTCGTGAAAGAATGAGCATTCAGGAGCTTGATATTGTAACTCCTCAGTCGCTTATAAATATCCGCCCTGTTGTGGCAACAATCAAGGAATTCTTTGGTTCATCACAGCTTTCACAGTTCATGGACCAGAACAACCCCCTTGCAGAGCTTACGCATAAGAGAAGACTTTCTGCGCTCGGACCAGGCGGTCTTTCAAGAGAGCGTGCAGGCTTCCAGGTGCGTGACGTTCACTATACACATTACGGAAGAATGTGTCCTATCGAAACACCTGAAGGTCCGAACATCGGTCTCATCAGCTCACTTTCAACATTTGCACGTATTAATGAGTACGGCTTTATTGAAGCACCCTACCGTAAGGTTATAAAGGGTGAGGGTATTGTAACCGATGAAATTGAATATATGACTGCTGATATAGAGGACAAGTACATTGTTGCTCAGGCTAACGAGCCGCTTGATGAAAACGGACGTTTCCTCGATAAAAAGGTTTCTGCACGTTTCAGAGAAGAAATTCTTGAAGTTCCTGCGGAAAATATCGACTATATGGACGTTTCTCCTAAGCAGGTTGTATCAGTTGCTACAGCAATGATTCCTTTCCTTGAAAACGACGATGCTAACCGTGCGCTCATGGGTTCAAACATGCAGCGTCAGGCAGTGCCGCTTCTTAAGCCACAGTCACCGATTATCGGTACAGGTATGGAATATAAGGCGGCAAAGGACAGCGGTGTTGTTGTTCTTGCTAAAGAGGACGGTGTTATCGATAAGGTAAGCGCCGATGAAATCGTTATTAAGGACAAGAAGGGCGAAAGACACAAATATCATCTTCTTAAGTTCCTCCGTTCAAACCAGGGTACGTGCATTAATCAGCGTCCTATAGTTGAAGAGGGAGAAAAGGTTAAGAAGGGCGATATTATCGCAGACGGTCCTTCAACAGATAACGGTGAAATCGCACTGGGAAGAAACGTGCTTATCGGATTTATGACCTGGGAGGGTTATAACTACGAGGATGCCGTGCTTCTCAATGAAAAGCTTGTAAGAGATGACGTGTATACGTCAATTCATATAGAAGAGTACGAGTCTGAGTCACGTGATACAAAGCTCGGACCCGAAGAAATTACACGTGATATCCCCAACGTTGGTGACGATGCGCTTAAAAACCTTGATGAAAGAGGTATTATAAGAGTAGGTGCCGAGGTTCGTTCAGGTGATATCCTTGTAGGTAAGGTTACTCCTAAGGGTGAAACAGAGCTTACACCTGAGGAAAGACTTCTCCGTGCAATATTCGGAGAAAAAGCACGTGAAGTACGTGATACGTCACTGCGTGTTCCTCATGGTGAGGCAGGTATCATTGTAGATGTTAAAGTATTTACAAGAGCAAACAATGACGAGCTTCCTCCTGGAGTAAACGAAATTGTAAGATGTTATATCGCGCAGAAGAGAAAAATCTCTGTCGGCGATAAGATGGCAGGTCGTCACGGTAATAAGGGTGTCGTATCAAGAATACTTCCCACAGAGGATATGCCCTTCCTTCCTGACGGTACTCCGCTTGATATCGTGCTCAATCCTTTGGGCGTTCCTTCTCGTATGAACATCGGTCAGGTGCTTGAGGTGCATCTTGGTATGGCTGCATCAAAGCTTGGCTTTAAGGTGGCAACACCCGTATTTGACGGCGCAAACGAAAAAGATATTATGAATCTTCTGGAAGAGGCAGGACTTCGCCGTGACGGTAAGACTGTTCTTTATGACGGAAGAACTGGTCAGCCCTTTGATAACCCTGTAACAGTTGGTTATATGTACTTCCTTAAGCTTCATCATCTTGTTGATGATAAGATTCATGCAAGAAGTACAGGTCCTTACTCACTGGTAACTCAGCAGCCTCTGGGCGGTAAAGCACAGTTCGGCGGTCAGAGATTCGGTGAAATGGAAGTTTGGGCACTTGAAGCATACGGCGCAGCATACTTGCTTCAGGAAATTCTTACAGTAAAATCTGACGATATTGTAGGTCGTGTAAAGACATATGAATCTATCGTAAAGGGTGAGAATGTTCCCACACCTGGTATTCCCGAATCCTTCAAGGTTCTTATTAAGGAACTTCAGTCACTGGCACTTGATGTTAACGTTCTTAATGCAAACAATGAAATTGTTGAGCTTAAGAGCGAGGACGATGATGAACCTAATATGGAAGAATTCAGAGAAGAGCTCTTTACAACTGTAAATGACGGTATGGCTCCCGGCTACAGTGAAGTTAATCCCGAAGATGAGATTTACGGAATTGTTGAGGGAAGTCTTTCCGGAGACGACGAAAATGATGATGAAGACGATGACTTGTTAGCAGATTTCGATAGCGATGATGACTTTGATATTGAGCCTACCGACGAAGAGCTTATGGAAATCGAAAACCAGAGCATCGCAGATAACGAGTAAGGGAGGGGTAAAATATGGAATTTAATACTTTTGAGGCAATGCAAATTGGCTTGGCATCTCCCGAAAAAATCAGAGAATGGTCTTACGGTGAGGTTAAGAAGCCCGAAACTATAAATTACCGTACCTTAAAGCCCGAGCGTGACGGTCTTTTCTGTGAAAAGATTTTCGGACCGCAGAAAGACTGGGAATGTCACTGCGGAAAATATAAAAGAATCAGATATAAGGGTATTGTCTGTGACCGATGCGGTGTTGAAGTAACACGTGCAAAGGTGCGTCGTGAGAGAATGGGTCATATTGAATTGGCGGCTCCCGTTTCTCACATATGGTATTTCAAGGGTATTCCCAGTAGAATGGGACTTCTTCTTGATGTATCACCCCATATTCTTGAAAAGGTACTTTATTTTGCTCAGTATATTGTAATTGACCCCGGTAAGACAGAGCTTAACAAAAAAGACCCTCTTACCGAAAAGGAATATATGGCATATTACGAGAAGTACGGCGACCGTTTCCGTGCAGGAATGGGTGCTGAGGCTATTAAGGAATTGCTTGCAGAAATCGATATCGACAAGCTTAGTGAAGAGCTTAAGGAAGAGCTTGAAGGCGCACAAGGACAGAAGAAGGTTAAAATCTCAAAAAGACTTGAGGTTGTTGAATCCTTCAGAAAGTCAAATAACCGTCCTGAATGGATGATTCTTGACTGCGTTCCTGTAATTCCTCCGGAAATTCGTCCTATGGTACAGCTTGACGGCGGCAGATTTGCTACAAGTGACCTTAACGACCTTTACCGCAGAGTTATAAACAGAAACAACCGACTCAAGAGACTTCTTGAGCTTGGTGCTCCCAATATAATCGTAAGAAACGAAAAGAGAATGCTTCAGGAGGCTGTTGACGCACTTATTGACAACGGCAGAAGAGGCAGACCCGTTACAGGCCCAGGAAACCGTGCTCTTAAATCCCTTTCAGATATGCTTAAGGGTAAGCAGGGACGTTTTCGTCAGAACCTTCTTGGTAAGCGTGTTGACTATTCAGGCCGTAGCGTTATCGTTGTAGGTCCTGCACTTAAGATTTATCAGTGCGGTCTTCCTAAGGAAATGGCGCTTGAGCTGTTTAAGCCGTTTGTAATGAAGAGACTTGTTGAAAACGGCAGTGCTCATAACATCAAGAGCGCAAAGAGAATGGTTGAAAGAGCTCGTACAGAGGTTTGGGATGTGCTTGAAAGCGTAATTAAGGAGCATCCTGTTCTTCTTAACCGTGCACCAACCCTTCACAGACTGGGTATTCAGGCGTTTGAGCCGATTTTGGTTGAGGGTAGAGCTATCAGACTTCATCCCCTCGTATGTACAGCGTTCAACGCTGACTTCGACGGTGACCAGATGGCTGTTCACGTTCCGCTTTCTCCCGAAGCACAGGCAGAGGCAAGATTCCTTATGCTCAGTGCAAATAACCTTCTTAAGCCTCAGGACGGCAGACCTGTTACTGTTCCTACACAGGATATGGTACTGGGAAGCTACTATCTTACACTTGTTAAGCCTAAGGAAGTAAGAATTACCGATGCAGGTGACAGTGACCTTGAGGTAGGTAAGATTTATAAGTATTATGATACTGTTTATGCACAGAACATTTTTCTTGAGCAGGAAGGCAAAAAGAAGATTGAATATGCAGAGGACGGCGTAGGCTGCTTTGCCGGTGAAATCGGTGAAGGCAAATATTTTGCAAGCGTGAATGAGGCTATGATGGCTTACGACTGCGGAGATGTAGGGCTTCACGCTCCCATAAAGGTACGCATTGAAAAAGAAATTGACGGACTTATGCAGAGCAAGATTGTTGAAGTTACAGTCGGAAGACTTATCTTTAATGAGGTTGTTCCGCAGGATTTAGGATTTATCGACAGAAGCAAGGAAGAAAATATTTTTGACCTTGAGGTTGCGTTCCTTGCAGATAAAAAAGCTCTTGGTAAGATTGTTGATGCTTGTATCAAGGTACACGGAACAACAAAAACAGCAGAAGTTCTTGATGCTGTTAAGGAGCTTGGCTACAAGTTCTCAACACGTGGTGCTATCACTATCAGCGTAAGCGATATGGAAATCCCCGGAAGTAAGGCTGAACGTCTTGAAGAAGCCGAAGAAGAAGTTGAAAAGATTACAAAGCTTTACAGAAAGGGTCTTATCACAGATGAGGAGCGTTACAGAAAGGTTATTGAAACCTGGCAGGGCGCTAACGACAGAATTACAAGAGCTCTTATGGATAATCTGGATAAGTACAACCCCATATACATGATGGCAACATCAGGTGCTCGTGGTAGTATCAATCAGATAAGGCAGCTTGCAGGTATGCGTGGTCTTATGGCTAACACACAGGGACGTACAGTGGAAATTCCGATTCGTGCTTCCTTCCGTGAAGGTCTTAATATTCTTGAATATTTCATTTCAACACATGGTGCCCGTAAAGGTCTTGCCGATACAGCGCTCAGAACTGCTGACTCGGGTTACCTTACACGTAGACTTGTTGACGTATCACAGGATGTTATCATTCGTGAGGTTGACTGTCATACACACGAGGGTATCAATGTATCAGAAATTGTTGAAGGAAAAGAAGTTATCGAGCCGCTTGAAGAGCGTCTTGTAGGCAGAGTAAACTGCGACGATATAATTCATCCTGAAACAGGCGAAGTAATTATTCCTGAAAACACCCTTATGAACAAGGAAATGGCGCAGATGGTTGTAGATGCGGGTATTAAGCAGGTTAAAATCAGAAGCGTGCTTAACTGCCATGCAAAGGTCGGCGTTTGTGCTCACTGCTACGGTGCAAACCTTGCAAGCCGTGGCGAGCTTGTAAATATCGGTGAGGCTGTTGGTATTATCGCAGCTCAGTCAATCGGTGAGCCCGGTACACAGCTTACAATGAGAACGTTCCATACAGGCGGTGTTGCCGGTGACGATATCACGCAGGGTCTTCCCCGTGTCGAGGAGCTTTTCGAGGCAAGAAAGCCTAAGGGTCTTGCAATAGTTACAGATATTGCCGGTACTGTTACAATCAATAAAGCAAAGAGCAAAACAGAGGTAATGATTGCAGACAGCGAGGGTATGGCACAGACATATCTCATTCCTTACGGCTCTACGCTTAAGGTTTCTGATGGTGACGTGGTTGAGGCCGGTGATGAGCTTACAACAGGTTCTATCAATCCTCACGATATCTTAAGAATTAAGAATCTGCTTGCAGTTCAGGAATATCTTGTAAAAGAAGTTCAGAAGGTTTACCGTCAGCAGGCGGTTGATATTGCCGATAAGCATATCGAGGTTATTGTTCGTCAGATGATGCGTAAGGTTAAGATTGAAGAGCCCGGTGACAGTAACTATCTTGTTGGCGAAACAGAGGATCGTATCAAGTTCAGCGAGCTTGTCGAGGAATACAAGGCACAGGGCAAGAATCCTCCTGTAGGAGAAGAGCTTCTGCTTGGTATTACAAAGGCTGCTCTTGCTACAGATTCGTTCCTTTCAGCAGCATCATTCCAGGAAACAACAAGAGTTCTTACCGATGCAGCAATCAAGGGTAAAATTGACCCGCTTATCGGTCTTAAGGAAAACGTTATTATCGGTAAGCTTATCCCCGCAGGTACAGGCGTTCCGATGTATCGTGATGTCGAGGTTGAGACAGCAGGAAGTGACTATTCAGATGTTCTTGCCGATATGGTTGAGAATATGAATGCATCAGGCATCAGATAAAAAATAAAAAGATTTTGGGAGCTGTAAAAACTTGGTTTTTACAGCTCCTTTTCTGAGGGGATATGAAAAAATGCGGTCTGGACGTTTTTTGCATCCCCTTTTTTTCTAAAAAATGCTTGACAACTAAGGAAAGCTTTGTTATAGTATTATAGTGCTATAGGTGTGAAAGTGGGCTTTTGCCCCTTGTAAGCCTGTTGCGTATATAATTATTATGGAGGTGAAATCATGCCAACCTTTAATCAGCTTGTCAGAAAAGGCAGGGAAACTTCTGTATCTAAGTCTACAGCTCCCGCACTTCAGAAGGGACTTAACTCTCTTAAGAAGGCCACAACTGACCAGAGCTCACCGCAGAAGAGAGGTGTTTGTACAAACGTAAAAACACAGACTCCTAAAAAGCCTAACTCAGCTCTTCGTAAGATTGCCAGAGTAAGACTTTCTAACGGTATCGAAGTAACAAGCTACATCCCTGGTGTAGGTCATAACCTTCAGGAGCATAGCGTTGTTCTTATCCGTGGCGGTAGAGTAAAGGACCTTCCCGGTGTTCGTTATCACATCATTCGTGGTACACTTGATACTGCAGGTGTTAACGGAAGACTCCAGTCAAGGTCTAAGTACGGTGCAAAGAGACCGAAGAAGTAATTTTTTCCGTGCGCATGACGCACAACAGTGTGACGTACGGATTTATTATATATTTGTCGTTGCACTTACGGCGGCAAGAAGCCGCAGAGTACCTATGAATTCATTAAAAATTTTGTGAAGGAGGGAAGAATAGTGCCAAGAAGAGGTTTTATTCCCAAAAGAGACGTATTACCGGATCCGGTGTACAATGACAAGGTGGTAACTCGCCTTATCAACAATATCATGCTTGATGGTAAGAAGGGTACAGCACAGAGAATTGTGTATGGTGCTTTTGAAATCATTAAGGAGAAAACAGGCAAGGAGCCTGTTGAAGTATTCAGAGCAGCTATGGATAACATTATGCCCGTTCTTGAAGTTAAGGCAAGACGTGTCGGTGGTGCAACCTATCAGGTTCCCATGGAAGTTCGTCCCGAAAGAAGACAGACTCTTGGTCTTCGTTGGCTTACAACTTACTCAAGAGCGAGAAATGAAAGAACTATGGCTGAGCGTCTTGCAGGTGAAATCATGGATGCTACAAACAACCTTGGTTCAGCTGTAAAGAAGAGAGAAGATACTCACAAGATGGCAGAAGCTAACAAGGCATTTGCTCATTATCGTTGGTAATAGGCTAAGGGATTGTTCCCTTATCCTGCTTTCTGTTATTAGTTTTATAAGGAGGATATTATGGCTAGAGAATATTCACTGCAAAAAACCAGAAATATCGGTATCATGGCTCATATCGATGCCGGTAAAACTACAACAACAGAAAGAATACTTTTCTACACCGGTGTAAACTATAAAATCGGTGAGACTCATGATGGTAGCGCTACTATGGACTGGATGGAGCAGGAGCAGGAAAGAGGTATTACAATTACCTCTGCTGCTACAACAGCTCACTGGAACGACCACAGAATCAACATTATCGATACACCCGGACACGTTGACTTCACCGTAGAAGTTGAGCGTTCGCTTCGTGTACTTGACGGTAGTGTTACAGTTTTCTGTGCAAAGGGCGGCGTTGAGCCTCAGAGTGAAACTGTTTGGAGACAGGCAGATAAGTATAACGTACCCAGAATGGCTTATGTAAATAAGATGGACATCCTTGGTGCGGATTTCTATAATGTTGTAAAAATGATGAAGGAACGTCTTCAGTGTAATGCCGTTCCGATTCAGCTTCCTATTGGTAAGGAAGACGATTTCAAGGGTCTTATCGACCTTGTTGAAATGAAAGCATATGTTTACTATGATAACCTTGGTAAGGATATCCGTCAGGAAGAAATTCCCGCTGATATGCTTGAAATGGCGCAGAACTACAGGGCTGAACTCATAGAGCATGTTGCTGAAACAGATGAAGAACTTATGATGAAGTACCTCGAGGGTGAGGAGCTTACAATCGAAGAAATCAAGAAGGGTATCCGCA
>JAZRLV010000010.1:0-28362 GCA_045646985.1 Clostridia bacterium | reverse complement strand
GAAAGCAGACATCGCTTCAGTTTTGCAATTACTGCAAAACATTCGCTCAATGCTTTTCTTTTCCTTCTCCCCAAAAAGCATAGTCTGCTTTTCGGGGTCCCCGAAAGTCGCAAGACTTTAAGGGGAAAAGGAGCAAACGAGTGACAAGTTTAAGGTTTGAAAAACCTTAAACAAAAGCGAGCCTTGCGACGCTCGAGAGGCGAAGTTTGTTCAAAACACAAGGCATTCTATTGCAGAAATTCGTCAAATGACGAATTTCCACCTTAACTTTTGCTTTATTTTGACTTGGTAGCTGCAACTAAAAGGCTTTATTAAGCTATTCTTTTGCCTTGTGTGGTGTGCGCATTTTGCTATACCCCCTTGTTTATTCAAATAGTGCTATAAGCTTATCCTTTGAAACATAGCCTACAGAAGTGTTGGCAATCTTTCCGTCCTTGAAAATTAAAATTGTGGGAATGCTTGAAACACCAAATTTTATTGCAAGCTCCGTTTCTTCATCAACGTCAATTTTGCCTACTTTAATTTTTCCTGCATACTCCTGTGCAATTTCAGAAACAATGGGGGCAATCATTTTGCACGGTCCGCACCACTGCGCCCAAAAATCTACCAAAACAGGGATATTACTGTTTAAAACTTCACTTTCAAAATTATCCTTTGTAATTTTAATTTCGCTCATGATATATTCTCCTTTGACTTGTAATATAACATACAGTGACAGTAACCCTCAAAATCAGGGTCTTTAATCTGCGCCTTGAACTCGTCACACATACATTTGTACTGGGGAGTTCTTTCGGTGCGGCATGGGCAATATCCACCCGTGCGCTCTAATCCTTCTTTTACTGTTTTTACTATTTCTTTATCAGGATTTAATTTAACTGCCACAGCCATCACCCTTTAATTTTATCTATATAATCACACGCCATAAGGGCTGCCACTGCCCCGTCTGATGCTGCGGTTGCTACCTGGCGTATTCTTTTTTTGCGACAATCTCCCGCCACAAAAACGCCATCAGTTTTTGAAGCACATTCTTCATCAGCTTCTGCATAGCCGTAGCTATCAAGCTCTATGAGATCTTTGAAAGGCTCATTTTGCGGTACAAGTCCTATGGCTATAAAAAGTCCGTCAAGCTTGAGCACAGTTTCCTCGTTATCTTTGTTTTTTATTACAACACCCTCAAAAGTATCCTCACCCAACAAGGAATCAACCAAAACGCCTGTAATTATATGCACGTTTTCCTTTTGCGCAAGCTGATTTTGCAGAGCATTTTCACCTGTAAGATAATCAAGATTCTGCAATACGTAGACGTCCTTTGCCAATTCTGAAAGCAAAACCGCCTCCTGAAGTGCTGAATTTCCGCCGCCGACTATGCCAACCGTTTTTCCTTCATAAAATGCACCGTCACATACTGCACAAAATGAAATGCCTTCGCCCACAAACTTTTCCTCGTTGGGAAGTTCAAGCATTCTGTGGCGTGCGCCTGTTGCGATAATAACGCTTCTACCCTCAAAAACACCACTGTCTGTAATTACTTTTTTTACATCGCCATTTTGCACAGATTCTACATTGCACATTTCAAATTCTGCGCCAAGAGAAATCACCTGATCAACCAGCTTTTCTGCAAATTCATTCCCGGTAAGAGAATTAAATCCGGGAATATTTTCCACCTTTGGCGAATAAGTAATCTGTCCGCCAAATACTGATTTTTCAATTACAAGAACTGACTTGTTGGCTCTGCGTGCATATATGGCGGCGGTAAGCCCCGCAGGGCCACCGCCTATTACAATTATATCGTACATGGTTTACACCTTCAAATATTTTTTAATAGCTGAAACACCTGCATATTTTTCTGCTTCGCCGTCTTTGATAACAACAAGCGTAGGTGCCTGTTTAATGCCCA
Organism: Clostridia bacterium; assembly: GCA_045646985.1. Taxonomy (GTDB): domain Bacteria; phylum Bacillota; class Clostridia; order UMGS1883; family UMGS1883; genus UMGS1883. The sequence goes on along the minus strand of JAZRLV010000010.1, from coordinate 26,465 downwards.
AATCCTGTGCAAGCTCTGCATGCTCGTTTGCAAGAAGCACCTCGTAGCCAAAATTCTCCTTATCAAGAATGCTCTTTGCTATTTTACAGTTCGGACAAGTTGCTGTTGTAAAAAGATATACGGCATCCTTGCTTTGAGTCTCGCAGCTATTTGCCTCTTCCTTTATTTCTTCTTTATCAGCGTTTCTTGTAAGACGTGATGTTTCAATATTATAAACCTTACGATCCTTATATTCCTGAGTTTTACCATCATTCCAGTTTTGTACAGGGCGGTAATAGCCTGTAATACGGCTGTATACCTCTGTATTTTCACCACACTGCGGACACTTATACTCCTCACCTGCAATATATCCGTGATTTTTACATACAGAATATGTGGGTGAAAGTGTATAGTAGGGCAGCTTGTAGTTTTCTGCAATCTTACGCACAAGCGCTGCGGCTGACTGCCAGTTGGGAAGCTTTTCTCCTAAGAACGCATGGAAAACAGTACCCGATGTATAAAGTGTCTGCAATTCGTCCTGAATATCCAGTGCCGAGAAAATATCGTCTGTATATCCTACGGGCAAATGCGAGCTATTTGTATAATAAGGTGTGCCGCCGTTTTCAGAAGATGCAGTAATGATATCGGGGTATCTCTTAACATCATGCTTTGCAAGACGGAAAGAGGTTGATTCGGCAGGAGTTGCCTCCAGATTATACAAATCGCCGTACTTCTCCTGATATTCAGAGAGCTTCTCACGCATATGGTTAAGAACATCAGCAGTGAAGAGTTGCGCTTCCTTATGTGTCATATCTTTTCTTATCCAGTTTGCGTTAAGACAAGCCTCGTTCATACCAACAAGACCGATTGTTGAGAAGTGGTTAGCAAACGTTCCAAGATAGCGCTTTGTATACGGATAAAGTCCGTTATCAAGCAGTTTTGTAATAACTGTACGTTTTGTGCGCAGTGATCGTGCGGAAATATCCATCAAGCGGTCAAGCCTTGCATAGAAATCTTTTTCATTCTTTGCAAGATATGCAATTCTGGGAATGTTAATTGTAACAACACCTACAGAACCTGTGCTCTCACCACTGCCGAAGTATCCGCCGGATTTTTTACGAAGCTCACGAAGGTCAAGACGTAGACGACAACACATACTTCTTACGTCACTTGGCTCCATATCACTGTTAATATAGTTAGAAAAATATGGTGTACCATATTTTGATGTCATTTCAAAAAGCAGCTTGTTGTTTTCAGTTTCCGACCAGTCAAAATCATTTGTAATTGAATATGTGGGAATAGGATACTGGAATCCTCTGCCGTTGGCGTCACCCTCAATCATAATTTCGATAAACGCCTTATTAACCATATTCATTTCTTCCTGACAGTCTTTATATTTAAAGTCTGCTTCCTTACCGCCTATAATACAGTTAAGCTCTGCAAGGTCAGCGGGCACTGTCCAGTCAAGAGTTATGTTAGAGAACGGTGCCTGTGTTCCCCAACGGCTGGGAGTGTTAACACCGTAGATAAAGGATTCAATACATTTTTTAACCTGCTCATAGCTGAGGTTATCTACCTTTACAAAAGGTGCAAGATATGTGTCAAAGGAAGAAAATGCCTGTGCACCTGCCCATTCATTCTGCATAATTCCAAGGAAGTTTACCATTTGGTTGCAAAGTGTTGCAAGATGCTTTGCAGGGGCAGAGGTAATCTTACCCGATACTCCGCCAAGACCCTCCTGAATAAGCTGTTTCAGCGACCAGCCTGCGCAATAACCTGTCAGCATAGAAAGGTCGTGAATGTGAATTTCAGCATCACGATGTGCCTTTGCAATTTCCTCGTCATAAATTTCTGACAGCCAATAGTTAGCTGTAATTGCACCTGAGTTAGAAAGAATAAGACCGCCTACCGAATATGTAACGGTAGAATTCTCTTTAACACGCCAGTCGTTGATTTTTACATAGTTATCAACGATTTCCTTGTAGTCAACCATAGTTGCGTTAAGGTTACGCACCTTTTCTCTCTGTTTACGATAAAGGATGTATGCCTTTGCGACATCATCGTAACCGCCACGAATAAGAACAGTTTCAACACTGTCCTGAATTTTTTCCACTGCAACGCTTCCGTTTTCTATCTTAGGCTCAAAATCTGCCGTAACCTTAATTGCCAAAAAGTCAATAAGGTCCTGATTAAACTCACGCTCACATGCCTCAAACGCAAGAACGATTGCATCACTTATTTTCTGAAGCTTAAAATCTACTATTTTTCCGTCACGCTTTAAAACATGATACATTTTCATTTTCCTCCTTTGTTCGATTATAGCCATTATATCCCATATATAGAATTTTGTCAACATTGAAAACACAATATTTTGTATTTTTTCTTCGTGTCAGGAGCCTCTCACACTAACATCCACTATATATTGTTGTGCAATTTCTTTAAATTTATTCATTTCCTCACTGCTGCATGTGTGAAGGTTTCTTCCTATAAGATTTCCGGAATCAATAAAGACTTGAAGAAAATATTTTTTTGCTCCGCTGATTCTTTTTGCAATATTTTCGATATCCTCTATAGTATGAAATTCCCTGACAACGGTAGTGCGGAATTCATAATCAACATTATTTAATAGAAGAAAGTCGATACTTTCGTTGATTGGCGAAATATCAAATGTGTCTATTCCCACTGTCTGAGGATATTTTTCGATTGTGTTTTTTATATCCATTGCTACATAGTCCACTATTTTTTCATTTACTGCTTTTTTAAGTTTTTGGGGGAATGTGCCGTTTGTGTCAAGCTTTACACAAAGACCTATTTCCTTAATCTCCCTAATAAAATCAAATATATCATCATTTAAAAGCGGTTCTCCACCGCTGATGCATACACCGTCTAAAATGCCTTTTCTTTTTTTCAGAAATTCAAGAATTTCCGATTTTGAAATCTCTTCATTTTTATCTGTTTGCGTTACCAAAAAGGCATTGTGACAAAACGGGCAGCGCAAATTGCACCCCGCTGTAAAGATAGTGCACGCCACCTTCCCCGGATAATCAAGCAATGTAGTTTTTAAAAATCCCTGTATTTTCATAGGTATTACTCCTTAAAATAACTTAGATAAATTAATTATATCATTATTGACCTGTTAATGCAATGCATTTATTTTCGCTTTAGGTATTGACAATTTTACGCCAAAAATAGTAAAATAGAGTGATAGTATAGTTATTTATTGAAAGGATTGATTAGTGTGGCTATAACTGCACCCAGAGGGACTGCTGATATACTTGCTCCCGACATTCTTAAATGGAAATATATTGAGGAAAAAATTTCAGATATAAGCGCCCGTTTCGGATATAGCGAAATCCGTACCCCTGTATTTGAACATACAGAGCTTTTTGAACGTGGTGTTGGTGATACCACAGACGTTGTGCAAAAGGAGATGTATACCTTTAACGACAAGGGTGGAAGAAGCATTACACTGCGCCCTGAGGGTACTGCATCTGTTGCAAGAGCTTTTCTGGAGCATAATATTTATGCTCAGCCGCTTCCTGCAAAGCTGTGCTACAACATTACATGCTACCGCTATGAAAAGCCACAGGCAGGAAGACTTCGTGAATTTCATCAGTTCGGTGCAGAGTGCTATGGAAGCTCGGAGAGTATTGTAGATGCGGAGGTTATTTCCTTTGCACAGACAATTCTGACAGAGCTTGGTATACAAAAGCTTTCATTAAACATCAACTCTATCGGGTGCCCTACATGCCGCAAAAAGTATAATGAGGCATTAAAGGATTATTTCCGACCGTATATTGAGGACGGTACACTGTGCGCTACATGCCGTGACAGATTTGAAAAAAATCCTCTGCGCATTCTTGACTGCAAAAGCCCCGTGTGCGGCGAAATTGCTGACAAGGCGCCTGTGTTGCTTGATTATATCTGCGAGGAATGCCACGACCATTTTGAAAGCGTTAAGGAGCATCTTAATGCAATGGGAATTAAATACAATATAGACGGCACAATAGTAAGAGGACTTGACTATTACACAAAAACTGTGTTTGAGTTTAAAACAGCTCTGCAGGGCGCTGCGGGAACAGTATGCGGCGGCGGAAGATATGACGGTCTTATAGAAGAGCTTGGCGGAGCGCCAACCCCCGGAATAGGCTTTGCAATGGGTATTGAAAGAATTATTCTTGCGCTTTCAGAAAGCGGCAGCATGCCCGAATTTGAAAATGCGCCCGATATATACATTGCAAATATTGGCGAGGAAACGAAGCTTTTTGTAACCACACTTACAGATACACTTCGCAAAATGGGCATTAAGTGTGAGCGTGACTTGTGCGCAAGAAGCCTTAAAGCACAAATGAAGTATGCCGACAAATGCGGTGCACGCTACAGCATTGTAATAGGCAGCGATGAGGCAGAGAAAAAAATTGCAACGCTTAAGAATATGAAAGAAAAAGAGCAGACAGAGGTAAGTCTTGAAAACCTTGCTGAAATTGTAAATATAGTAAAGGAGTAATTAAAATGGATACAATCAAAGGATTAAAAAGAACATATATGTGCGGTGAGCTACGTGAGGAGCATATCGGTGAAACAGTTACCCTTATGGGCTGGGTAGCAAAGGCAAGAGATATGGGCGGACTTGTATTTGTGGATATCCGTGACAGAAGCGGTATTTCTCAGATAGTGTTTGAGCCTGAAAATGCTTCTTTACAGGAAAAGGCGTCTACACTTCATATGGAATATGTAATCGCAGTTACAGGCAAGGTAAGAATGAGAAGTAACATCAACGAAAACATTCCTACAGGAAAGGTTGAAATTGAAGCGAGCGAGCTTAGAATTCTCAACACAAGCGAGGTTACACCCTTTGTTGTAACAGATGATGTTAAAGCAGGCGAAGATTTGCGCCTTACCTATCGTTATCTTGACCTTCGCCGTCCTACCCTTGTTAAAACTCTTCAGATGCGTCACAGAATAACACAGATTGCAAGAAGATATTACGATGAAAACGGCTTCCTTGAAATAGAAACACCTATTCTTACAAAGAGTACGCCCGAGGGCGCACGTGACTACCTTGTGCCAAGCCGTGTTTATCCCGGAAACTTTTTTGCACTTCCCCAGTCCCCTCAGCAGTACAAGCAGCTTTTGATGCTTGGCGGTATGGACAGGTATTTCCAGATTGCAAAATGCTTCCGTGATGAGGATTTACGTGCCGACCGTCAGCCTGAATTCACGCAGATTGACCTTGAAATGAGCTTTGTTGACGAGGACGACGTTATGGCGATGAACGAGGGATTTCTTAAAAAGGTATTTAAAGAAGTTCTTGATTATGATGTAACTCTCCCCTTGCCCAGAATGACATGGCAGGAGGCAATGGATCGCTTTGGCAGTGATAAGCCGGACACAAGATTTGGCTTGGAGCTTATCGATATGACCGCTCTTTTTGACGGCTGCGATTTCAAGGCATTTGCAGATACTGTTATGCAGGGCGGCAGTGTTCGTGCAATCAATGCAAAGGGACTTTCAGATAAGCTTACAAGAAAGACACTTGATAATCTTGTTGAGTTTGTAAAGACATATAAGGCTAAGGGTATGGCTTGGCTTATTATAGACGAAAACGAAATTCGTGGTTCTATTGCCAAATTCTTTACTCCTGAGCAGCTGGAGGCTATCAAAAATAAAGCAAATGCACACCCGGGCGACGTTATTCTCTTTGTTGCAGATAAGGACAGCGTGGTATATGCATCATTAGGCGCACTTCGCTGTGAAATCGCAAAGAGATTTGACCTTATCCCTGAGGGAATGTTCAATCTTTTATGGGTAACAGACTTCCCGCTGTTTGAGTACAGCGAAGAGGAAGATCGCTTTGTTGCAATGCACCACCCATTCACTGCACCCAAGGACGAGGATATAGAGCTTCTTGACACCGACCCCGGAAAAGCACGTGCAAAGGCATACGATATCGTGCTTAACGGCTACGAGCTTGGTGGCGGAAGCATACGTATATATGACCCCAATCTTCAGCAGAAAATGTTTGAGGCGCTCGGCTTTACACCCGAGCAGGCTATGGAGCGCTTTGGCTACCTTATTAATGCGTTCCGCTTTGGTACACCTCCGCACGGCGGAATGGCGTACGGTCTTGACAGAATTGTTATGCTGATGGCAGGAACTGATTCAATCCGTGATGTTATCGCATTCCCCAAGGTTAAGGACAGCGGTGAGCTTATGATTGCCTCCCCCGACGTTGTTGACCAGAAACAGCTTGACGAGCTGGGTCTTAAGATTGTTAATGGAGTAGACAGACACGCAAATGCGGAATGAGGCACAACGGGAGTATAAAAACAGCACCGACCGCATAAAGCATTGATATTATATAAATTCAGTAATTACTAATATTGCAGGTTGGTTTCTTTTATAGGTAAAAATTCGCTCTGCGAATTTTGGGATTGGAGCTTTATGCTACGAACAAACTTCACCTCTCGACGTACCCTCGTACGCCTTCGGGTAACCCCCTGCGGGGTTCAGTTTGTCCGTTCTGCACTATTTTTCTCCACCCTCCTCTACTGAGAATCAATCGCATTTGTGAAAGGAAGTGAGCACATTGTCAGCACTAATTAAATACGTGGAAAGCGGCTCCATTGCCGAAGAAATTGGTCTTGAGGCAGGCGATACAATAATTAAAATCAATAATACAGAAATTAAAGATGTGCTTGACTACCGCTACCTTATAAACGATGAATTTATCACGCTTAGTGTGCTTACAAAGCAGGGCGAGCTTGTTGAGGTAGATATTGAAAAGGATGCCTATGAGCCGCTTGGAGTGGAATTTGAAAATTCCCTTATGGACAAGCCGCTCCACTGCACAAACAAATGCGTGTTCTGCTTTATAGACCAGCTTCCCAAGGGTATGCGTGAAAGCCTTTATTTCAAGGATGATGATACCCGTCTTTCATTCTTTCAGGGAAATTACGTTACCTTTACGAATTTAAGCGATGATGAAATCGACAGAATTATAAGACTTCGTATAAGTCCTATAAATATTTCCGTGCATACGATGAATCCCGATTTAAGGGTGAAAATGCTGAAAAATCCAAAGGCGGCAAAGCTTCCCGAAATTATGAAAAGGCTCTCGGATAATGGCATTATAATGAACTGCCAGATAGTTTTATGCCCCGGATATAACGACGGGGACGAGCTTTCCTATACAATAGAAAAGCTTTATGAAATGCGTTCGTGTGTAAAGAGTGTTTCAGTTGTTCCAATAGGCTTGACACGCCACCGTGAGGGGCTTTGTGAAATGACAGCAGTAGACTCTGACAAGGCAAAGGAGCTTATAGCGGAAATTGAAAAGTGGCAGAAAAAAGCCCTTATCGAGACCCAGACAGGCTTTGTATACGCATCAGATGAAATTTATCTTAAAGCAGGCGTTCCTATCCCCGACAGCGAGGCATATCACGGTTTCCCTCAGATTGAAAACGGCGTTGGTATGATCGCATCACTTCGGGAGGAACTCACTGATGCATTAAAATCCTCCCCCTCTATAAAAAAGGAGCGCACCGTAACCCTCGTAACGGGGGCGGCGGTACATAATACAATGTGCACCTTTGCAGATGAGATAACAAAAAAATATCCTGACATAAAAATAAATGCAGAAAGAATAATTAATAACTTTTTTGGTGAGCAGATTACTGTATCGGGACTTTTGTGCGGCTGTGATATTATAGAGCAGCTTCGTGGCAAAGATATCGGCGACAATCTGATTATCACAAAAAATATGCTCCGTGACGGTGAAAACGTGCTTTTGGACGATGTTACAACAGAAGATATTGAAATGGAGCTTAATACAAAAATCATTGCCGTTGGCGATGACGGGTATGAGCTACTCGATGCAATATTGGGAAATTAGGAAATTTAATAAGGGAGGTACTCTTTATGAAAAAGACAATAAGAATTTTTGCGGCATTTATGTGTGTATTGATGCTTTTAAGCCTTAGTGCGCTTGCAGATACATCCTATGAAGAAAAAATCATAGAGATGTACCGATTAAGTGACAAGGCAGTAGAATTTATGCGTGAGCATAATGTAGATTTTTCCATATTTGAGGGGGCAGAGGTTCTTCCCGAGGGATATCCCTTCCCCTATAGCAAAGAAATAGAAGGATTTATACCGCAGACACAGGCTTACGGATTTTCCGACGAACAGGTTTCTGCGTATATTCGTGGAGTTATAAATAACAGACCTACCATCATCGGCGGTCCTTGGGATAACACGGGCAGGAAAAAGGTTTTGGTGCCTGACTATCCCTTTGTAATTAACGGAACAAACATAGACTTCAAAAATTCACTCTATCCCGTGATTTCATATAATGATATAACGTACTTCCCTATGACGTGGCACTATTGCAGAATGCTTGGTGTTACCACCGACTGGAACGATGAAACGGGACTTCGGGTAGAAAAGGCAAATGCCACTGCCGAGCCGATTGAATACCAAAGAGCGGACAATGCAAGAGAATTATATGCCGTTCTTCCAAAGTACGATATATTTGTAAACGGCAAAAAAATTGAAAATGACAGTGAGGAATATCCTCTCCTTAATTTCAGAAACGTTACCTACTTCCCCCTTACGTGGGATTTCATAATAAATGAATTCGGCTGGAACTATACATTTGACAGCGAAAACGGTCTTGTAATAAATTCTGCGCAGGAAAACGATAAAAAGGAAAACCTTGATAATTTCCGCACTGTAGGATATTATTCATACGATTTATTTGAAGAACCGCTTGAAAAGTTGCAAACGGACAAGCTTACGCATATTATGTACGCATTTTTGATTCCGCAGAAGGACGGAAGTGTTCTCCCCCTTGCGGAGGAAGAAAATGTGCGTAAGCTTATAGAAAAGGCGCATAATGACAACTGTAAGGTTTATATTGCAGTTGGCGGTTGGTCATATAACGATGTACCGCTTCAGAGCGCCTTTGAAGAAGCCTCCAAAACGCCCGAAACACGCAAAAAGCTTGTAGAAAGCATAGTAAGCGTAGTAAAGGATTACGGCTTTGACGGTGTGGAGCTTGACTGGGAATACCCAAACAGTGCATCTGCAAAAAATTATGAGGCTCTTATCCTTGAGCTTTCAGCAGAATTAGAAAAGCTTGATAAGTACCTAACTGCGGCATTAAACGGTGCTTGGTCACAAACTGAGGGGCCCGAGGTTTCAAAGTATGTGTCCGATGTGTGCCTTGATGCATTTGAGTTTATAAGCGTGATGAGCTACGATATGAATAACGAGCAGCACAGCCCGTTCTGGTTTGCAAATACCTCTATAGATTACTGGCTGCACAGGGGAGTTAGTGCAGATAAAATTGTACTCGGTATGCCGCTTTACGCAAGACCTACATTTATGCAGTACCGACACCTTGTAGAAAAGGATAAGTCCTTTGCCTATACCGATTTTGCAGAAGTTGATGGTAAGGCTTCGCACTACAACGGACTTCCCACACTTTGCAAAAAGACAGTTCTTGCTGCAAAAAAAGCAGGCGGAGTAATGCTCTTTGACGTGAATGAGGACACAAACGACGAAACAAGCGTTGTTTCTATGATAGATGAAACATTGTCGCACATTGAAAACAACGGCTTTGAGGATATAGCTTCTCTTGAATTTTTGGAAAAAGCAGACAATACAGACGAGCTTATCGGCATCATTAACGAGGGGGCATAAATATGAAAAAGCTTGCAGTTTTATTTTCAATTTTCATTCTTTCTATAGCATCAAATGCTTATGCAAAAGAGGTTGCCACTATCCCCTCCTGCTCTGTTACATTAAACGGACAGAGTGTGGATAACAGCTACAGACAGTTTCCGCTTCTTCAATATAAGGATATTGTATACTTCCCAATGACGTATTACGATTGCAGGTTTTTAGGGGTATATACCGATTGGAACGAGCATACAGGCACACTTTATATAAACACGGAAAATATTTCCGGTGCATACAGAAAATATAACTGGGAATGGAAAAACGGAAAACGAAACGAAATTGATATATGTAAATTCAACATCGTTGTAAATTCCAAAGTGATTGATAATTCCAAAGAGGAATATCCGCTTATAACATTTCGTGATGTAACATATTTTCCGCTGACATGGCGTTTTGCGGTAGATGAGTTTGGTTGGGAATACAGCTATGATGACAAAAACGGGCTTGTGATTACTGCGGATAATTATATCTGCAAAACACTTGATTTGCCCGATTTAAGAACGCAGATTTCTCCCGACGGGGCAACTGACGGAAAATATTATTACTACACAGGAAACGATAAAAAGATTTATCGCTCTCCCGTAGATAACCCTTTGGCAAATGAGCTTATATACACAACGGCTCACAATCACTATTTTGAGGGCGGAAATAACAATATTGAATTTTCTGTGCAGGGTGACGATGTTTATCTTTCCTACCGCACGGGTGCATCTATGGGAACAAATTACCGTGTAAAAATAAACCCTGACGGTACAACGGAGGATTCAAAGGACGGAAGCTATCACGAAAGCTTTTTAGGCGGAAGCGAATACGTGTATGACTGCGACGGATTTATTGTGAGGGTTTACCGTGGCGGATATGGTAATTCACGTGTTCTCTACAAAAAAGATAGCAGTGAAAATACTATGGAGCTTCTCTCCGACGGAATAGTTTTTGCGGAGATTCGCTCGGATAATTCTGAATATTACAGAAACGTCGAAATACTCGGAAATAACATTTATCTTACGGGGTACAATAAGACAAATAATGAAAACAGTCGTCTATACCGCTATGATGTTGAAAACGAAACACTTACCCCACTTATTGAAAATGTGGCTGAATTTGTTGCATTTACAGGCTGGGATAACGATACAAAGAGTAATTCCGATATGATAGTTTACTATCAGGACGGCAAAATGTACCGCTATAGCTCTGCGAGCGATAAAACAATAGTAATCAAGGAAGATTCACTTCCCCTTGTGGGTGGTGTATGCCATCATAGCACGCTTTATCTTCACACTAAAAATGAAGAAAAATCCGCTGTAGACTTTTATCTGAACTACGGCATCGGAAGCGGTGCAGGATCTACTATTTTTGAAACAACTCTCCCGACCGACTCATATATAAAGGGCGGAATGCTTATTACAGAGTCTTATGGTGATGCAGACGGTGAAAAGGACATCCGCACCTGTGTATTTAACAAACCTGCGTACTTCTTCCGTTCAAGCGATAATATGGATTATTATTTTTTCATCCACAATAACAAGCTTATATATACACCCACCGATGATACAACTCTTATTGAGGTTGATTTAAATCAGACATTTTCTAACTAATTAAGAAAGGGGCATAAAGAAATGTCAAAGCCCATTATTGCCATAGTTGGCAGACCGAATGTGGGAAAATCCACATTGTTTAATAAAATAGCAGGAAAGCGCATATCTATTGTTGAGGATACGCCCGGTGTTACCCGTGACCGCATTTTTGCAGACGGCGAATGGTGCGGAAAGAATTTTACGATGATTGACACCGGCGGTATTGAGCCTTATTCAAAGGATATTATCCTTGAACAGATGAGAATGCAGGCGGAGCTTGCAATCGATATGGCGCACGTTATAATCTTTATGACGGATATCCGTGACGGACTGACGGCAGCCGACCAGGAGGTTTGCACAATGCTGCAAAAATCGGGAAAGCCGATTGTCCTTGTTGTAAACAAGGTTGATACCCCCGGTGAGCCACCGCTTGATTTCTATGAATTTTACAATCTTGGTCTTGGCGACCCGATTGCAATTTCTTCACTCCATAAAATGGGTGTTGGCGATGTTCTTGACGAGTGTGTGAAGCACTTCCCCACCGCTGAGGAGGAAGAAGAGGACGATACAATCAAGATTGCCATTGTCGGTAAGCCCAACGCAGGAAAAAGCTCTCTCGTAAACAAGCTCCTTGGTGAAAACCGTGTTATTGTGTCAAACATTGCAGGCACAACACGTGACAGCATAGATACACTTTATGAGCATAACGGTGAAAAGTATACATTGATTGACACAGCAGGGATCCGCCGCAAGGCAAAGGTTACAGATTCCCTTGAGCGCTACAGCGTTATCCGTTCCTACAGTGCGGTTGAGCGCTGTGACGTATGCCTTATTATGATTGATGCAACGGAGGGCATTTCCGAGCAGGACGCAAAAATTGCGGGCTATGCCCACGATGAGGGAAAGGCATCGATAATTTGCGTAAATAAGTGGGATTTGGTAGAAAAGGACAACAGCAGTGTAAACGAATTCACACGTGAAATCCGTGAAAGACTCAGCTTTATGACATATGCTCCTATTCTCTTTATTTCTGCACAGACAGGGCAAAGACTTAATAATATATTTGAAATGGTTACCTATGTAACAAATCAGAATTCAATGCGGCTTCAGACAGGCGTGCTTAATGATTGCCTGGCAGAGGCAACAATGCGTGTTCAGCCGCCCAGTGATAAGGGTAAGCGCCTCAAGCTTTATTATATGACACAGGTAAGCGTAAAGCCGCCTACGTTTGTTATATTTGTAAACGACCACGAGCTTGCGCATTTCAGCTATATCCGTTATATTGAAAACTGTATTCGTGATGCGTTTAATCTTAAAGCAACACCGCTGAAATTTATTGTAAGAGAAAGAAGCAGTGAAGCCAAATAAGTTCGAAATTCGAAGTTCGAAGTGAATGTAGATTTTTTGCCACTGCAAAAAATCCTCCATCATTTCGCATTTCGCATTTCGCATTTCGAAAGGATTTGATTATCTTTGTCTAAAGTTATACTTTGTTTAATACTCGGTTACCTTTTAGGCTCGCTTAATTTTGCGATTATATATTCAAAGCTTAAAGGTGACGATATCCGCAATCACGGCAGCGGTAACGCAGGCGCTACAAACGTACTGCGTACATACGGAAAGGGTGCCGCTGCACTCGTATTTTTACTTGATATTTCAAAAGGAATTATTGCAGTGCTTTTAGTGCGCAGTGTGTTTTCCTCTGCCCTTTTAGAATGCACAGCAGCACTTGGTGCAGTGCTTGGTCATAACTTCCCCATATACTATCGCTTTGCAGGCGGAAAAGGTGTTTCCACCAGTTTTGCAGTGCTGCTTATTCTGCATTATCCCACTGCACTCTTTTCTCTTTTTACCTTTATAGTAGTTGCAGCAATAACAAAGTACGTTTCACTTTCGTCAATACTGGCATCTGTAGCGGCAATAGTAGTCTCCTTTGCTGCTTTCAGAATAAGTGAATTTTCAGTATTTTGCCTTATTATAGGTGTTCTTTGTATTATAAGACACCACGCAAACATCAAGCGTCTTGTTAGTGGCACAGAAAACAAACTCGGACAAAAACGAAAGGGTTGATTATATGAAAATTTCAGTTATTGGCAGCGGCGGCTGGGGAACAGCTATTGCACTGCTTCTATGCTCAAACGGTCACAGTGTTTGTCTGTGGTCGTATTTGAAAGAGGAAAGCGACCGTCTTAAAAAAGACCGTGAAAACAAAGAATTTTTGCCCGGAATTCCTTTCGGGGATTACGATATTACATTTACAAGCAGTATTGAAGAGGCGGCTTCATTTGGTGAAATTATTGTATCGGCAGTACCCTCAAAGGCAGTGCGTACAACTGCACGTGCCTTGGGAAAGGTGTGCGACGGCAAAACGGTTGTAAATATTTCAAAGGGCATTGATGAAGAAAAGCTTTGCCGCCTTAGCGAGGTTTTTAAAGAAGAAATGCCCTCATCAAAAATCGCCGTTCTGAGCGGTCCGTCACATGCAGAGGAGGTTGCACGTGCTATCCCGACCACAAACGTTCTTGCGTGCGAGGATATGGCACTTGCTGCAAAGCTTCAGGACATTTTTATGTCCCCCACCTTCCGTGTGTATACAAACCCCGATGTAGCAGGCGTGGAATTTGGCGGTGCACTTAAAAACATTATTGCACTTTGCGCAGGTGTTACCGACGGACTTGGTTACGGCGACAATACAAAGGCCGCCCTTATGACACGTGGTATTCGTGAAATCACACGTTTAGGCGTGCATTTAGGCGCAAAAGAGGAAACCTTCAGCGGTCTTAGCGGTATAGGCGACCTTATCGTAACCTGTACATCAATGCACTCACGAAACCGCCGTGCAGGAATACTTATCGGTCAGGGGAAAACATTGGAAGAAGCATTAAACGAGGTGCACATGACTGTTGAGGGTGTATGCGCAACACAGGCAGCTTACCGACTGGCTAAAAAGCATGGAATAGAAATGCCCATAACAGAGGCATCGTACCGTGTACTTTTTGAGAATTCAAACCCCCGTGACGAAGTTTTATATCTTATGACAAGAGATAAAAAAAGCGAGGCTGATATATATTGAAAATTGCTGTAATAGGCGGTGGCGCAGGCGGTATTACTGCGGCGATTTATGCAAAAAGAGAGAATGAGGGAAGCTCTGTCACTGTGTTTGAGCGCAGTGACAGAGTTTTAAGAAAGCTCCTTGCCACAGGCAACGGAAGATGTAATCTGTCAAACACTGATATTTCAGAAAAAAACTATTTCTCTCACTCTCCTGAATGTGTCAATAAAATACTTTCTGCCTTTACTCCCGATGAGGAAAGGCAGTTTTTTGAAAGCGTAGGCGTTTTATTCTGTGAGGAAAACGGCAGAATTTACCCATATTCACGCCGTGCTAATTCCGTATCCGATGCACTGCGTTTTGAATGCGAGCATTTAGGAATAAAAATCCGCACTAGTTCATTTATTGAAAAAATCACAAAGAAAAACGGCGGCTTTATGATATCAAATGAATTTTTTGATAAAGTGATAATTGCGGCAGGTGGATTTTCTGCCCCCTCTTTTGGGACAGACGGAAATGCTTTCAGGCTTCTTAAAGCTTTCGGGCACACTATCACCCCTTATTCCTATGCACTTGCACCCGTAAAGGTGAAAGAAAACGTCAAACAGTTAAAGGGTATTCGTGCGCACGCAAGTGTTAAGCTTTTGCGCAGCGGTGAAACCCTCCGCACTGAAAACGGAGAGCTTCAGTTTACCGATTACGGACTTTCTGGGATTGCCATTATGCAGCTTTCACGTCTTATGCGTGAAAATGACAAAATAACGGTTGACCTGATGCCTGACTACAGCTATGACGCTCTTACAGAGCTTATTACTAAAAGAAAGACGGCTCTTTCTCATTTGAAAATGGAAGATTTCTTATCGGGAATACTTCATAAAACCCTTGCGGCATATATTTTAAGCTCCTGCCCTGTCTTAGTGGCAGAAAAGCTTACACCAAAGGATATTTACGCTATCTGTGCAAAAATAAAAAATCTTTCCTTTACTGTTTCATCCGTTCTTGGGAAAGAGCATTCACAAGCAACGTGTGGTGGTGCACTGCTTAGTGAATTTTGCG
Organism: Clostridia bacterium; assembly: GCA_045646985.1. GTDB lineage: Bacteria > Bacillota > Clostridia > UMGS1883 > UMGS1883 > UMGS1883. The sequence goes on along the minus strand of JAZRLV010000010.1, from coordinate 11,060 downwards.
CCGATACTCTGGAATCTAAAAAATGCCCCAATCTTTACGCTGTCGGTGAAGTGCTTGACTGCGTTGGCGATTGTGGCGGTTATAATCTTCACTGGGCATGGACAACGGCAAAAATTGCAGGAAAGGCAGTTTCAAAATGCTGAAAATAACAAATCTGCTGCTCCCCGTCAAATATACTGATGAGGACATTAAAAACGAAATAAAGAAAAAGCTGCATATCGGTGATTACGATATATTATCCTTTGAGGTTTTAAAATCTTCAATAGATGCACATAAGCGTGGCGAGATACACAGTTGTGTAAGTATTGCAGTAAAGCTTCGTGGCGAAAAGCGCTTCTTTAATACAAAGAACGTAGAAAAATACGAAAAATATGTTTATGAATATCCGCCAGTATCACGCCTTACAAAGCGCCCTGTAATTGTGGGCAGCGGCCCTGCAGGACTTTTTGCAGCACATATTCTCGCCGTATGCGGGGCTTGTCCCATAGTAATTGAAAGAGGACTTGATGTAGACAGCCGAAAAAAAGCTGTAGAGCATTTTTTTGGCGGCGGAAAGCTTGACAGTGAGTGCAATATTCAGTTCGGCGAGGGCGGTGCAGGTACGTTTTCTGATGGAAAGCTCAACACAGGCACAAAAGACCTTCGCCAGAGAAAGGTTTTAGAGGAATTTGTAAAGCACGGCGCACCCGATGAAATTTCCTATGTCGGCAAACCCCATATCGGCACAGATTTATTATCTGGTGTTATAAAAAATATGCGAAATGAAATTATCTCTCTCGGCGGCGAAGTGCGTTTTTCCTGTAAATTGGAAGATATTTATATTAAAAACGGGGGAATTGTCGGTATAAAAACCTCCAAGGGAGATATTGATACAGATACTGTGATTCTCGCAACAGGGCACAGTGCACGTGACACTGTAAAAATGCTCCTTTCCCATAATGTTTTAATGGAAAGAAAGAGCTTTTCCGTCGGTGTCAGAATAGAGCATCCGCAAAAGCTTATTAACGAGGCACTTTACCACTCATTTGCAAAGGAGCTTCCTGTGGCAGATTACAAAGCGGCAGTACACCTTAAGGACGGCAGAGGCGTATACACCTTCTGTATGTGCCCGGGCGGAACTGTTGTTGCCGCTGCAAGCGAGGAAAACACCGTCGTTACAAACGGTATGAGTAATTTTGCACGTGACGGTAAAAACGCTAACAGCGCACTCCTTGTAAGTATTCTCCCGTCAGATTTTGATGGTGATGATGTGCTTAGCGGTATGGAATTTCAGCGCAAACTGGAAAAGGGCGCATTTTATATGGGCGGTGCAAACTATCATGCACCCGTTCAAACCTCGGCAGATTTTTTGAGAGGCGAGAAAAGCGTGTCGCTTGGTGATGTTTCCCCTACCTATCCTATTGGGGTAACCCCCTCAAACTTAAGCGGTCTTTTCCCCGAATTTGTTACTCATTCACTTCGTGAGGGAATAACGATGCTTGATAGAAAGATTAAAGGCTTTGCCCTTCCCGATGCTGTGCTGACAGCTGTTGAGAGCCGTTCCTCCTCCCCTGTACGCATTGTGCGTGGCGAGGATTTGCAATCTAACGTCAAGGGGCTTTATCCCTGTGGCGAGGGCGCAGGCTATGCAGGCGGAATTATGAGCGCCGCCGTTGACGGAATACGTGTGGCAGAGCACATTTTGGGAAAAACAGACGCCTGATTGTAAGCATTATCAGAATTAATGCAGCAGCAATTATCACGGCAGAAAGAAGAATATTCATATCACTGCATACAAGCTTTGTAATAAGAAATGCTATCATGCTACCGAGAATTTTTCCGATGTAGTATTTTTTCATAATGAATTTCCCCTCTGACAGAGCGTTTGCCTGAAAATGAACGCTCAATCCTCCCCAGTAAAGGAGGGCGCTTATAAAGGGCAGTGCTTTTGTTCCAAGGCGTGATGCTTCGGCGCAGCCTCTTGTAACCTCTACAATTCCTGCAAGGAAGCTGTAGCTACCCATCGGAAATATTTCTAGTATTGCACTAAAGGTTATTACAAACACGCACGCAGTAACTATGGCGGCGCCGCTTTCTATTGCAGATGTACTTACAAGTCCTCCCAATGAGGGCTTGTTTTTTTTATAAATATTCCATTGCTCCTGTACGGACTGTGCCTCTCTTACGCTGCCCCCACCAAAAACTCTTGCGCATATGAGGGCTGTTACCACCTGTACCAAAAAAAGCATTATACCTATACTTTTACTTGAAAAAAAGCTTACCCCTACTGTTCCCATAATAAACAGGGGGCCTGCGTTGTTGCAAAATGCAAGCAGACTTTCAGCTTCGTCCTTTGATATGTAATTTTTACGATAGCTTTCCAGAACGGCACGTGCCCCTGAACCGTATCCGCCAAGCAGCCCTGTTACAAGGCATACACAACCCGCACTGCTTATCCCCGTAAGCGGAGTAAGCACCTTTGAGAAAAAAGCGCCCAATGGCTTTGAAAAGCCGCTGCCTATAATGCATGAGGACACAAGCATAAACGGAAGCAGCGACGGAATAAGCGCATTTATACATAGCGCCAGACCGCTTTGTGCACCGCTTACGACCTGCTCAGGAAAAAGTGCAAAGCATGCACATACTAAAAAAAACAACATATTTTTCTTTCCTTTCAGATAAATTCAAGCCTTATAATTGTGCCCTTTATGCAAACCCCATCATCTGTAATGCTTTCAATCAAAAGCTCATCACCGTCTATTTTTATAATTCCCGAAGTTGTATTTATTTTTACACAATTTTCATTATAGTCTAAAATCCCACGAAAATTTTCAATATTCACACAGCTTTTTCCCATAATTTCAGTTCTGGGCACATCGCACAGCATATCAAGCGGCAAATCCAGTGCCTGTGCGACCTTCATCGCCTTATCGGTGTTTTTTTTCTTCATATTTTCAAGCCTCCCCCTCTAAATAAGTTATGCCGTACTTTGTGAAAACATACACTTTATTGAAGGAGTGATTTTGTATGTTTGGCGGCATAATAAATTGTATTAAGGGAAGCTTTACACTAAAATCCGAGGGCAGGTTTCCCGAAAGGGTGTTAAACATTGCCTCCACATCAGGTATATATATTTATAACGTAAAAAGAGAATCTCCCACAGCACTCATTTTTTGCGTGAGTAAAAAGGGCTGTGACAAGCTTTTAAATTGCAGTATAGAGGGATTGGAGCTTAGCGTGGTTGACGGCTATGGGCTGCCTGTTTTTATGCGTAAATATAAAAAACGAGTGCTGCTTATACTGCTGCCGTTTATTTTTGCAGTTACCGCAATCGTGCTTTCTCTTTTTATATGGCGTGTGGAGCTAAGCGGTGGCAATAAAGCGCTGCAAAGAGAGGTCGAAAAAGTAATATCCCAAAACGGCGTATGCATAGGCGCATTAAAGCATAAGGCTGACCAGTATGATATAAAACGCAAAGCAATTTTACAGATTGACGACCTTTCATGGCTGTGGGTTGATATAAAAGGGACTACTGCATATGTTAAAATCAAGGAGCGCACAAAAAAACCTGATATGAATGAAATCCATGAGCCTGCCGACGTAATCGCACTTCACAGCGGAGTTATCGAAAAAATGCAGGTGTATTGCGGTCAGCCGCTTTTTTCCGAGGGGATGACAGTTGAAAAAGGGCAGACACTTGTAACGGGCGTACTGCGCAGCGAGAACGAGAATATCCCCACATATTATCACCACGCCTGTGCCGATATAACACTGCGCCTTACAGAGAAAAAAAGGGTTGTTATTCCCAAAAAAACGCTTAAAAAGATTCCCACAGGAGAAAAAAAGAGTGTATTTACTGTAAAATTTAAAAAAAATAATATAAAATTTTCATTAAACAGTGGAATTTCATATAGTGAATATGATAAAATAGAAAAAACGGTAAAGCTTCCTTTTTTACCCGTGCATTTTTCACGGATTGAGTATCATGAAGTTGAGGTTTTTGAAGAAGCTACAGATACAGCACTTTTGCTTAACAAGCGCAGACAGTCTTTTATGAAAGAGCTTTCAAAAAAGGATATGCAGATTGAAAGCATGAGCGAGGATGTAACAGAGGATGAAAATTCTCTTTTTGTCACTTTCAACGCAGAGTGCCTTGTCCGCACGGATAAAGAAATACCTATTAAAGGAGAGAATGATGGAGAAAATTATAGAGGCTAAAAGCACCGACACCGTGATGTCACTCTTTGGCAGCTTTGATTCAAACGTAAAGCTGATTGAGCGTGAGATGGGTGTTCGGATAACAAACAAAGATACCTTAATAAAAATTATCGGGGAAAACTGCGAAAAAGCCGCAAGTGTAATAGCAAGGCTTATTGATGAAATAGAGCTTGGCGAAACCCTTACGGAGCAAAACATTCGCTACGCAATTCTTTCCGTGAATGAAGATATTGAATATGTCCCCCCTGCAAAGGGCGACTATATCTGCATAACTGCTAAAGGAAAGAGTGTAAAATGCAAAACCTACGGTCAGAAAAATTACATTCAGAAAATCCGTGACAATACGGTAGTTATTGCAATAGGTCCTGCCGGTACGGGTAAAACATACCTTGCAGTTGCTATGGCAGTTGATGCCTTCCGCCGTAAGGAGGTCAGCCGTATAATCCTTACACGCCCCGCTGTTGAGGCAGGCGAAAAGCTCGGCTTTCTCCCCGGTGATTTGCAGATGAAGGTTGACCCGTATCTTCGCCCCCTTTACGATGCACTGGGCGATATGCTGGGAATGGAAAATTATCAGAAATATCTCGAGCGTGGTGTAATTGAAATTGCGCCTCTTGCATATATGCGTGGACGTACACTTGACGATGCGTTCATTATCCTTGACGAAGCGCAAAACACCACTCCCGAGCAGATGAAAATGTTTCTTACCCGTATAGGCTTTGGCTCAAAAGCCGTAATAACAGGCGATATAACGCAGATTGACCTGCCCGACGGAAAAAGAAGCGGTCTTAAGGACGCAGCAAAGGTTCTTAAAAACATTGAGGGACTTGATTTCTCATATTTATCTGATAAAGACGTTGTACGTCATCCTCTTGTTCAAAAAATTATTGCGGCATATGAACGATACGAAAAAAGGTAGTGGCAAATGATGAAAAAGTCATTTTTTAGCAATGCTCTTCATAATGTAATTACATTAGTTTGTTTTATACTGATTATTTTTGTAGTGCTGTTTTCAAATAAAACAGGGCAGTTTGACGTTAAGGTCGGAGATGTTTCGTCGGAGGATATTTATGCCTCCCGTGCGGTAATAGATACTGAAACAACCGCTCTGAGACGTGAGGCTGCACGAAAAAGCGTTGAAAATGTCTATGCCCCCGATGATGATATACGAATTTCGGCTGTAGATAATATCAAAGAGCTTTTTGCCCTCTCTACAACAGCCAGAAAGGACACTTCCCCGGATACTTCCCTGTCCTCCGCTGCATCAAAGCTGCATGCAGATGTAAAGCTTGGTATTTCTTTAGATACGGCTTATGCGCTTTTAAATGCGTCGGAGGAGGAATTTTCCAACCTTCGCAAAATAACGGATATTGTGGATAAGGTAATGATAAACGGAATTTCCGATGTTTCAAAAGCCACAGCGCAGTGCGAAGAAGCAGTAGGAAAGCTTAAAATTACGTCTGCCCAAAAGAATGCGGCAAAGGATATTTTTTCATTAGTCCTGACACAAAATCTTAAGCTTGACAAAGAGGAAACCGAGCGCCGCCGTGAGGCTGCGGCAGCATCTATCCCTGAAATTGAATATAAAAAGGGACAGGTAATTGTACGTAAGGGTGAAATAATTACGTCATCACAGCTTTCTATGCTAAGCTCCTTAGGTATTCTTAAAGGGACAAGCCCCATCTCCCCCGGATATACTTTGGGAGTATCGCTTTTAATTTTAATATGCTATTTTATTTTAGTATTTTATTATTCACGCTTTAACAATCGGGATTCTTCGGTACTTCCCGTTTGCGCCTTTACAGGACTTATTATTGTTCTGATAACGTTTTACGGTTCACGCTATATTCCCGAAAAGATGATTGCACTTCTACCCGTAGGAATATTTCCCGGGATAGTTACCATGTTTTCAAATCCGCTGACCGCTGCTATTTCAAACTTAGTTATGTCAATATTCTGCGCCATAGCGTTTGATGCTGACTGGGGATATACAGTGTATCTTATTATTGCAGGCACACTTTCCTCCTGCTGTTATTCAGCAGTAAAGCGCCGTGCGCACCTTTTGCCGTCAGCATTTGTATCCTCGCTTTTTTACGGACTTGTCTTTTGCAGTATGTCACTGATAGAGTCAAGCGGATTACGGGTTGCTCTTGGCGCATTTTCTCAGGGATTTTTTGGCGGTTTTATATCAGGTCTTATAACAATAGGCTCTCTTCCGTTCTTTGAATGGATATTTAATGCTACTACGCCTATGAAGCTGAGCGAGCTTGCAAATCCTGAAAATAAGCTGCTTAAAAAGCTTCTTGTAGAAGCCCCCGGAACATACCACCATTCACTTACAGTTGCAAATATTTCAGAAATTGCTGCACGAAGCATAAAGGCAGATTCACTGCTTGCACGTGTGGGTGCATACTATCACGATATAGGGAAAATCAGGCATCCGCTTTATTTTAAAGAGAATCAGTATGATATGAATCCTCACGATTCACTCTCCCCTGAAAAAAGCTCGGCAATTATTATAAAGCATGTTTCAGATGGTGAGGAGATTGCACAAAAGCACCGCCTGCCAAAGAGCATCTGTGATATTATCGCACAGCATCACGGAACTACGGTGACGGGATATTTCCTTATTCGTGCAAAGGAGCTTGATAAAGAGGTTAACGAAACGGACTTTACCTATCAAGGTCCTGTTCCGCAAAGTAAGGAAGCAGCTATTGTAATGCTTGCTGACTCATGCGAGGCAGCTGTAAGAAGTCTTTCGGATAAGAGCGAGGGAAAAATTGAATCAATGGTGCGCCGCATTGCAACAGAGCGTGTTAATGCGGGACAGTTTTCAGAATGCAACCTGACATTTGCAGAGCTTGAAACAATTATAAATGTAATTACAAAAACTCTTGGAGGATATTTTCACGAGCGCATAAAATACGAATAATATAGCCATAAAATGGCAGAATGGAGAATTATTATGATACAGTTTATTATTGAGGACGAACAGGACAAGCTCCAGTTTACCGATGAGCTTTCAGAAATTGTGCAGACGGCTGTTGCCACTACTCTTGAAACAGTAGGTGCAGACGAGGATACCGATTTTGAAGTAAGCATCCTTATTACCGATAACGAGGGTATACAGGAAATCAACAAAGAATACAGAGAAATTGATGCCCCCACAGATGTTCTTAGCTTTCCTATACTTGAATTTGACGAAAACGGTGTAATGCTTGAGGATAGCGGTGATTATGACGGGGATATGCTTCTTTTGGGTGATATTGTTATTTCCCTTGAAAGAGCGCAAGCACAGGCGGAGGAATACGGCCATACATTGCAGCGTGAGGTAGGATTTTTAGCAGTTCACAGCACATTGCACCTTTTGGGCTTTGACCATATGGAGGAGCCTTATACATCGGTTATGCGCAGCCGTGAAAAAGAAATTCTTGATAAAATGGATTTGCACAGATGAATGGCATGAACAGTATGAAAAACAATCGTTTTTGCGACAGCTTTCGCTGCGCCTTTAACGGAATAAAAGATATTATCCGCAACGAGAGGAATATGCGCATACATCTTGCAATGACTATCCTTGTTATTTTATGTGCGGTGGTATTCGGACTGACTGCCTGTGAAAAGGCAATCGTAATTTCACTTTGTGCACTGGTCATAACCGCAGAGCTTATTAATACTGCAATCGAAAATACTGTTAATCTTTCAACTGCGGTATTTAATATGTATGCAAAACGTGCCAAGGATGCCGCAGCAGGCGCAGTGCTTGTTATAAGTATCGGTGCTGCAATCTGCGGACTTATAATATTTGTACCATACGGAATAGATTTACTTATGTATTTATTGAGCTGAAAGGAATAAACAAATGAGTAATTTTAAATCAGGCTTTGCTGCTATTGTAGGCAGACCCAACGTAGGAAAATCCACACTTACCAATGCATTTATTGGCGAAAAGGCGGCTATTGTATCCAGTAAGCCGCAGACAACCAGAACAAATCTGGCTGCAATAGATAATGGTGATGACTATCAGATTGTATTTGTAGATACCCCCGGAATGCATACTCCTAAAACAAAATTAGGCGAGTATATGAACAGCGTTGCCGGAAGCTCTCTTGCAGATGTGGATGTTGCAATACTGGTTGTGGAGGCAGGGAAGGAAATTTATGACCTTGAAAAAAATGTCATAAAAAATGCTGCTGCAAAAAATATCCCTCTTATTCTTGCGATTAATAAAGCAGACACCGTAGAAAAGGAAAAGCTTCTTCCCCAGATTGAAGCCTTCAGCCGTGAGGGTGAGTTCTCTGCAATAGTTCCCATAAGTGCCCTGCGAAAAGACGGGGTTAAAGCATTAAGGGAGGAAATTTTGCGCCATTTTGATGAGGGGGAGCCTTTCTATCCTACCGATATATATGCAGACAGTACGCTCCGTGATATGTGTGCTGAAATCATACGTGAAAAAATCCTCCGTCTACTTGACCGTGAGGTTCCTCACGGAACAGCTGTTGAAATTGAAACCATGCAAGAGGGTGACACGCTTACAAAAATAAAAGCCGTAATATACTGCGAAAAAGCAAGTCACAAGCCAATCATTATCGGTAAAAAGGGTGAAGCGATAAAACGCATAGGCTCGTATGCACGTGCAGATATAGAAAAGCTTCTTGATACACAGGTTTATCTTGAGCTTTGGGTTAAGGTCAGGGAGGATTGGAGAAATAAGGGGACAGCACTTAAGGAGTTAGGATACACAAAGGAGATGTAAAAAAAGTCCAGACCGCAAAAAGGCTGCTATTATATAAAAATTAGAAACTGTGAAAATAATTAGCAAATTTTTTATTTTGTTGAAAAACCTCATTAGATTCGATTTTTCTTTGTTTTAAGCCTTTTTGCTACGAACAAACTTCACCTCTCGACGTACCCACGTACGCCTTCGGGGAACCCAAGCTTCGCTTGGTTCAGTTTGTCCGTTCTGAAGCATTTTTTCCTATCTCCTACTTTAAAAGAAAAATTTTCAAGCTATTAAAAATTTTCTTTTTCACATAATAACTGTGAGGTGATTATATGTCAAGAACAAACAGTATTATGTGGGATTTATTCACAGGCACAGGAAACATAGATATGTATTTAAAATACAAGCGGCATATGCAGCTAAAGGAAGAATGTAAATGTCAGAAAGCACAGTTAAAATCAATGCAATAGTTGTAAAAGCAAAGGATGCGGGAGAAAACGATAAAATGCTGACGCTGCTTTCCCCCGAAATGGGAAAGCTGACCGTCATGGCGAAGGGCGTTAAAAGTCTTCGCCACAAAAGCCGCAGTGCGTGTTTTCCCCTTTCCTATTCTTCTTTTGTTCTGAAAAAAATTAAAGACGGACTTTACTCGCTTACAAGCGCCGATTTGATTGAGAGCTTCCGTGCCCTTTCGGGCGACGTTGTGCTTCTCTCCTACGGCGCTTATTTTGCTGACCTTTGCAGTATGTGCGTGCAAAACGCCGTAGAGTCAGACGAAGAGGTTCGGCTGCTTTTAAACACGCTTTATGTGCTTTGTAAGCGTCCTGATGCTGCCCCTTATATAAAAATAGTGTTTGAGCTTAAGATAGCACAGATTTTAGGTATTATGCCCGAGTTTTCGTATGAATGTCCCTGCGGAGAAAAAGGAATGTTCTTTTGTCCCGAGGACGGGGAAATAAGATGCAGCGCACATAAGGCGCCGCTTTCGCATCCAATTTCGCAAGACGAAATCCGTATCGCTCTTTACATATTGCAAAGCAGTCTTAAGGATGCTCTTTTTGCTGCTTGTGATATTAGCACAGCGCAGTCACTTTCTCTCGTTACAGAGCCTTTTTTACGTTATCATTTGACCGTTTTGCCTGATTCTCTTGACTATTTACATCAAATAATTAAAAAAATGTAATAATTTCTTAATTTTTTTCAAAAAGTACTGGAAATTACGGAAAAAATAGTGTATGATATTAGGTGCGATAAAAAGAAAGATAAATATTATTAATTTTAGGAGGTTTATCAGATGACAAAATTTGTTTATCTCTTCAGTGAAGGTAACGCTACCATGAGAAATCTTCTCGGTGGTAAGGGTGCTAACCTTGCTGAAATGACCGCTATCGGTCTTCCTGTTCCTCAGGGCTTCACAATTACTACTGAAGCATGTACTCAGTACTATGAGGATGGTCGCAAAATCAACGATGAAATCCAGGCACAGATTATGGAATACATCGGCAAGATGGAAGAGGTTTGCGGTAAGAAATTCGGTGATAAGGAGAATCCTCTTTTAGTTTCTGTTCGTAGCGGTGCCAGAGCTTCTATGCCCGGTATGATGGATACAATTCTCAACCTCGGTCTTAATGAAGACGTTGTAGAGGCTATGGCTGCAAAGAGCGGTAATGCAAGATGGGCTTATGACTGCTACAGAAGATTCATTCAGATGTATTCTGACGTAGTTATGGAAGTTGGTAAGAAGTATTTTGAACAGCTTATCGACGAAATGAAGGAAGCTAAGGGCGTTTCAAACGATATCGACCTTACAGCAGAAGACCTTAAGACTCTTGCAGAGCAGTTCAAGGCTGAATATAAATCAAAAATCGGTAAGGACTTCCCCACAGACCCCAAGGAACAGCTTATGGGTGCTGTAGAAGCCGTTTTCCGTTCATGGGACAACCCCCGTGCAAACGTATACCGTCGTGACAACGATATTCCCTATTCATGGGGTACAGCTGTAAACGTACAGATGATGGCATTCGGTAACATGGGTGACGATTGCGGTACAGGTGTTGCTTTCACACGTGACCCCGCTACCGGTGAACCCGGTCTTATGGGTGAATTCCTTGTAAATGCACAGGGTGAGGACGTTGTTGCA
>JAZRLV010000009.1:0-11018 GCA_045646985.1 Clostridia bacterium | reverse complement strand
GGAAGAATTTTCGATATACAGAAATATTCCGTTCACGATGGCCCCGGAATAAGAACGATAGTGTTTTTAAAGGGCTGTGCGCTTCGTTGCAGATGGTGCTGTAATCCCGAATCACAGAGCTTTGAAATTCAGAACATGAATACACAAAACGGCTCTAAAATAATCGGAAAAGACGTAACTGCGGGCGAGGTTTTTGAAGAAGTAAAAAAAGACAGTGCGTATTACAGACGCAGCGGCGGCGGATTAACCCTTTCGGGGGGAGAGATGCTTTTGCAGCCTGACTTTGCACTGGCACTGCTTCAGCTGGCGAAAAGAAACGGAATTAATACAGCGGTTGAGTCAACCGGATTTGCAAAATACGAAACCATTGAAAAGCTGCTACCATATATTGATACATATCTTCTTGATATAAAGCATATAAACACAGATAAGCATAAGGAATTTACGGGACAGGATAACTCACTTATTCTTGAAAATGCCGTAAAAATTGCAAGAGATGCAAAAAAATGTATTGTGCGTGTTCCTACAATTCCGGGATTTAACGATACCGAAGAAGAAATAAGACAAATTGCAGCCTTTGCAAAGAACGAAATGAAGGTTGAGGAAATTAATCTGCTTCCGTATCACAGACTTGGAATGGATAAGTATGCGGGACTTGGCCGTGAGTATCTGATGGGGGATATACTTCCGCCTGATGATGTACATATGGAAAGGTTGCGCACTGTTGCAGAAAATGAAGGACTAAAAGCCAAAATAGGCGGGTGATAATATGAATGAGTTTGAACTCAAGGATAAAATGCGTATTATACAGGAAATCGTTCCGGGCAAGCAGATAACCCTTGCGCACATAATTGCAAACCCCGACAAAATCCTGTATAAAAAGCTTGGACTTGACCCTGCAGTGGATTATTCAAAGTCCGCAATAGGAATAGTTACAATGTCCCCCAGTGAGACGGCGATTATTGCAGGGGATATAGCAATTAAATCCTCGGGTGTAGAAATCGGCTTTGTAGACCGTTTCAGCGGAACTCTTATTGTTACGGGAAGCGTGTCGGAGGTACAGGCGGCAGTAACAGCGCTTTGTGAGTATGCCGAGCAGACTCTTGGATTTACCGTGTGCCAGATAACAAAAACGTGATGAAAAAGATTATACTTATAGGACGCAGCGAAGCGGGAAAAACCACACTTACCCAGGCGTTGAGGGGACAAAAAATAGAATATGAGAAAACGCAGTATGTAAAATTTGGCGATGTGGTCATAGATACCCCTGGCGAATATGCTGAAAATGCAGAGCTTGCAAGAGCGTTGGCGCTTTATTCATACGAGGCGGATGTGGTTGGGCTCCTTATAAGTGCGACAGAGCCGTATTCGCTGTATGCGCCCAATGTAGCACCTATGGCTAATCGTGAGGTTATAGGAATAGTTACAAAGGCCGATCACCCCGATGCACGTGTTGACCTTGCAAAAATGTGGCTTTCGTTGGCGGGATGTGAGAAAATTTTTGTTACTTCTTCGTATAATAATGACGGAATTGATGAAATTCTTGATTATTTGTCGAAATAATTCTCGAAAACCACAAAAAACCACAGAAAATCACAGAAAAAGTATTGACAACACAGTGTGAAAGTTGTAAAATAAACATAAACAAAGGTATAACTAAAAATTCAATTTTAATTCTTGACGAAAGGATGAATTTAGATATGGTAAACGAGTACGAAATCAAAAAACAAATTTGCGAAATCGGAAAGAGAATCTACGACAGAGGAATGGTTGCTGCAAATGACGGTAACATTTCTGTTAAGATTTCCGATAATGAATTCCTTTGCACACCTACAGGCGTAAGTAAGGGTTTTATGACTCCTGATTACATCTGCCGTGTTGATAAGGAAGGAAAGGTTTTAGAAGCAAGAGGTAACTTCAAGCCTTCAAGCGAAATCAAGATGCATATGAGAGTTTATGCACAGCGCCCCGATGTAAAGAGTGTTGTTCATGCTCACCCCATCTATGCAACAAGCTTTGCTATTGCAGGAATTCCGCTGACACAGCCCATCATGCCTGAGGCAGTTATTGCACTTGGTTGCGTTCCGATTGCTGAGTATGGCACACCTTCAACAAACGAAATCCCCGATGCTGTTGAAAAGTACCTTCAGCATTTTGATGCTGTTCTTCTTGAAAATCATGGTGCACTTTCATACAGCGATTCACTTCTTAACGCATATTACAAGATGGAATCACTTGAATTCTATGCACAGCTTCTCTTCAATGCAAGACAGCTTGGCGGTCCTAAGGAACTTAGCGAGGCACAGGTACAGCGTCTGTACGAGATTCGCCGTCAGTTCGGTCTTACAGGTAAGCATCCGGCGAACGTATGCGTAAATAATAAGGATGGAAAGGCAAGCTGCCACAACTGCGGCGGAAACTGCTCTTGCAAAGAGCCTAATCCCGAGCAGGCACTTGTTTCTGAAATAACTAAGAAGGTTCTTTCTGAAATCAATAAATAATCCGGATATAAAATTTTAGGAAAGGAAAGAGGAAAATGGACATCAATTCAGATAAAATACAACAGATAGTAAAGCAGGTCCTCAGCGAAATGAACGGTGATGCTCCTGTGAAAGCCGCAGGTCCTATTCCCAAGAGCGCACGTGCTGCAATGCTTACAGAGCTTGAGCACTACGATATCAAGGAATTCCCTATTCCCGAGCTTGGCGACGGAGATATCCTTGTTAAGGTTGAGGGTTGCGGTGTATGCGGTACAGATGCACACGAGTTCAAGCGTGATCCCTTTGGTCTTATCCCTGTTGTTCTCGGCCACGAGGGTACAGGCGAAATCGTTAAGATGGGTAAGAACGTTAAGAAGGACAGCGCAGGCAAAGACCTCAAGGTTGGTGACAAGGTTGTTACTTGTATGATTTTCAAGGACAATCCCGATATCACAATGTTTGACCTTAACAAGCAGAATGTAGGCGGTGCAGATGTATACGGACTTGTTCCTGATGATGATATTCATCTTAATGGCTGGTTCGCTGATTACATAGTTATCCGTGAGGGCTCAACAGTATTTAACGTAAGTGATCTTGACCTTGATTCAAGAATCCTTATCGAGCCTTGTGCAGTTCTTATTCACGCAGTTGAGCGTGCCAAGACAACAGGCATTCTTCGTTTTAACAGCCGTGTTGCTGTTCAGGGCTGCGGTCCTATCGGTCTTATATGTATAGCAATTCTCCGTACTATGGGTATTGAAAATATTACAGCTATCGACGGAGAACAGAAGAGACTTGACTTTGCAAAGGAAATGGGCGCAACAGGCGTTGTAAACTTCAAGGATTACAAGGGTATCGAGGCACTCGCAGGTGCAGTTAATGCATCCTTCGGCGGACATGACGCTGACTTTGCATTCCAGTGCACAGGCTCACCCGTAGCACACAGCAATATTTACAAGTTTATAAGAAGCGGCGGCGGCCTTTGCGAGCTTGGCTTCTTCATAAACGGCGGCGACGCAACAATTAATCCGCACTTTGATATTTGCTCAAAGGAAATTACAACAGTAGGCTCATGGGTATATACATTGCGTGATTATGCAACTACATTTGATTTCCTCAAGAGAGCTAAGGGCATCGGTCTTCCCATGTCAAAGCTTATAACACATCGTTATTCTCTTGACGAAATTAACGAGGCACACATAACAAACCTCAAGATGGAAGGTTTGAAGGTTGCCATCATCAATAAGTGATAAAATTATAATTATATTTAATAAACTTTTTAGGAGGTAACTGAAAATGTCACAGGAAGCATTAGGAATGATCGAAACAAGAGGTCTTGTTGCAGCTGTTGAAGCAGCAGATGCAATGGTAAAGGCTGCTGAGGTAACACTCATCGGAACAGAAAAGATCGGTAGCGGTCTTGTAAGCGTTATGGTACGTGGCGACGTTGGTGCAGTTAAGGCAGCAGTTGAAGCCGGCAGCACAACAGCATCAAGACTCGGCGAGCTTGTAGCAGTTCACGTAATTCCCCGTCCTCATTCAGATGTTGAGAAGATTCTTCCCTCATTCTAATAAGGAGTGATTGGTAATGGCTGAAAAGAAAACAACTACAACCAAAAAAGCGGCAGCTCCAAAAACAGAGAGTGCGCCCGTTGAAATTAAAAAGGAGGTAAAAATTATGACACAGGAAGCATTAGGTATGGTAGAAACAAGAGGTCTTGTTGCAGCAATCGAGGCAGCAGATTCTATGCTTAAGGCAGCAAATGTAACACTTATCGGAACAGAAAAGATTGGTAGCGGTCTTGTAAGCGTTATGGTACGTGGTGACGTTGGTGCAGTTAAGGCAGCAGTTGAGGCTGGAAGCTCAAATGCGTCAAGACTTGGCGAGCTTGTAGCGGTTCACGTAATTCCTCGTCCTCACACAGATGTTGAAAAGATTCTTCCCGCTATTAAATAATTGGGGGAATAAGAATGTTAATCGGTAAAGTAGTTGGAACTGTTGTTTCAACACGAAAGAATGACAATCTTGTGGGCAACAAGTTTATGATAGTGGAAACACTTGAAAGCTTTGGTGCAAATCCCCGCCGCATTGTCGCTGTAGATAATGTTGGCGCAGGTATGGGCGAGGCTGTGCTTGTTGCGACAGGCAGTGCTGCAAGAATCGGAATTGAGCAGAACACTGCTCCCATTGATGCAGCAATCGTTGGTATTATTGATGATTTATCTTCAATAAACTGAGAAAGGATATGGCAATGAAGTTAGACGAGCTTAAAAGTTTAATAAAGGACTCGGGAGTAGCAGGTGCCGGCGGTGCCGGATTTCCAAGCTATGCCAAGCTCAGCGAAAGAGCGGATACTATTATCCTAAACTGCGCCGAGTGTGAGCCGCTTTTCAGGCTTCACCGTCAGCTTCTTCGCCGATACTCCTTTGAAATCATAAGCACTCTTGAAATTATTCGTGAGTGTCTGGGTGCAAAAGAATTTCACGTTGCACTCAAAAAGGGTTATAAGACAACTGCCCAGGCAGTTGAAAGAGATATAGCCTCGTTTAAATATGGTAAGGTAGATTACCTGTATGAAGTATACCCTGCGGGTGACGAAATTGTACTGATTTATGATTCAGTAGGAAGAGTAGTCCCTGCGGGGGGACTTCCCATAGATGTAGGCGTTATTGTTTATAACGTAGAAACAGTTCTTAATATCTATCGTGCAATGAAAGGCGAAAAAGTAACTCATAAATATGTTACTGTCGGCGGCGCCGTTAAAAATCCGCAGACATATTGTGTTCCCATCGGAACACCTATTGATGAGCTTGTGAAGCTTTCCGGCGGACCATCGGAGGATAATACACTTATTCTTAACGGCGGCCCTATGACAGGAAACCTTGCAGCAATCGATGATACTGTAAAAAAGACAACAAATGGTATACTTGTACTTCCGGAGGATAGTCCGGTAATAATGCAGCGCAGACAAAACGTGAATGTTTTAAAGCGCAGAACAATGTCGGCATGCTGTCAGTGCAGAATGTGTACTGATATGTGCCCGAGACATCTTCTCGGATATCCGATTGAGCCACACCGCTTTATGCGCAGCGTAAAAAGTGATGATTCCACCGATACAGCGGCATTTTTAAATACGCAGTATTGTTCCCAGTGCGGAACGTGTGAGCTTGTTGCATGTAAGCAGGGACTTAATCCGAGAACACTTATCGGCTTTGCAAAAGCAAATATGATGAAAAACGGGCTTAAACGGCTCGAAAAAATAGAAGCAACGCCCCTTGTGGAGCGTGATATGCGAAGATTGACTACAGCAAGGCTCAGGCAAAAGCTTGACCTTGAGAAATATAACAGTGCTTCTCCCTTAGTTGAGGAGGAGATAAAGACAGACCGTCTTTATATATCGCTCAGACAAAACATCGGAGCGCCGTCAATTCCTTGTGTAAAGGAAGGCGCAAGTGTTTGCAGAGGAGATATCATTGCGGAAGCACCCGAAAATTCTCTGGGACTTCCGATTCATTCACCTATTGACGGAAAAGTTTTAAAGGTGAGTGATACTACAATAATTATAGAATCTGCAGAAAGGAAATGATACTTGAATGAATAAAGCAATCGGTATGGTAGAATATTCAACAGTTTCTTCGGGTATGCAGGCTGCAGATGTTGTTGTAAAAACTGCCAACGTTGAAATTATAGAAGCAAGCACAGTTTGTCCGGGTAAATACATGGTGATTTTTTCCGGAGATTTAAGTGCTGTTAATGCGGCGGTGGAAAACTGCAAAACTTCTTATCCGGCAAGGCTTATTGACAGCTTTGTTCTGGGAAATCCGCATAAGGATTTACTTCCTGCAATATGCGGTGCAACAGAGGTGCACGAGGTTGAGGCACTTGGTGTGTTTGAAACCTACAGTGCGGCAGCGGCTGTTGTTGCGGCAGATAACACGGTTAAAACTTCAATGGTACAGCTTATAGAGGTAAGACTTGCCCGAGGCATGTGCGGAAAGAGCTATGTGCTTGTTACAGGCAGTATTTCATCTGTTACAGCTGCTATTGAGAAAGCAAAGAAAGAATGTGAAGATACGGGAATGTATCTTGACAGTGTAATAATCCCCAGACCGTCAAAGGATTTGTGGAAGAATATTCTGTAATTTATAGTGCCGCTGTGCGGCAGGGAGGTTTATATAATGGTAGATGAAAAGTATATAAGTCAGATTGTTGAAAGTGTTCTTTCTGAAATGGGTGTTCAGAAAACAAGTGAAAAGAAGCTGCTTGGCGTATTTGATGAAATGTCAGAGGCTCTTGCAGCGGCAGAAAAAGCATATAAGCAGTTCCGTTCATATAGTGTTGCTCAGCGTGAAAAAATGATTGCAAAAATTCGTGAGTATACACTGCGTGATGCAGAAAAGCTTGCAAAAATGGGTGTTGAGGAAACAGGCATGGGCAGAGTAAGCGATAAAATTATCAAGCACCAGCTTGTAGCAGAAAAGACTCCCGGTACAGAGGACCTTGATCCTAAGGTTTGGACAGGTGATCGTGGCCTTACACTTATCGAAATGGCTCCCTTTGGAATTATCGGAAGTATTACTCCCTCCACAAATCCCAGTGAAACAGTTATCTGTAACTCAATGGGTATGATAGCAGGCGGTAATGCAGTTGTATTTAATCCGCATCCGGGTGCAAAGCTTACTTCAAATACAGCGGTTGATTTGGTAAACCGTGCTATCTTAGAAGCAGGCGGTCCTGAAAATCTTGTAGTTTCAGTAGCTAATCCTACTATGAAAACTTCTGACGAAATGGTAAAGGCAAAGAGCATTAAGATGCTTGTTGCAACAGGCGGCCCCGGCGTTGTAAAGATGCTTCTTTCTTCAGGAAAGAAAGCTATCGGCGCAGGCGAGGGTAACCCCCCTGTAATTGTTGACGAAACAGCGGATGTTAAAAAAGCAGGTGCAGACATTGTTGCCGGCGCAAGCTTTGATAATAATCTTCCCTGTATTGCAGAGAAGGAATGCTTTGTTGTTTCTTCTGTTGCAGACGAGCTTATCGCAAGTATGCTTGAAAACGGTGCTTACCTTGTAAAGGGCAGCGATATTGATAAGCTTATGGAGCTTGCACTCGTTGAAAAAGACGGCAAGAAGGTTATAAACAAAAAGATGGTTGGTAAGGATGCAGGTAAATTCCTTAAGGCAATCGGCATTGAGGCTGACCCCAGACTTATCATCTGCGAGACAGATTTTGAGCATCCCTTTGTTCAGACAGAGCTTATGATGCCAATTCTTCCCATAGTAAGAGTACGTGATATCGACCAGGCTATTGAATATGGCGTAAAGGCAGAAAATGGCCGCCGTCACAGTGCACATATCCATTCTAAGAATGTTGACAACCTTACACGCTTTGCCCGTGAGGTTGAAACAACTATATTCGTAAAGAATGCTCCTTCATATGCAGGTATCGGTGCAGGCGGCGAAGGATATACAACCTTTACAATAGCAGGCCCTACAGGTGAGGGACTTACAGCGGCTCATTCCTTTACACGTCAGAGAAGATGTGTTATGGTTGACGGCTTCCATATTGTATAATTGTTTGAGTGTGTTTAACACAGCTTGGCTAATGAAGGGAATGAACACTAAATGAAAGCACTTGGAATGATAGAAGTATATAGCTTTACGACAGCGCTTTGCGTGGCAGACTTGTGCGCAAAGGCAGCAGATGTAAAGGTAATTGCTTTTGACAGAAACCGTCCGATAAGCCCCGATGTTCCTGCACCGCTTGTAATGCAGGTTAAAATTGAGGGTGCTGCAAGTGCGGTAAAATCTGCAATCGAGGCAGGAAAAGAATATGCACAATCACAGGGCAAGTACATTGTATCACATGTAATTGCTCACCCTGACGATAAGGCGGAGCCTATGGCATATCTTCTTGATATAAACCGTGATAAATTCAATAAAAAGCTCGGTAAAAAAGCTCCTGTAAAATATGATATGTCACCTCAAGGTGCAATCGGTATTGTTGAGGTATCAGGACTTGTTGCGGCAATAAGCGGGCTTGATGAAATGCTTAAGGCTGCCGAGGTTCGTGTAATACATAGTGAAAAGCGTCTTGGCGGACGACTTGTTACCTTTATTATAACAGGTAACGTATCAGCTGTTAAGGCAGCTACAGAGGCAGGCTGCATGGGCGCATCAAAGCTTGGCGAAATCTTTGGTTGCGAGGTTATTGCCCGTCCTCATGCAGAAATTATGAAATTCTTTGATTTAGCCGAAACGGAATAATCCGAACCCGCCTGAAACGGTGGAATTTCGGCACTTTTCGGCTTGTCCACCCCCGTGCGTGCCCCTTTTGCCCTGCGGGCATTTTCCCCAACGGGGAAATCAACTTTGCAAGGCACAAAGCCTTGCTGCATCCTTCGCACCAAAACCTGCACAAAATTTCATCCGTTTCAGGTCTTTGAATTTTTAGAGTGCGGATTTTTGGTTGCGCAAGGCAAAAACACAGGGAATACTTTGTGTATTTCCGAGTATTTTAACACAGCGAAAGCGGAAATCCGCCTCTAAAAATCGAGTTTGGATTATCCCGTTTTGGCTCAGAGGTAAGAATTATGGATATAAAAGAAATTGAAAGCATCGTAAGAAAAACAGCAGCTGAATATAAGAATACGGGAGATGTGAAAATCGGTGTTTCACAAAGACATATACACCTTTCCCGTGAGCATCTTGATATACTTTTCGGAAAAGGCTATGAGCTTACAAAGAAGAAAACGCTTATGGGACGTGAATTTGCGTCTGAAGAGCTTGTAACTCTTGTAGGGCCTTCTCTCAAAGCTATTGAAAAGGTGAGAGTTCTCGGTCCTGTGCGTAAGAACACACAGGTTGAGATTTCAAGGACAGATACCTTTGTTCTTAAGGTGAGTCCACCAGTGCGTCCGTCTGGCGAAATTGCAGGAAGTGAACGTATTGTAATTGTAGGACCTAAGGGCAGTGTGTACCTTAATGAGGGTGTTATAATTGCAAACCGCCATATACATCTCACTCCCGAATATGCACAGCAGCATGAAATAAATGACGGTGACTATGTTGATGTTATCTGTCATGGTAAGGAAAAGACAACAAAGTTTTATGACGTACAGATAAGAGTCCGTGACGATTTTAATGTAGAAATGCATATAGATACAGATGATGCAAACAGTGCGGGACTCAGAAACGGAGATATAGTTACGTTAATAAAGAAATAAAAAAACGAGCTGTAAAAATACTTTTTTTACAGCTTCATCATTATAGGAGGAAAATGAATGTTTGCAATAGAGAGACAGCAGCGTATTCTTGAAAAACTTAAAGAAGACGGCGCAGTATCTGTAAGCAAGCTAAGCGCAGAATTTTCAGTGGCGGAGGAAACTGTCCGTCGTGACCTTGAAAAGCTTGAAAAACAGGAAAAGCTCATGCGTACACATGGCGGAGCAGTGCCCATTGATGACAGCAAGTTTGAGCCATCGCTGGAAAAACGAAAGAAAATAAATGTCGAGGGCAAGGAAAAGGTTGCAAAAGCTGCCGCAGAACTGGTTTTCCCCGGTGATACAATTTTCCTCGACGCATCGACAACAACTGCATTCGTTGCACGTGAGCTTAAGAAAATGAATAATATTACTGTTATTACAAACTCATTGCAGTGTATAAAAGAGTTGTCTGAAAACAGGGGCATCAAGGTTATCGGAACAGGCGGCATGGTAGGGGTTAATAACTCCTTTGTGGGAAGCTTGGCGGAGGATAGTGTGCGTGAAAAATATGTTGCAGACAAATTCTTTTTCAGCAGTCGTGGTATAACCGAGGAGCTCGGTGTGCGTGACAGCAACGAACAGGAATGTGCAATTAAAAAGTGCATGATTGAAAATTCACGTTGTAAAATCTATGTTTGCGACCAGACAAAAATCGGCAGAATAGGCTTTGTAAAGCTTGCTTCCTTCCAGGAGCTTGACTGCTTTGTTACGGAAAAGCCCATTGACGAGCAGTGGCAGCAAAAGCTTGAAGAAGCAGGCGTGCAGGTAATAGTACCGAAGGAATAAATATAAAACCGCAGAGCAATTAGCTCTGCGGTTTTTTCTTAAATGCCGTTGGCTTTATTTCAGAAATTATTACAGATAAAAATACTATTGCAAATCCGAAGAAAAGTCTGGGGGTAATGGTTTCAGATGTAAAGATTACCGAGAACAATACCCCAAACACTGCTTCAAGGCTTAATATAAGTGCGGCAGTTGCAGGGGGAGTGTATTTTTGACCGACGTTTTGCAGTATGTAGCACAGGCAGGTAGCAAATATTGCTAAATATATAATTGCACCAATGCTTACGATAGGGATATCGGCAGGAATTGTTTCAAAAAGAACAGCCGGGATTAAAGAAAATATTCCGGCAAAGAAGAACTGCAACATCGTAAGGAGCAAGATGTCACGTCCTTTTGAAAAGATTGACACAGCCACCATATGAAACGAGAAGAAAATACCCCCAAGAAGCGTCAGCATATCCCCGATACATATACTTTTAAAATCGTTTCCGCT
>JAZRLV010000008.1:0-2266 GCA_045646985.1 Clostridia bacterium | reverse complement strand
GTAAATATCTTCTCCTGCATCGCAGGAAATAAGCCCTTTATATTTATAATGACCCTTGTTTGCGCGGTGCAGCTTCTGATCATATATTTCGGCGGCGAGGTGTTCCGCTGTACCCCCCTTGCTCCTGTCCATCTTCTGTACTGCGCCCTCATCGCCCTGACCGTCATCCCCGCGGATATGATAAGAAAGCTGATGTTCAAAAAATCCCGATAAACGGAGTTTGAAGGGAACTATGCAAAAACTTTTTTGAAAAAAAGTTTCTGCATTTCAAAAAACTTTAAAAAGGAAAAACAAATTAGGGTTTAAACAAAACTGTATATGATAACCGTAGGGGAGCCCCTTGGTGCTCCCGTGAACGAGACGATATTCACAGCGAGTCGTTGCGTCTGCAGCGGGAGCGGCAAGCAGCTCCCCTACAATATACCAATTCCGTCTCCTCTTCAAACTCCGATTTGTCGAATAGTTAAATGTATAAAAAAGGCTTGCCAATGGCAAGCCTTTCTTATTTTATTAAAAATTTAACTCAAATATTTATTACGGATCGCAATGGCCGCAGGGAGAGTATCCCTGCGAAATTAGTTCGTCTCTGCTGAGACTCGTATCTTGACGATTCTCTACAGGAAGCCATCCGCAACTTTTATAATGGAATTTTTTAGTCGATGTATTTAAAACGTAAGTAATAGTCCCTGCTCCGCTGTTATATTGAGGATCTGAAGCACTACAACCTGTGCATGTTCCATTATAATAAGAGTGCCCCTTTGATGAACCCTCGGTTGCATGACATTGCGTACAGGTTTTCGGACTTGTACAAGTTGCATTCTTCCAACTGTGACCGTTTGCTCTACCTTCTGTTGCACTGCACACAGCGCACTTTTTAGGGTTCGTGCAGGTTGCGCTCTGCCAGTTGTGTCCGGTTGCACTTCCCTCTGTTTTACCGCAGGAGAGACAGGTCTTGGGCTTTGTACAGGTAGCAAGAAGGAAGTCGTGCTCATGCACCGTTGTTTCGGGCACCTTGGTTGTCTCGGGCGTCTTGACTGTTTCCGGCTTTTTTGTTGTTTCGGGTTTCTTGGTGGTCTCGGGCTTCTTCGTAGTCTCGGGCTTTTTTGAAGATTCAGTCTTCTTTGTAGTATCTTCATCCTCTGATGATACGGGAGCCTTACCATTATCGTTATCAGAAGTTGTTATTTCATCTTCATCATCTTCTTCGTCGGCAGTTCCCTTGTCGATGGATATAATATTATCTTTTTCATCATCTTTAGAAGAAGCATCATCACCTGATGATCCTATAATACCGATTAAAAGGAAAAAGCCCAAGAAAGCAGCAACAATTATAGCAGCCGTTTTAAACGAAAATGATTTCTTTGCATTTCTTTTTTCAACAATATCGCTATAATGCGCTTCAGCCTGTACGGATGAACGCATCATAGTTATTTTTATTGCTATAATCAAATACTTTATAAAATCAATCAACCAACCGATTCCAAATAATCCGACCGTAAAAATATAAAGGATTCCCATTCCGTATTTCTTTTCTCTGAATTTATGTACACCAAAAACTCCAAAGAAATAACAGATAATAAAATCTAACCACGCAGAAAGCTTAGGACTCATTTTTTCCTCCAAAAATAAAAAGTGCGGCTACCGAAGCAACCCCACAAAAAACGCAACCTCCGATAGTCGCCAAACCAATCTGCAGAAAATGAATTGCTCCACAATCACAGAATCAGAATTTGCATTTTTATCAAATTCAGTATGTGATTGTGAAAAGGGCATAATACCCCTGTGGGTAAAATAAAATTTTCTGCGTTATATAATTGGTTTGGCAAGTAGATTATACCACTTTTGTCATTGAAATAAAAGTCTTTTTTCTATATTATTCGACATTATTTGCTATATTCTATGCTTGCATAATGAAATTATATTTAATACCGTACCTAATAAAAAAGCACCCTAACGGGTGCTTCTTATTATCTGCGTTTCAACATTATGGCTTTTATTTTCCAGTAAAGCGCAGGAAAAATACCAAAAAGCGGATATTTCCTAAAATAATATCTCGCTAATACATTACAGGCAGAGGCACACCCCTGATTTGCCGCTATTTTCAAATAACGAAAACCCTCTGTGTTATCCTCTTTTCCTATTACATAATACCTAGAGAGTTCATTGCTCGCATTTGCATTACCAAACCTTGATGCTTGTTTCATCCAACGGATATATTCTTCCTCATTTTTTTCAACACCGTTGCCTCTTATATACCTTTGAGCAA
>JAZRLV010000007.1:0-33738 GCA_045646985.1 Clostridia bacterium | reverse complement strand
TTGTAAGCTTGTCTCCAATCTGGATTTTCTGACTTGCCTGACTCTTTGTAAGAGCCTGTTTATCTGTATTTACAGCGATGAATTCAACGCCCTTAAGTCGGAGGCCAAGCGGTCTTAGGAAGACAATTAGGGGCTACAACTCCTTGGCTCACAGAACGACATGGCTACGATCCGACTTCCTTTTGTAAGCTTGTCTCCAATCTGGATTTTCTGACTTGCCTGACTCTTTGTAAGAGCCTGTTTATCTGTATTTACAGCGATGAATTCAACGCCCTTTATTCCTGCCTCAACCATTCTGTTAACCGCATTGTTTCCGCCGCCGCCTACACCGACAACTTTAATCTTCTGAGCTGCACCCAGCTCCTCTGCATATTCCATTCTCATTGGAAATCCTCCTCTATATGTAATTGAAATTTATAAACACCATTTCTGAAATAAAGGTATATATAATATAATACACCTAAACAGCACGAGTTTCAAGAAAAATTTTTAAATGTTAATAAATTATTCTTTCTTTTTGGTTTCTTTTTCCATTTGCTTCGGGCGATAAATTCCATATTCAAGGTCTATATAGCCTGTTGGATTTTCTCCAAGCTCTTTAAGAATGGGGCCAAAGCTTGCCATTTTATATTCTATTTTGTCAGTTGAGCCTACTGATACACACAAATCTTTTCCTCTGTAATAAAACTTGATTTTGTCTATATCTGACATATTTATTTCACGCATATTAAATACATAGCCCTGCTTTGCAAATTCCTTAAGGCATGCAAAAAGAGCTGTGAGCTGTTCTTCATTTTCAGATTTTATGATGCTTCCTACCTTGTATTTAACATCTTTTAACCCTGTAATAAGCGGAAGGGACGGCGCCTTGATGCTGTTTTCCTTTTCGCCTGTTCCGTCTGTTATATCTATACATCGCCCGTCAGCGGTGATTATAACATAACCCTCTTCCGCTTTTATATAGCCTACTCCAACCTCTTCCACTACAGTTATATTAATTGTTGATGGAAGATGGCGCTTTATTTTGACAGATTCAACATAACCCATTGAGATTATATTATCCTCTGCCTCGCCAAGGCTTACTCCGAAAATGTTCACGCCCGTTACAAGACCTGACACACGTCTTATTTCTTCATCTGCAAGAACTGAATTCCCGTGAACATTTATTTCCTTTATGTTAAATCCGGGGGTAAGAAGCATGACTGCCGCTATAGATGCTGCAAGCACTATAAAAGTAAGAGCAGCCATTTGTTTTTTTTGTTTTCTTTTGAATTTTCTTATTTTCATATTTCTTTCTCCGATTACTGTTTTATGATGTCGGCGCCCAATTCCTTGAGCATATTACATAAATCCACATAACCTCTGTCTATATAGTGTATTCCCTCCAAAACGCTCTGCCCATCTGCTCCCAGTGCGGCAACAGCAAGTGCTGCGCCCCCTCTTAAATCCATCGCACGAATATGCGCACCTGAAAGCTTCTGCCCTTTTATTATTGCCACTCTTCCGTCCTGAATAATATCTGCTCCCATTTTTTTAAGCTCGGGTATTATTTTATATCTGCTGTCAAATATATTTTCTATAATAACACTCGTGCCCTCTCCCATGCAAAGCACCGCCATTACAACTGACTGTGCATCAGTCGGAAATCCCGGATACACCTGTGTCTTTATCATATCAACAGGCACAATTTTTTCAGGGGCACGTATATACATTTTGTCTTTAAAAAACTCTATCCTTGCTCCGCTTTCACGAAGCACTGACACAATCGCCCCTAGATGTGCACTGCGCACATTTAGAAGCTCTATCTCGCTCCTTGTTGTCATTGCAGCGCACATAAGAGTTGCCGCAACAATTCTGTCAGGTATTATTTTATGGTCAACACCATGAAGATGTGCCACTCCGTTAATTTTTATAAATTCTGTTCCGCCGCCTGTGATGTCTGCGCCCATCTTATTGAGAAAGTCGCACATGTCAGCAATCTCCGGCTCTTTTGCAGCATTTGAGATTGTGGTCTCTCCCTTTATTTTCACACTTGCCAATATAATATTTTCTGTTGCTCCTACACTGGGGAAGCTAAGATGAATATCTCCGGGATGCATTCTTTCGCAGCTTGCTTCTATAAACCCGTTTTCTTCACGGATTTGTATACCTAATTCACGAAGCGCTTTGATATGCAAATCTATGGGGCGGTTCCCAAGCTCGCACCCACCGGGAAAGCACATCCTTGCTCTTCCCATTCTTCCTGCAAGCGCACCCAAAAATATAATTGAACTGCGCATCTCACGCATAAGCTCTTCAGGAATTTCCCATTTATCTGATGAGGATGAATCGACAACTAAGACTCCATCAGAAAGGCTGGCACGACACCCCAAGGTTTGAAGGATATTTATCGTGTGTCTGACATCGCTAAGGTCAGGACAATCATATATATGGCATACGTCATCTGCAAGAAGCGTAGCCGCCATTATGGGCAGCACTGCATTTTTTGCACCGTGCACCCTTATCCTTCCGCCAAGCTCTTTTCCGCCGTTGATTATGTATTTATCCAATACGACACCCCCAACAATATACCGCTGCGGAAAATATTTTTCCGTCCGATATTATATTATGTTAAAGGTACTCTTACGGTGAATAAATACACCTCAGATTATTTCTTTAATACAGTTATATATTGTATCGCATGCATCGGTTATCCCGATTTTCTTTGAACATTGCTGCATTTTTCTTAGCTTTTGGCTGTTTTCAAGCACTGCCATAATCTCACAAGAAAGGCTTTTCCCTGTAAGGTCATTTTCCACAATTACTTTTGCAGCACCATTCTTTTCAAGGTAACGTGCATTATATTCCTGATGATTATGTGCCACGTAGGGACTTGGTACAAGCACAGCGGCTTTTCCCAGTGCTGTTATCTCGCTTACAGTAATAGCTCCTGCCCTGCCGACTATAACATCTGCACCGAAGAAGATTTCCTCCATATTATAAATATACGGAGAAACGGCTACATTTCTGATTGTATCTAAATTAACACCTCGCTCGGAAAGCTTTTTGCACACGTCCTCGTAATGTCTTTCCCCTGTTGATGCAATTAAGTTAAATCCTGTTATACGTCTTTGGGCGAGCATATCTATAAGTGCCTCGTTCATTTTCGGTGCGCCTAATGAGCCGCCAAACATCAGCACTATCGGTTTTTCATCAAAATTATAGCTTGCACGAAGCACATCAACGTCGTGCGGTGTAAAAAGATTCGGGCGAAGCGGATTTCCTGTAAGCACCATTTTTTTTGCCTTCATCAACTCACGTGTTTCCTCAAAGCTGATTGCCGTTATATCCGCTTTTTTAGAAAGCATCTTTATCGCAAGCCCCGGAAATACGTTTTGTTCATGAATAAGAGTGGGGATTTTCAGCCTTACTGCCTCGTTTATAACGGGGGCACACACATATCCGCCTGTACCGATAACAACATCAGGCTTAAACTCTTTAAGAATTTTGCGTGATTCTTCCATACTTTTTATATAATTTATAAAGACCTTTATATTTTGCAGACTAAGGCTTCTTCTTAGTCCCATAACCTCTATAAATTTTATATCATATCCGCATTTTGGAACAAGATTTTTTTCAAGGCCGTGCTCTGTTCCTACAAACAGGAACTGACTGCTTGGCTCTTTCTCTTTTATATAGTTTGCAATAGCTATCGCCGGATTTATATGACCGGCCGTTCCGCCGCCTGTGAGCAATACACGCATATTTACGCAACCCTTCGCTATATTTTTTTGATTTTACTGCTCTTTGAAATATTCAGCAAAATTCCCATTCCGCCAAGCATAACTATCATAGATGTTCCGCCTGCGCTGAAAAATGGCAGCTGCATTCCCGTTGAGGGAAGAACCGAAAGTACAACACCGATATTTATAAGCATCTGTACACCTATAATTGATGTTATTCCAAACGCCATAAATGTACCAAAACGATCCTTTGCATTCAGTGCAATGCACATTCCACGCCATACAAAAAGAACAAACAGCGCAATAACCGCAATACCGCCGATAAATCCCAATTCCTCACAAATAACTGCATATATATAGTCGTTATGTGCCTCTGGGAGATACCTGAATTTCTGTCTTGACTGACCAAGTCCCAGACCGAACAATCCGCCCGAACCAACTGCATAGAGTGATTGTATTATCTGCCAGCCTATTCCACGTTCATACGCAAACGGGTCAATAAGTGCTTTAAAGCGGTCAAGTCTGTAGCTGGCTGTAAGTCCTACACCTGCAAGAAGCACAGCGCCCAATGCACCTACTGTATAAAGATACTTCATCGGAAGCCCTGCAACAACCATCATCATAACACTGATTACCGCTAAAACAACTGCGGCAGACATATGGCTCTGCATAAAGCACGCTGCACCAAAAAGTCCCAGCACACCAAAAGATATCATCAGATTCTTTTTATCGTCTGCAAGGTTTGCACTGCGCTTATCCGAATAGCGTGAAGCATAGTAAATAACAAGTGCAAATTTAGCAAGCTCCGAAGGCTGAAAGCTGATAGGGCCAAGCGAAATCTGTCTTGTAGCACCGTGCGATGCAAAGCCGATAATAGGTACTATAAACATCAGTATAAGCGTACCTGTAACGATAAGCTTTGAAAGCTTTCTGTAGTAGTGGTAATCATAATTTATTGCCAAAAACATAACTGCGCAGCCTAAGATTGACATCGCCATTTGCTTTACGATTGTAGAATATATATTTCCCTCCTGCAATGCCATAGGAGCACTTGCCGAGAAAAGCATGATAAGTCCGAACAAAAGAAGGCACACAATTATCATCAGAAGAATAAAATCTATTTGTCCGGATTTCGATATTCTTTTGCCGTCACTTTTCATTCCTTTCCCTCCTGTTTTATTAAAGTCCGAAATAGCTTATAACACAAAGTATTACGGTAATAATGCAGAACACCGTCACTACCTTTGTTTCTTTCCACCCACACATCTCAAAATGATGGTGAAGCGGCGCCATTTTAAACACTCTTTTCTTTGTCTTTTTATATACTCCAACCTGAATAATAACGCTAAGTGCCTCAAAAAGAAAAATAAATGCACTTATTATTATAAAAAGCTCCAGTCCGGCACTGATTGCTGCTGCGGCTATCATTCCGCCTATGAAGAGGCTTCCCGTATCGCCCATAAACACCTTTGCCGGATATGCATTATATATCAAAAATCCCAAAAGTCCGCCTGCCAATGCGCCGCAAATATAAGATGCCCCCGTGCTTTCTCCAATGCGCTCACATGCAACAGCAAAAAACAGTGCTACTATCGAGCCAACACCCGATGCAAGCCCGTCAAGCCCGTCGGTAAGATTTGCACTGTTCGTTGTTGCAAGCAGTACAAGCATCACAAAAGGAATATAGAAAATTCCCATATCAAAATTTATATCAGTAAATGGAATCTTTGTTTGTGTCTGCCCGAAAGCAAAGAACAAATACACAGCATAACACAGGCTGACGATTGTCTGCGCCAAAAACTTCTGTTTTGCACTAAAGCCCTTGTTCTGCTTTTTTACTACTTTAATATAATCATCTATAAATCCTATAGCGCCAAACAAAACTCCGCACAAAAGAATTAAGCCGCTTTTTATATCCCTTACGAAAAAGAGAGAAGCAAGCACAGAGGAAAATATAAAGCCTATTCCGCCCATAGTAGGTGTGCCCTGCTTTTTTTCATGCCACGAGGGTCCCTCTTTAAGAATTGTCTGACCGAATTTAAGTCTGCGGAGAAACGGTATTAAAAACGGCTCTGTCAGTGCAGCTATTATAAAGCTGATTATACATGCTTTTATCCACATTATTTATCACGTCCATTAAGTATTTCCTTTACGACATCACGTTCATCAAAATCATACTTCACATGCTCGATTTCCTGATATGTTTCGTGCCCTTTTCCTGCAAGAATTATTATATCATTCTCTTTGGCAATTTCCATTGCATAAGAAATTGCTTCCCTGCGGTTTTCCACAACCACATGATTATCCTTTTCCATTCCCTCAAGAATATCTTTTATTATTGCAGCGGGTTCTTCGCATCTGGGATTATCACTTGTAACAATCGCAATATCGGAAAGCTCCTGCGCAATATGTCCCATCTTAGGTCTTTTGCTTGCATCTCTGTTTCCGCCGCAGCCAAAGACCGTAATAACTCTGCCCTTTGCAAAATCACGCACCGCAGAAATTATATTTACAAGTCCGTCAGGCGTATGTGCGTAGTCTATAATTACGGTATATGGTGTGTTTGTATGTACAACCTCAACTCTTCCCTTGACGCTTTTTGCAAGCACCAGTCCTTTTTCAATATCAGTTATATCTATACCTATATTTATGCACGCACAAATTGCGGCTAAAGCATTATATACCGAAAATTTACCGGGTATTCCCAATCGCATTTCACGAACATCTTCTCCAAAAGCTATGTCAAATATAACCCCACGCTCACTCATTCTGAGATTTTGCGCCTGTATATCAGAATTTTTTTCAAGAGAATATGTCAAAAGACTACCGCTTACAGATTTAATAATTTTTTCTGCAAATGCATCATCGTTATTAACTGCTGCCGACTTACTCATTGAAAAAAGCTTCGCCTTTGCATCGGAATAATTTTCCATAGTTTTATGAAAATCAAGATGGTCTTGTGTAATATTTGTAAGGACGGCTGTTTCAAAGGTTATTCCATAAACTCTGTCAAGCTGAAGCGAATGACTGGATACCTCCATAACGACATATTCGCCGCCGCTTACCGCCATTTTGTTAAAAACAGCAAACAAGTCAAGTGACTCAGGTGTGGTACGGCTGCTTTCAATCTCCTCATCACCTATAATGGTCTGATTAGTTCCGATAAGGTCGCAGCGCATCCCTTTAAGCATCAATATCTGTCTTATAAGGTACGTTGTTGTAGTTTTTCCGTTAGTACCTGTAATTCCTATTATTTTCAGTTTTCTTTCGGGGTGGTCATAAAATGCTGCGGCGCAAAGTGCCATAGCCTTTCTTGAATCCGCTGTCTTTACATATGTGCACGGGCAATCACATTCGTCCTCACCTAAAACCGCTGCGGCGCCGTTTTTAATTGCGCTGTCTATGTATTTATGTCCGTCTGTCTCAAAGCCCTTTATTGCGATAAAAAGATATCCTGGCTCTACTTTTCTTGAATCGTAGGCAATTCCTTTTATTTCTATATCGCTACTGCCCGATATTTCATAATTTATGTCCTGGATTAGTTGACTAAGCTTCATTGTGCACCTCCGTCAATCCGCTTCACGCTGTACAAATTTTACATAAACCGCTGTTTTTTCAGCGACCTCGCTGTCCGATTGCGGACTTTGCGATACGGCTATATAGTCCGCCGTCAGACTTTGCGCACTTGCCGAGGAATCTATTTTCATTGTTAAAGAAGCATTTTCTATAGCTGCAAGTGCATTTTCATATGTCATTCCAATTACATCGGGTACAACGGTTGTTCCTTTTTTCTCCTCTTCCTGTGTATATGCCAGAACTACTGACCCTTTATGAAGTCTTGTTCCCGGCTCCGGAATCTGATTTGTAATTTTTTCCCCGTTGCCCTTTATGCTTATGGTAAGACCTATCTTCTGTAATTTTTCAGTTGCCTGAGCTACAGTGCTGTCCTTTATATTAGGCACAGATACAGAAATAGTCTGTGCTGTTTCCTCGGTGTACTGCGGCTCGTAGCCTAAATACGGAAGTACATCCTGAATTATTCTTCCGACAGCAGGTGCTGCAATGGCACCGCCGCCCGTAGCTCCGGCGTTAGGCTCATCAAGCAATAGCAAGCACACAATCTGTGGGTCGTCCGCAGGTGCAAAGCCAACAAAGGATGCAATATACTTATTGTTACCTCTGGGCAGCTTTTCACTGGTACCTGTTTTTCCGCCTATTCTGAATCCGTTTACATATGCGCCTTTACCTGTACCCTCTGCAACAACCTGTTCCATAACCTGTCGCATTTGTTCACTTGTTTTTTGTGAAATAACATTTCTTACAATTTCCGGCTCGATGGTCTCGGTAACCTTGCCGTCGCTATCTGTATATGCTTTTATTATTCTTGGCTTCATCAGATTTCCGCCGTTTACTATAGCAGATACAGCAGAAACCATTTGAAGCGGTGTAACTGTAAATGTCTGACCGAAAGAAGATGTCGCCAAATCTACCGGACCGAGTGTTTTATGGAATGTACCTGCCGATTCACCCGGTATTTCAAACCCTGTCTTTTCAGTAAGTCCGAAAGCTTTAAAATACTTGGTAAATCCATCTGCACCCATACGGGAGGCAATTTCCATAAACATAGGATTGCACGAATTCATAACCCCTTGTGCAAAGCTTTCTTCTCCATGACCTTCTCTTTTCCAGCAATGTATGTCACGATTTGCTACATGGCGCACACCTGTACATAAAAAAGTATCAGAAAGCCTTGCCGCACCCTCTTCAATAGCCGATGCCGCTACAATCGTTTTAAAGGTTGAACCGGGCTCGTAAGAATCTATAACGGCCTTATTTCTCCACATTTTTGTCACAGCACCGCTATATGCCTTGTCGTATTCTTCTCCCTCAAGCTCCAATTTATCAAGCTGTTCGATAAGAAGCTGGTCAGTTATTACCCTTGGGTCATTTAAGTCATATGTAGGCACAACTGCCATTGCAAGAATTTCCGCCGTATTGGGATCCATTACAATCGCAGCACCGCCGTTTCCAAGTAAATTTTCCTCATATGCCTGCTGAAGATGCTTTTCTGTATAGCGCTGTATTGTTTCGTCTATTGTCAGGACAACACCCTTACCATCCTGCGCAGCAATGTAGTTTTCGTATTTATAAGGCATCTCGTTATTTGCAACGTCTTTTGCCGCAACAATACGTCCGTCAATACCGCTAAGCTGTTCATCAAGAACATTTTCCAACCCCTCAAGTCCCTGATTATCGCTGCCTGTAAAGCCTATAACCTGTGCCGCCAGGGAGCCATACGGATAATAACGCTTGGAATCCTCTTCAAAATGGATTCCCCGAAGATTTTGCTTGCGCAGCTTGTCAGCTACGCTTTTTTCAACCTGTTTTGAAATTACTACAGATTGTCTGTCTGTACGTGAAATCTTTTCACGTATATCATCTTCTTTTACCTTTAATATTTCAACAAGCGCCTTTATTACAGCTTCACTGTTTTTGCTTTTTTCTATTTCCTGCGGATTGATCGTTACTCTTTCAGCAGTGGCACTCTGCGCCAGCACCTTCATATTGCGATCATATATTGTTCCACGTTTTGCAGTAATAACACTGTCACGTGTTTGCTGCTCCGCAGCCAGTCTTTTATACTCCCCGCCACGAATAAACTGAATCCACACAAGACGCAAAACGAGGACAAGCACACCCACCAGGAAAAATGCCATCATAGCCTTTATTCGTTTTTTTACTGTCACGTGCTCTCCTCCTTTTCTAAACGCAAAAAGGGACATGGCATTATTCTTCTGATGTGCCACTTCCCTTTAGTATTATATTAATGCAAATATTCCAGTATGACCGATGCACGGTTTATAAATGCACTAAGTGCATTTGGTTTCTCTGTTTTAAGCACCTCGCCGTTATCAGTATTCCCAAGGGAAATATACTTTATCTGGCTCTTAACAGGCTGATGAAGCCCCAGCCTTGCTGCCTCCTGCTCTATTTTCTTAGGGTCAAGGTTTCCCTCTGCCAGCATTTGTTTTTCGACAACCTTTGCATTTATAAGCTCAAGCTGTGTTTTAGCCTTTGAAAGCTCGCTGAATTCTTTGGTAATAGCTGCATATCTGAACAATACTACAAATGCCATTGCAAAAGCAAGCGCTACCATAAGAACAACCCTCTTTTTCAGAAGTCTTGCGTTTTTGGGTGTTAAAGCAGTTTTGCTTTTTGTAGCGGACCTTACACTGCTATGCTTTTTGGGAGCATCATATGTATAATATTCAGTTTTTAATGCATTTGAACCGTCTGTATACATTTAAACAAGCTCCTGTCAAATAATCTTTTCTACAACTCTTAATTTACTGCTTCTTGCACGGGGGTTATCAGCAACCTCCGTATCCGTCGGAACAATAGGCTTTCTGCTTACGTTTTTCACTGTAGGCACATTATTGCATACGCATACAGGAAAATCCTTCGGACAAGTGCATCCTTTTTCAAGTGATGCAAAGGTGTTTTTTATAATTCTGTCCTCCAGACTATGGAAGGTTATCACACCCATACGTCCGCCCTTTTTCAAAAGCTCTACACCGTCACGCACCGCCTGCTCGAGAATTTTCAATTCTCCGTTTACCTCAATCCGTATTGCCTGAAAAGTTCTTTTTGCAGGATGCGGACCATCTTTTCTGGCTGAAAGCGGTATCGCCGCCTTTATTATATCTACAAGCTCTTGTGTTGTTTCAATACTTGCTTTTTCTCTTGCCTGTACTATAAAGCTTACTATTCTGCTTGCCCAACGTTCTTCTCCGTAAGAAGAAATTATCCGCAGCAAGTCTTCCGGTGAATATGTATTAACAACATCTTTCGCACTAAGGCTGTCCCTCTCGTCCATTCGCATATCAAGCGGAGCGTCCTGCATATAGGAAAAGCCCCGTTTAGCATCATCAAGTTGCGGAGACGAAACTCCCAAATCTGCTATTATGCCGTCAAACTTTTCTATGTCAAGTCTTTTTGCAATGTCTTTTATATTTGAGAAATTATCATGCACCGCCGTAAAGTTTTTTCCTTTAAAGCGTTGCTCGGCATTACGTATCGCCGTTATATCACGGTCAATCCCTATAACAGTTCCGCCTTTTTCCAGTATCAGCGAGGTATGACCGCCGCCGCCAAGTGTGAAATCAGCATATATTCCACCATTTTTTACATTTATACTATCTACCGTTTCACCAAGCAGTACCGTAATATGGTTAAACTCCACGCCGCTTCCCCCATATATCAAAACATACTTTTATTTTTAGAAATTGAAGCCTTCCAGACTTTCGGCAGCTTCTTCAAGGCTCATTTCGGTTTCTTCGCCTCTGTACTCACTAAGGCGCTGTGCATCCCATATTTCCACACGAGTGCCTACGCCAATGATAACTACTTCTTTTGTAAGTGCCGCATGAGCTCTGTGAGGAGGCGTTATAAGCACCTTGCCCTGTTTGTCAGGCTCTGCCTCGGCCGCACCCGAAAGCAACTCACGCTGCAAGAAACGGGCACTTTTCTGATTTGTAGGAAGCATAGCCAGCTTTTCAACAAGCTTTTCCCATGCCTCCATAGGATAGAGTGCCAAGCATCCTTCAAAGCCTCTGGTGATCATGAACTGTCCGCCCAACTGCTCACGAAGCTTTGACGGGATTATTATTCTTCCCTTCGCATCAATATTATGTGAATACTCGCCTACGAACATTTCATTTCACCTCCACTTCGTGACACTTAGATGCACTTTCCTACACTTTGATTATATTCTACTATAGTTTCAATGAGATTTCAATACTTTTTTAAAATTTTTTTCAAAAACATCTCGTTTTTTTCCATTCCCGGCTTTTTTCTCTAAATATGCCAAATAAGGCGATTGCAGACACAATATTTTGTGATTCGTTTTTCTTGAATAAAACAAAGTATTTAACAAATTATTTCATAAATGTTAATTATTTCTAATTAGATTTTGTTTCCTTCATTTTTCCTTGATTTTTCTTAATTTAAGTAGTACAATAATATACGAGGTGCATAATAATGTTCAATTCTCATGTTCATACTCAATATTCGCACGATTGCACAACACCTATGGAGGCAATGTGTCTTGCCGCTATACGTGAAAAGGTATCTGCCATTGCAATAACAGACCATTGCAATGCTGATTTTTGTGTTTCCGATAATACTTATATGAATATTTTAAACAGCGCCCGTGAAGCTCGCCGTCTTGATAAAAAGTACGGGGATGAGCTTCGTGTTACTGTGGGTATTGAACTTAGCGACGTCCTTCGTAAGAGCGATTATGCTCTGCGCCTTATTAAAGCCATAAATCCTGACAGCGTTATTATTTCTGTTCATAATCTGATAATTAACAATATGCCCGAGCATATTTCCCGTATGAATTTTGGCGAGATGACCGATTCTGCTGCATACGATATTATTTCTCAATATTTTTCAGACCTGGTAAAAACTGTAGCTACAGCAGATTTTGATATATGCGCCCATCTTACTCTTCCTTTGCGATATACTAACGGCGTGTATGGTAAAAATTTGACACTCAGGGATTTTAACACACAAATCGAAAAAATTTTGTCGACTCTTATCAGCAGAAAAAAATCTCTTGAAATAAATACTTCTGACGTTCATCATCAGCTGTATGACTTTATGCCAAACGAAAGCATTGTAAGGCGGTACTACGAAATGGGCGGGCGCCTCCTTACTATCGGCACTGATGCGCATCTTCCCCAGAATATTTCCTCAGGGTTTGAAGATGCAAAAAAAATGTTAAAAAGAATCGGCTTTGACAGCTATATGTTCTATCAAAACCGAAAACCTGTATCTATCCCTTTGTAATTTTGTAAAAAGAATAAAATTTTTCTTGCATTTATGTCATTTTTATATTATAATGCACATTGTTGGTGTTATATCTTATGATGACGGGGTGTAGCGCAAAAAGGTAGCGCGTCTGCTTTGGGCATTGAGCACGACTGCCGCCTGTGGCGGATTAAAGGAGTGTGAAATGGAGCAGCGGTCGACAGATGGCAAGGCAATTTTATTGCCGAAGATAGATGTCGGGTACCGCAACGTGGCGGCGCAGCCGAGGATGCCACAGGCATTCTGCGACTATTTTTTCCAATAACTCTAACTTAAATAATAATTTTTCTACCCGAAAAGACAGCGGCGTAAGCGAAATCTTTTCGGAGAGGAAGAATAAATGGTTGCGTGCAGAGTTCTGCGAAATCAGAACGATGCAAAACCTACCTTTATTCTGACGACGGGGTGTAGCGCAGCTGGTAGCGCGCCTGCTTTGGGAGCAGGATGCCGCAGGTTCAAGTCCTGTCACTCCGACCAAAGAAGAGAAGAATCCCTACGAAGTAGGATTTCTTCTCTTTTTAATACTTTTATAACACTTGACAGTTTGTCCTGCAAGTATTAAAAGGAAGGTCTGTTATGTTTAATTCTCATAATTTTCCAAAATACCATAAAAATTATGCTGCAATTAATCTTGGTGCCATCACGCATAACCTCAATGCTCTTAAGTCATGTATGGGCAAGGGCGTAATGGCTATGGCGGTTGTGAAAGCAAATGCATACGGTCACGGAAGTGTTTCGGTAGCAAAGCACATAGAAAACGAGGTTGATTATTTTGCCGTTGCAGATTCCGATGAAGCCTTGCTCCTTAGAAACAGCGGGATAAAAAAGCCCGTGCTTATTCTTTCATACACAAGTCCGTTAACATATGAGGAGCTTATCGAAAATGATATCACAGCTACAATATATAATTACGAGGAAGCAAAACAGCTATCAGACGTGGCAAAGGCAAAAGGCAAAAAGGCTAAGATTCATGTAGCTGTCGATACAGGAATGGGAAGAATTGGTTTCTTCCCTGACGACGAAGGCGCTGATTCGGCAAAGAAAATTACACAGCTTGACGGAATTAATCTTGAAGGACTGTTCAGCCATTATGCATGCGCTGACTCTCTTGATAAAACATCTTCTTTAGAGCAAACAGAGCTTTTTGATAAGTTTATAGAATTGCTTGAAGAAAAAGGGGTAAATATACCAATTAAGCATATATGCAACAGCGCAGGCACTATAGAATTACAAAAGAAATACAATATGTGTCGTCTTGGCATTTCACTCTATGGGCTTTATCCTTCAGATGAAGTTGATAAAAATAAAATAAAGCTTATACCTGCAATGGAGGTAATAAGCCACGTCATACATGTAAAAGAAGTCCCGTCAGGATTTAAGATAGGCTACGGCCATACATACACATCTTCTTCTCCCCGAAAAATTGCTACCGTATGTATAGGCTACGCAGACGGCTACAACCGCTGTTTTTCCAATGTAGGGTATGTTCTTATAAATGGAAAAAAAGCCCCTGTTGTCGGCAGAGTTTGCATGGACCAGATAACGGTAGATATTACAGACATTGAAGATGTTTCTGTAGGAATGCAGGCAACCATTCTCGGAGAGAATAATGGAGAGAGGATAACTGCCCAAGAGCTTGGCGAAATGAGTCATAGCTTTAATTACGAGGTTATTTGTACATTTATGCCAAGAGTTAAAAGAATCTACTATAATGACAAAAAAGCAGAGATGAATTGATTTCATCTCTGCTTTTTTGTCAATCGACAAGTCTTTTTTGGCACCGCCTGCGAGAATCGAACTCACAACTAGCCCTTAGGAGGGGCTTGTTATATCCATTTAACTAAGGCGGCATAGGCAAATTAATTTACCGTTCCGCAAAAGCGGAACGGTAAATTGTTTTTTACTGATTAGCTGCTTTGTTTACAACCTGAACGCCCTTATAATAACCGCAGTGCTTGCAAACAATGTGTGCTTTAATAAGCTCACCGCAGTTAGCGCACTTGATCATACCGGGAACCTCAAGTTTCCAATTAGCTCTTCTTTTATTTTTTCTTGCCTTAGAAGTTCTTCTCTTTGGAACTGCCATTTTCTACACCTCTTTACTCAAATTTCTAAAGATGGCGAACCTCGGGTCGTAGACCTCTGTCTCGCAATTGCATTTTTCATTATTAAGATTTATGCCACATACGGGGCACAAACCCCTGCAATCCTCACTGCACAAAAATTGCAGTGGAATGCTGTTAAATATACACGCATTCACGCTTCCTGTTATATCGATTATGTTTCCTGTTATAGAAATACACTCATCGTCAACATCTGAAAAATCATTTTCAACACTTTCAAAAAGCTCTGCCGAAAGGCTCATTGTAACACTTTCGCCGCAACGTGAGCACTGCGTAGTATACTCGCCCTCTATTTGTGCTGAAATTTCCAGCGTGCCGCCTATATTAAGGATTTTTCCATTGACTGTGACAGGCTGGGTGAATGTGAGCGTGCTTCCCATAAGGTCAAACTCACCAAGTTCCACAGATGAAGAAAACTGCTGTGAAGCCCCATCATTTTTAAGCACGGACGCAATATTTATCTTCAATATAAACACCTATCCTTCAATGTACGCCTATATATTATACTATCGATTTTTTTAATTGTCAACAATTATTTTGCCAATCTTTCTGTTTCAATAGCAATCATCATTTCTTCGTCAGTAGGAATAACGAGAGTTCTTACCGCAGCGCCGGGGGCTGAAACATCTATCGCCTGACCACGAAGCTTGTTTTTCTCTGCATCAATCTCAACTCCAAGGAACTGGAGACCTTCTACGATACCTGCTCTGGTTGCGCTGTCATTTTCACCAACGCCGGCTGTAAATACAATCGCATCTACACCGCCCATTGCAGCAGCATAACTACCGATATATTTTTTAATTCCGTAGCAGAACATCTTAAGCGCAGCACTGGCTCTCTTGTTTCCTTCGTCAGCCGCCTTAGCAAGGTCACGGAAGTCGCTTGATACACCGCTTACACCAAACACACCGCTCTTTTTGTTAAGCACAGCATTGATTTCTTCTATGCTAAGGTTTTCCTTTTCCATAAGGAAAGTAACAATCGCAGGGTCGATGTCACCGCTTCTTGTACCCATAAGAATACCCGCAAGAGGAGTAAGTCCCATTGTTGTATC
This sequence comes from Clostridia bacterium, assembly GCA_045646985.1. Classification (GTDB taxonomy): domain Bacteria; phylum Bacillota; class Clostridia; order UMGS1883; family UMGS1883; genus UMGS1883. The sequence continues at coordinate 17,965 of JAZRLV010000007.1, read as the reverse complement.
AATTACCTTGCCGTTCTTAACAGCTGCAACGGATGAGCCGTTTCCAAGATGGCAGGTGATAATCTTAAGTTCTTTTATATCTTTACCAAGAAGCTCAGCCGCTTTTCCTGATACATAGTTATGGCTTGTACCATGGAAGCCGTAACGTCTGATTTTATACTTTTCATAATATTCGTAAGGAATACCATAAAGATATGCCTCCTCGGGCATTGTCTGATGGAAAGCTGTGTCAAATACACCAACCTGCTTAACACCCGGCATTACCTTTTCACAAGCCTCAATACCGATAATGTTTGCAGGATTGTGAAGCGGAGCAAGCTCGATACAATCACGCAGAGCGCCCTTTACCGCATCATCAATCACAACACTGCCGCTGAAGCTTTCGCCGCCGTGTACTACACGATGACCTACTGCACCGATTTCACTCATAGACTCTATAACACCGTGATTCTTATCAACAAGCGCATCAATAACAAGCTTAATTGCCTCTGCATGTGTGGGCATAGGGCTTTCAATTACAACCTTTTCCCCACCCTGAGGTGTGTGGTTAAGCTTACTTCCGTCAAGAGTAATTCTTTCACAAAGACCTTTTGCAAGAACTGCCTTTGTATCCATATCTATAAGCTGATACTTAAGAGATGAGCTACCTGCATTGATAACAAGAATTTTCATTATAAAAACTTCCTTTCATTAAATTTAATTAGCCTGTGCCTGTACACAAGTAATTGCAACAACACCCACAATATCCTCTGCACTACAACCTCTTGAAAGGTCATTGATAGGCATTGCGATACCCTGAGTAACAGGACCATAAGCCTCTGCCTTTGCAAGACGCTGAACAAGCTTATATCCAATATTACCCGCATCAAGGTCAGGATATACAAGTACGTTTGCTCTTCCTGCAACAGATGAGCCGGGAGCCTTTGACTCGCCAACAGAAGGAACGATTGCCGCATCAAGCTGCAATTCACCGTCAACATTAAGATTGGGGTTTTCTTCCTTACAAATTCTTGTAGCCTCAACTACTTTTGTAACGTCGTCATGCTTTGCGCTTCCCTTTGTAGAATGTGAAAGCATTGCAACGTAAGCTTCCTCGCCAACCAAAAGCTCAAAGCTTTCAGCTGAAGAAGCAGCGATAGCCGCAAGCTCTTCGGAATTAGGATTCTGAACAAGACCGCTGTCGGCAAAAACGAATGCACCGTTTGCGCCATACTCACAATCCGGAACAACCATAAGGAAGAATGCCGAAACAAGCTTTACACCGGGCTTTGTTTTAATAATCTGAAGAGAAGGACGAAGTGTGTTTGCAGTTGAATGACAGGCACCTGAAACAACACCGTCAGCATCGCCCGCCTTAACCATAAGGCACGCATAATACATATAATCACCCAGAACAGTTTCCTTTGCCTGTTCATATGTAACACCCTTTGACTTTCTAAGCTCTACAAAAAGATTTATGTATTCTTCTGTTTTTTCGTAGTTAAAGGGATCAATAACTGTTGCACCGGAAACGTCCAGTCCTTTTGCATTTTCTGCTACTTCCTCGGGAGTTGCAATAATTATGAGATTTGCAATATCCTCCTTAAGGATTGTTTCAGCCGCCTCCCATGTGCGGCGATCCATTGATTCGGGAAGAACGATAGTCTTTTTATCTGCTCTTGCCCTTTCTTTAATCGAGTCTAAAAATTTACTCATTTTTATTCCTCCAAAAACTTTATTTTTCTAATCATATAGTATATAATAGAAATATGGATTTTTCAACAATTTTTAGCAAAAAAGCGAGTGATTTTATGAAAATAAGTGCTTTAATCGCAGAATTCAACCCTTTTCACACCGGGCACAAGCTTCTTGTAGACAGTATGAAAAGAGAAAGTGACGCTATAGTTGCTATAATGAGCGCCAATTTTGTACAACGGGGGGAGTGTGCCCTTTTTGATAAAAAGGAGCGCAGTATTGCAGCTGTAAAAAACGGAGTTGACCTTGTGATAGAGCTTCCTACGGTATATGCACTTTCTTCGGCAGAGGGTTTTGCAAAGGGCGCTGTAGAAACACTTAACTGCTGCGGAAATATTTCTACACTTCACTTTGGCAGTGAATGCGGAAATATTTCTGATTTATGTGCCGTTTCGGATATATTAAATAATGAAAGCGAGGGATTCTCTGCCGCACTTTCAAAAAATCTTTCCGAGGGGCTGTCCTTTCCTGCCGCACGAAAAAAAGCTCTTGAAAAGATTTCTCCCCTTGCACCCATTCTTGATACACCAAACAATATTTTAGCAGTAGAATATATAAGGCAGCTTAGAAAGCTTTACTCCAACATAAAGCCTGTTACAATAAAACGCACGGGCAGCAATTATAACGATACTTCGGCAAGCGGGAAAATTGCTTCTGCTTCTGCAATCCGCACAATGCTCCAAAACGGACAGGATACATCAGAATATATGCTCTGCCGCTTTAAATCTTCGCCCGTTTTTATGAAAGATTTTGACATAATGATTTCTGCCCGCCTTAAAACAATCTCGTTTTCTTCTCTTTGCGCTATTCCTGATTGCAACGAAGAGCTTGCCGCAAGGCTTAAAGTTGCGGCAAAGTATAATACAGCCGAAAAAATTCTTGAATCCGTTTCTTGCAAAAGCTATACACAAAGCAGAATACGCAGAATTCTTTGCAATATGCTGATAGGAAACTCTTTTTCTGCTGTGCCTTCTCCAGAATATATCCGCCCTCTCGCATTTAACCAAAAGGGCAGCCAAATTCTTAAAGAAATGAAAAGCACCGCCTCGCTGCAAATTGCAGCAAGGGGCGCTTTGCTGAAAGATAATCCTATTTTTAATCTGGAGTGCCGTGCTACAGATATATATAATCTCGCCCGCAATATCGAGGGTGGAAAAGAATTCGACATTATCCCTTATATGGAATAATCAATCGTTTTGTGTTTCTTTCATAATTTTTTTACAAACACCTACTGAGCTGTAGAGCACCCATATAAGCAGAAGAATGAGCACAAGCGGCACCACAAGCTCTCCAAACTTAGGGGAAGTTTTTGCATACCACACTAAAAACGCCGCCCCTAACACACACGTTACAATCGTATAAACATCTATTATCCTCATAAGAGATACGAATGTAAATATACGCTGAGATTCCAATTTAGAGGCCTTGAATTTTTCAAGGTTTTCTTTTGTATATTTTACAATACGTGCCGCAACAAGGTTTACATTAACCTTTTTTTCAAGAAGAGACAGGGCATATTCACGCAGACGCTGCTCGTTCTCTCTGAAATAGTCATTAAATAATATGCGATAAGTCTTTTTGTTTTCTGACAAAATAATTTTTATGCTGTCGCCCTTTATCCACAGATGTGCTTCGGTCGGCTTCAATTTTACCTTAAAGCTTCTTCCGTTTGCCTTAGCACGCATGGTTACAGCTTTATCCGCCACTTTATTGCAGTTTGTAATTACCGCAGTAATTTCCTCTCCCTTTGCTTCTCCGTCACGTCCCGTTTTCGGGATATGATTTGCAATGTAATTCACCCATACAAGGGCAATAAGCATCAGTATAACAAAAAGTGTCATATGTGTTTCTCCTTTGTTTCTTTATTAAGCATTTTTCATTATACGCCACTTTTTCAGCAATATCAAGTAAATTTACTGAATTTTCACATATCTTGATGCAGCATACCCCACAATGCCACGATAATTCACAACATACCAATCCTGCCACTGTCCCACTACGGTAAGAGATGCTCCGTCAGGCATTGACGCAAGTATTCTTGACGAGGTATTCGGTCGGCTTCTCAGATTCAGCGTGCCGCTTGAAACATCGACCACTGCCTGCCTTGGTGTCATAGGCTCAACAAAGGGTATTCCGAAATATTCGGTAAGCGACAGCACAAGATTTCGTGCAATACGCTCTATATTATTATCCACCCATGTTGCATCGTCTACATTGTCATGATACCCCAGTTCAAGGAAAACAGCAGGCGCACGTGTCTGCGTTACCTCGCCGATTGATGTAGTTGTAATGGCACGTACCAACGACGGTACGGGATAAATGCTTTTAAGATTCCGCACAAAAATCTGCGCAGCTCTGCGCCCCCTTGTGCTTATCGGGGAATAATATACGTCCACCCCCCGTACTTGTCCGTACTGTCCCTCGGGTGCTGCGTTGGAATGCAGAGCAAGGTGCAGGTCATAAGAGCCTTGGTTTGACTGTGCAATCGCACCTGATGCTGTCATACCAGGGCTGTTTCTGGTAAACTGTATTCCGCTTGAATTAAGATAGGGGACCATTGCATCGGCAATCAGATTCATATAATATTCTTCACTGCCGCCTATTACGTACATATTACCCTCCTGTGTAGAGGGGCTCAGATATATTCTTGGCATTATACATCACTCCTTCTCTATCCAATATATGTGACACCCGCCTGATTTGACAAAAACGCCATTTTGGTGTATAATTTTTTTTAATGCTTTGAAAAGTGGTGATTATTTTATGAAAAAACTGCGGATTTTGATTATTATGCTTCTTATTTTCATATTGGTGCAGCCTTCTTCTCTTGCAGCACCGAGAATTCCTGTATACAAGGTTGGAAACGTTCTCTATTTTCTTGACAAAGCAACAGGCACTATAACCGGCTTTGCGGGCGAGCCTACAGATTTGGTAATCCCCCTGAACTTAGGCGGTTACAATGTAGTTTCTATAGGTCCTGCCGCTTTTTCAGGCTCAACCACACTAAGAACGCTTTCTATTCCTGACGGAATAAGCACCGTTTCGGCGGAGGCATTCTCAACATGTCCGAATCTTGTAAGTGTTGAGATAGGCGCAACGGTTTCATATATCGGAAGCCGTGCCTTTGCAAACTGTAAATCCCTTACAAATGTAACGTTTAACGGTTTTCTTGATAATATCGAGTCAGATGCATTCTACAACACCTCATGGATTAGTGCATCTTCTGCGGAGTTTGTGCTGCTTGGCAAAAGCACTCTGCTTAAATATAACGGTAGCGCTGAAAGTGTTACCGTTCCTGACGGGGTAGTGAGTATTGCCCCGAATGCGTTTGCTTACAATACAACTGTTAAGGAGATTATCCTCCCCGACGGGCTTGAGAAAATCGGAGATAATGCATTTGTGCACTGCTATAGTCTGGAAAAAATTTTTATTCCCTCTACTGTATCACATCTAGGTGCAGGTGCATTTGATGATACTGTATGGATGTATAATCAGGCAAACGATTTTGTAACTGTAAACGGAATTTTAGTAGCATACAAAGGTGGCAAAGCGCACGTAGAGTTGCCTGATGGAATAACGGCAATCGGCTCAGGTGCATTTATGGCAAATGAAAAGCTGCTCAGCGTCCATCTTCCGTCAAGCGTTATTTATATTGATTCTATGGCATTTGGCGGTTGCAGCTCTCTTCTTGGGCTAAACATTCCCGATTCTGTAGAGTGGATTGATGAATATGCGTTTGCAAGCTGTATTAATCTTACCCTTTACGGCAGAATGGACTCATATGCACAGAAATACGCAGAATATATGGAAATGCCTTTCAGTACAGAGGTTTACGTAAGTTATAACGGAAATAAGGTATATTTTGAAAACGCTGTGCCTATCATTTATTATGAAAGAACTTACCTTCCCCTGAGAGCGCTTATGGAAATTATGGGGTTTGAAGTTTCATGGGACGGAAGCACAGGAATAGTTACGTGCACGGGGCACGGGCGCAATGTCACCGTTTCGCCAAATGGTGAAATAACAGTAAACGGCATTGTTTCTCCGACAGTTGCCCCGCCCATTAACATTCGTGGAACAAACCTTGTTTCAGCACGTGTTATTGCCGAGGCTGTTGAGGCTGTTGTAATATGGAACGATGCTACCCGCACAGTTGAGATAACTTATTAATCACGGAGGGAATTATGAGAAAGCTTCTCAAAATGATGTTCAGTCAGATTGTAATTGTCAGTTTTCTTCTGATTCTTCAATTACTTCTGATTGCAATATCGCTGATGCGTTTAAGTGAATATTTTTTGTATTTTGATATTACCCTTAAAATAATCAGTCTGATTACGGTAATTATCATTATAAACCGACACTCAAACCCCACATATAAGCTGGCGTGGGTTGTACCGATTTTAGTTTTTCCGATGTTTGGCGGTCTTTTTTACCTGTTCATAACAGGACAGATGCACACAAGGTTGTTTTTCAACAAGCTTTCTGCACTGGAAAGGGAAATTACTAAAGACTATCCGCAAAATAGTGAAGTGTTTTCAGAAATTGCTGACCTTCACCCTGAAAGAGAAACCACCATGCGCTATATAAACAATATTTCGGGACACAGCGCATACCGCTGTTATCAGGCACAGTATTTCCCGCTTGGCGAGGATAAGTTTGAATCACTGCTGTGCGAGCTTGAAAAGGCGCAAAGATACATTTTTCTTGAATACTTCATCATTAAAGAAGGCACCATGTGGAACACGATTTTGGAAATACTTAAAAGGAAAGCCGCAGAGGGTGTTGACGTGCGTGTTATGTATGACGGAATGGGTTCTATGACTCTTCTTCCCAAATCGTATCCGAAAACGTTGGAAAGCTACGGCATCAAGTGCCGTATTTTCAGTCCGTTTACCCCGTTTCTTTCAGCAATTCAGAACAACCGTGACCACAGAAAAATTCTTGTTATCGACGGCAAAGTTGCCTATACGGGCGGAATCAATTTGTCTGATGAGTATATAAATATTGATTATCCTCACGGGCACTGGAAAGATATGTCCGTTATGATTAAGGGGCCTGCCGCATTCAGCTTTTCAATGATGTTTTTACAGCTCTGGTGGAATTCGTGTGGAAAAACTGAAGATATCCATGATTTTGAGCCAATATTTTCGCATGAAGAGGAGCTTTTGTTTAAAGAAAGCGGCTGCGGCTATGTAATGCCCTATTCGGATATGCCCCAGGATAAATACCAGGCGGGAGAATATATATATCTGGATATTATTAATAAAGCTAAAAAATACGTCTATATCACAACACCATATCTTATTCTTGACCATGAAATGGTGGTTGCACTTACAAATGCTGCTCAAAGCGGCGTCGATGTAAAAATAATATGTCCGCTTGTGGCAGACCACTGGTATGCACGCTGTGTCGCATACAGCTATTATAAAGAGCTGACAGAAGCAGGCGTAAAGCTTTACGAATATATGCCCGGCTTTATTCACGGAAAAACATTCTGTTGTGATGATGAAATTGCTGTTGTGGGCAGTATTAACCTTGATTACAGAAGCCTGTATCTTCATTTTGAATGTGCAGCGTGGTTTCTTGATTCACCCGTTGTTTATTCACTGCTGAATGATTTTAATGACACTCTGAAAAAATGCCGCCTTATTACAGTAGATTATTGTACAAAAATACCACCGCTGCAAAAGATACTTAATGCATTTCTCAGATTATTTGCACCATTAATGTGAAGTAAAACGGATAAATTGCTGTCTCGGCAATTTATCTGTTTTTTTATCCTTGACTTTTTAATGGTATTGTTGTAAAATTGAGAATGATTCTCAATTTTAGGAGTATTTTTATGAAAAGCTATTACGAAACAAAACAAAAATCCGTTATACTTGACTATCTCAAAAACCACAGCGGCGAGCACACTACTGCCGCAGGCATAGTTGCGGGGCTTAAAGCCAATGGCGAAAAAATTGGGACAGCTACAGTTTATCGCCGCCTTGACAAGCTCGTTGACAATGGAGAGGTAAGAAAATATATCACCGACAAAGTTGCGTGCTATCAGTATACAGGGAAAGAATGTGGTAATCATTTTCATCTCAAATGCACAAAATGCGACACGCTTTTTCACGTTGACTGCGATTTTTTGTCAGAGCTTGCTCCGCATATTCTACAGCATCACAACTTTAAGGTAGATAATTACCGCACCGTTATGTACGGACTTTGCGAGAAATGTGTTGGGGAGTAAGTATATGAGTGATATATTAACAGTAAAAAATCTTGCCGTTGCTTATGACGGCAAGAAAGTTATAGAAAATATAAATTTTAATGTTTGCGAGGGTGATTTTCTCGTTATATTCGGAGAAAACGGCAGTGGTAAAAGCTCGCTTATGAAGGCACTGCTTTCACTTAAAGCGCCTAGCTTTGGGGAAATTAAATTCAGAGACGGAATTTCGATGCACGAAATCGGATATCTTCCACAGATTACCCCGACTCAACAGGATTTTCCCGCATCAGCGTGGGAGGTTGTGCTTTCAGGCTGTCTTAATAAAATGGGACTTAAACCCTTTTACGGAAAAAAAGAAAAAGAACGTGCAAAAAGGAACATGCAGCTTCTTAGTGTATATGATTTAAAAAACGAATGCTTCCGCAATCTTTCAGGCGGTCAAAAGCAGCGTGTCCTGCTTGCAAGAGCGTTGTGTGCCGCAGGAAAGCTGCTGCTGCTTGATGAGCCTGTAGCGGGGCTTGACGTTGCCTCGACGAGAGATTTCTACGAATCTATCAAGGCAATTAACCAAAATGGTACTGCAATAATTATGGTATCGCACGATATCGCCTCCTCCCTCTCTGTTGCAAAGCACGTGCTTAATATAGGTAATCATACAGTACTGTTTTTTGGGACAGCTCAGGATTATAAGGCATCTAATATTTGAAAGGAAATTTCCTATGAACGCAATTACAGCTTTATTTTCATATTCATTTATAACACGTGCTGTTATCGTGGGAATAATGGTGAGTCTTTGTTCATCTGTTTTGGGTGTAAGCCTTGTTCTCAAGCGATACAGCATGATTGGCGACGGATTAAGCCACGTATCCTTTGGGGCGCTTGCAGTGGCTGCTGCTCTTAATATGGCACCGCTTAGTGTATCTGTGCCTATTGTTATTGTTGCAGCATTTATACTGCTTCGTATTAGCGGAAACAGCAATATAAATGCAGATGCCGCTATTGCAATTTTTTCTTCCGCAGCCCTTGCAATAGGAATTATCATTACAAGTATGACAACGGGGATAAATACAGATATATGCAATTATATGTTTGGAAGCATATTGGCAATGAGCCGCAGCGACGTTTATATAAGCGTTATTATGTCGGCTGTTATCCTTGTTTTATATCTTATTTTTTACAACAGGATTTTTGCAATTACCTTTGATGAAAGCTTCAGCCTTGCAACAGGTGTCAGGGTAAATATTTATAACACAGCTTTAGCCGTGCTTACCGCCGTTACTGTTGTTCTTGGTATGAGGATAATGGGTGCACTGCTTATATCAAGCCTTATTATTTTCCCCTCACTTAGTGCAATGCGCCTTTGCCGTTATTTTAAAGGCGTTATTATCTGCAGCGCCGTTATAAGCATAGTTTGCTTTTTTGCAGGCGTCGTTCTTTCATATATACTTGAAATTCCCGTCGGTGCAAGTGTTGTTACTGTAAACTTAGCGGTGTTTATTCTGTTTTCCGTTATCGCAAAAATTAAAGCAGGCTAATTTTTTAATAAAAAAGTGTTTTTTACGCATCAACCCCCTGTCCACAAAAAGGGGGACTGTAGAAAAATTATTTTGCTACAGTCCCTTTTTTGGGGGTGGCATCCCCTTCTGCTACATTAATATTGGTTGAATCTGCTCTCCCTTTAATGCACTTTTCACCGCAGGCAGCAGCATATCCCATTTCGCCACCAGGGAATTATTCTTACCCACAGGGTCATCCTGACCAAACGGTACAAAGAAAATACTTTTTGTATTGAGAAGCATTCCTATATTTTTTGCACTTGCCCCAAGCCCGTCATTTGTAGACGGTGCTATTATTACAGGACAATTATTACGAAGCGTTGCCTTTGCCGATAGCGGAACACAGCCGTCATATATCCCTGATGCAAGTTTTCCGAGAGTGTTTCCCGTACAGGGAGCAATTACAAGAGCATCAATAAGCTTTTTAGGGCCAATCGGCTCTGCCGCTGTAACTGTAGCAATAATTTTTCTTTGACAGATATCTTCAATTTCATCTATGAAATCCTTACATTTACCAAACCTTGTGTCGGTGGAGTATACCGTCTCACTCATTATTGGAAAAACGTCATACCCCTTTTCCTTTACTTTGCGCATAGTGTCCGTCACAACTCTCATCGTGCAGAATGAGCCGGTAAATGCAAATCCCAACCGTACATTGCTTTCATCCATACTATTCACCTAACTCACTGAAAATATTGCAGATTGTTTCCTTTATGATATTGCCGGATGTAACCGGCGCAACCTTTCCCGGAAGTCCCAATGCCCAGATTACCTTTACATTTGCATCTTTTGCCGCTTCCAAATCCACCCCGCCGGGTTTTGATGCAAGGTCTATTATCAACGTTTTTCCTGCCGCTACAAGGCTTTCACGGTTAATTATTTTTTGCGGCACAGTATTAAATACTACATCTGATTGCAAAATAGCATCGCTAAGGTAGGAAAAGTCGACCGCCTTAAGTCCCATTGTTCTTGCTTTAGCACGTGCAGCTGTCTTTCTTGCACATACAGTTACGTCAGCACCCAAGCCCTTAAGCATCAGTGCAAGCGGCTCTCCAACCTTCCCAAATCCAGTTACAAGTGCATTTGCTCCGTTTATAGTTATGGGAAGCTCCTCCATAGCTATCTGTACTGCCCCCTCACAAGTTGGAACAGCATTTAAGATTTCAAGCTCTTCACGCATAAAATAATCTACCCACTGCACTGAAAATACATCTGCAACAGCTTTAACTGCATCTGACATTTTCCCTGCCAATAGAAGCTTTCCCCTGCCGATAAGACGGAACAAATCCTTAAGCAAAACCTGTTCGGAAAGAGTCGGTGCGTCAACCGTTTTATCGTCCTTACTGCATGGAAGCCCCAATACAACTGCATCAGCGCAATTAATAGCATTCTTCAGTGCTTGCGATCCGTCAAAGCGCACAACTGTAAAACCGTCTTCTGAAAGTGAGTGTGCAAGATAATCTATTCTGGTATCTCCGCCGATAATAAGAATCCGTTTAATATTCATAATGAAAACACCTCTGTATATATTATTACAGAAGTGTTTGAAATGTGTTATTCTATTGTACTAAATTATATTTCCTTCGTATGAAATATCAAAAATTCGGTCGCACAAATCAAACGCACCTGCACGAATTATGTCCTCCCTTGTCTGGGCGACCTTTTTAATAATAAGATTTTCCGTAAGCGCTCTGTTTGCACGGCGATGAATTTCCTTTTCAGCTTCTTCAAGAAGTGACGGGCATTCCTCAAAATCTCCCGTATTAATGACAATTACAGATGGATTAAATAGATTTATAAGGTTTGCAAGACCTATACCTAAATACTTTCCGCATTCCTCTACAGCAAAAACGGCAGTTTCATCATTTTCTCTGAAAAGCGTTTCGATTTCACGCAATGAAGTTAGTTTCTTTCCTTCATATGCCTCGTAAATCGAAAGCATTCTTTTTTTAGAGCACATCGCCTCAAGACAGCCTCTGTTTCCGCAAAAGCAAGGCTCGCCGTCCTTACATACTGTGGTATGCCCGATTTCCCCAAGCGTTCCCCGACCTATTTCTCCGTCAAAGAACTGTACCGAGCCTATTCCGCTTTCCATATCGACAAGCAGCATATTACCACTTTCAAAAGAATTATTTACACAAAAATATCCCACAGCACGCAAAAAAGAAATATTATTTACAAAAACATTTATTCCCGTTTCTTCTTCGAGCATTTTTTTAATATCAAAGGATTTCCACTTAAGACGTGTTGAAACAATAAAACGGCTATGCTCAAGCACAATACCTGAAATTGCAATCTCTATACCTAAAATCGTTTCTTTCCCGTAGCTTTCCACAAGTTTTTTTACCTGTGCTCTTACAGCATTCATAACCTCCTGCGCAGAAAATTCTCCCGTTTGTGATTCAAGCTGTGTTTTTATTCCGCCCTCAAGGTCTGTAAGCGTTACACAAATGCTTTTTTCCCCTAAGATAACGCAGATTAAATTATAAGCATCCTTGCCAAAGCGCAGCAGTGTGCTTTTGCGCCCTACTCTTGAAACAGTTTCTCTGCCACACTCCGTAAGCAAGCCTTCCTCAATCAGATACGTTGTTATATTTGTAATTGATGCAAGTGAAAGCCCTGTCTTTTCAGCTATTACAGGGCGAGAAGAATCAGGGTTTCTTCTTACATAATTTAAAACCTTGAGCCTGTTCATTTTTTGCATCAGTTGTACATTTGCTACCTGCTTATTCATATATGTTAATCCTTTTCTTCATTATCTTCACACAAAAATTATAACAGCTGTTGCAAAAAATGTCAACTGCTGCATAATACGGTATTGACATTTAAAAGCAGTAATGCTATAATTATTTCAAGCGGTGAATTAATTATGAAAGACGGTATTTTTATGCATAATCTAAAAAAGGAAGAAAAGGCGAGCTATACCCTTTTTATAGCGTGCTGGGTTGTGTACGCACTCATCAGCATGACAAAAAGTACATATTCCGCTTCCATTGCAGCAATTATACACGATGGTTTGTTTTCAAAATCTATGGCAGGTATTATTAATGCAGGTTTTTATCTGTTCTACGGTGCTGCGCAGATTTTCGGTGCACGTTGTATTGACCGAATCTCTCCTGTGTTTTTTATCAATGCTGCACTTGTCGGGACAACGGTTTCCCTCTTTGCAATGCCTCTTTTTTCAAGCTTTGCTGCAATGCTTATTTTTTGGAGCTTTGCCGGACTTATGCAGTTTGCTATATGGCCTGCTACGCTGAGAATAATTGCAGAGTATCTTTTGCCGTCCCACAAAGATCGTGCAATGGTTTTTATAGCTTTTTCATATTGCAGTGGCGCAATAGCAAGCTATCTTATTGCATCTTTTTTTCTTAAAATAGCAGATTGGAAAGTCCTTTTTATATCTACTGCACTGCTTTTGTTTGCGGCATTTGTTCTTTGGGGTATATTTGCAAAAAAATCCATGAACATTCTTGAAAACTTCAAAGAAAGCGCAAACGAGAAAAAAGAACTGCCCTCCGTTTCCAACAAAGACACATGGCGGATTATTTTTATCAGTGGCGTTGTATTTTTATTAGCGGCAACATTTATACGTACAATGCTTGATGCAGGCTTAAAATCCTGGGTTCCCACTATGATTACTGAAAATTATGATGTATCGGCAAGCTTTGCCAGTATGCTCACAACAATACTTGTGCTTGTAAATATCAGCGGTGTTTTTATTATAAACAAGCTTTATCCGCTTCATATTTCAAATGCTGTAACGGCATTTGCGCTGTGCTTTATTGTATCGCTGCCGCTGACGTTGCTGCTTCTTCTTACGGGAAAGGTGCATGTAGCTGTAATAGTTTTTCTTCTTACGGCTATAACCACTCTTATGTACAGCGGTCATCAGCTTATAAACGTTATTATTCCCGCACAGTTTTCCTGCATCCATATGTCAGGCTCTGTGGCTGCAATACTTAATGCGGTTGCGTCCTTCGGTGCCGTTGTTGCAAGCTTTGGCTTTGGATATCTGGCTGATAATTTTGGTTGGGGTGTTACAATCGCTTCCTGGTCGGTTTTAGCATTTATTGCGGCTGTTTTTTGCAGCTTTGCCATAAGACTATGGGATAAATTTACGAAAAAATTAAGAACGGATATGATAGCAAAATGAAAGACATTCTCTTGCTTGGAAAAAAGGTTATTGCGGATAAATCTCCGCTTATTCTAAAGTACAGCCCGTCAGACGATTGGTGTTGAAAGAAATGGAAGCTCAAATCTTTATGCCACCACCTCGCTTTATAAATATATCCCGGGCACCCAGGTACGTATAACAATAGGTGCTATAGACGGACATACATTTATGGTGGTTGACGACGTGCTCGTTGCAGAGCTTATTGACCCGCAGCCTCTTAAGGGTGGGCATATGGGATTTTCTGCATATTGCACAGTTCTTAATATAAAGGATATCGAAATCAGAAAAATTTGTTGGGAAGAATTTATTCAGGAATATACACCTGAATTTTAAAACAATAAAAATAAATTTTTATAGGAGGAAAAAAATTATGAAAATTAAATGGGGTGTAATCGGTTGCGGCGGTATTGCAGACAGAAGAACTATCCCGGGAATGATGCTTGCAGATAATGCAGAGCTTGTTGCCGTAATGGATTCAAATATTGATGCTGCAAATCGAGTTAAAGAAAAATATAACGCTAAATATGCGTTTGACAACTTTGAAGAATTACTTGCACTTGACGAAATACAGGCGGTGTACATTGCCTCTCCCGTATTTTGCCATAAGGAGCAGGCTTTTGCCGCTGCAAAAGCAAAAAAAGATATCCTTATAGAAAAGCCTGTAGGATTAACCTCCGAAGAAGCTATTGAAATTGCAGATTTTTGCAAAAGTCAGGGCGTAAAGCTCGGTGTCGGCTTTATGATGCGATTCCATTCCTACCATCAGAAAATGAAGGAGCTTGTTTCAAGCGGTAAAATCGGTGAGATTGTTTCTGCACGTGCACAGCTTACCTGTTGGTATCCCGAAATGGAAAATTGCTGGCGTCAGGATATGAAGCTTTCAGGCGGCGGTGCAATGATGGATTTGGGTGTTCACTGTATCGACCTTATCCGTTATATTACAGGGCTTGAAGTGACACAGGCAGCCGGACTTGTAGGCAATCAGATTTTTAACTATAGTGTTGAAGATGCCGGCGGGGTTATAATGAGATTATCCAACGGCGCTGTTGCCTATGTTGACGCAGCTTTCAACATTCCCGACGCTGCTGCTAAGTGCAAAATTGAATTTTACGGTACTAAGGGCAGTATTTTTGCACAGGGAACTATTTCACAGGTTGAAGGCGGCGAAATTGAAGTTTTGTGCACTGATGATTCCTTAGGCTATGATGCCGACCAGAACAGAAATGACGTTGCGCCTATGGAAATTAATGTTGAATTTGGTAATATGTACACCAAAGAAATTGAAGCATTCGGAAAAGCCGTTATTGGCGAGGGCGAAATTCCGATTAGTGCAGAAGATGCAATTATGTCACAAAAGGTTGTTGAAGCGGCATATAAAAGCTCTGACAATAAAAACTACGTTACATTAAAATAATGTTCAAAAAGACGGTGTAAAGAAACTCGGTTTCTTTACCCCGTCTTTTTTTGGGGATAGGAAAAAATGCTTCAGAACGGACAAACGGAACTGCAAAGCCCTTCACAAAGGGGTTTGCAGGTTCCCCGAAGGCGTACGTGGGTACGTCGAGAGGTGACGTTTGTTCGTAGCAAAAAGGCTTAAAATTGCAGAAAAATCGAATGAAATGAGATTTTTCTACCAAATTAACACGTTTTAATAATTACAAACTTCCTACAATTCGTATTATTACTGCCTTTTTGCGTTCTGGACTTTTTTTACATTCCCTTTATACTCCAGTTTGCTATGTTTCTGTACGGAAAATCTATTTGCGGCAATAACTTTCCCATTACATTCTCCGACGTAATCAGACTATCCTTTTTAAACACAAGACCGCACAGCGGCTGTTCACGCAGGAAAATCTCTTCAAAGTTAGATACTGCGTCAGAAAGGGAATCCTCTGACGGGGCAGATGCAATGGATAAAAGAGCAAGCTGCATATATTCATTGTTATATCCGTAATTGTTCAAGCTGCCGCTTTCTGACAGCAGAAACTCAAAATCAAAAATATTTCCGATTTTTACTCCGCCTAAATATGCATCATAGCTTCCGCTTTTAATTGCCTGCGTATAAGAATCAAAATCCATTTCCTTTATATCCATCTGTATTCCCGCAACGGCAAGCTGACTTTGCAAAATACGGGCGCATTTTTTTCGGTTTTCATTCTCACTGTTCACCAAAAGCGTAAATGAGAGTGTTTGTCCGTTTTCATTCTGCAAAAGAGCTGTTTTTTCATTTAGAGAGTATCCCTCAAGGAAAAGCATTTCACCGGCATTTGCTAAGTTATATTGAACAGAAACAGAAGACGGTGCCATTTTTGTACATTGCGGATGGAGAGGGGTGTTCGCCTCCTGTGCAGCAGTGCTGTAGCAATCAGAAACAATAACACTGCGGTCAATAGCACATGAAATTGCACTCCTTACTGCCCGTGATGAAAAAATTCTGTTTTTATGATTAAACGCCATAAACTCGTAATCAGAAGAAGGATAATAGGTTGTCCTTGTATTTGCCTTTGGTGTCTTATTCTCAAGGTCAAAGGATTTATTGGTTATAGTATTTATAATCCCTGCATTAAAGGCAGACGTTGCTGTTTCAATATCCCTTATCATTGAAATTGTTACTCTTTCGCAGAGTGCCTCACCACCGTGCCAGCTGTCATTTTTCTTTAATTCAAGCGAAACTGAAGGTGTATATTTATCAAGCACATATGCCCCTGTTCCAACAACAGCATTATCAATATCCGTATTATGCGATGACACAATTGGAAAATACAGCGAATAAGCAATCTGCCCGTAAGGACGTGAAAGATTTAATCTGAGCGTAAGCGGGTCTATACTTTGAACACTTTCAATATATTTTACACAATCAGAATATTCTAAGGAGCCCTCTTCCTTTAAAAGATTAATTGTATAAACAACATCTGCTGAAGTAAGCTTTATTCCGTCATGCCACAGGGCAGAATCCTTAAGGGTTACAACCGCACTCATACAATCGTCTGTAACGTTTATATTGCGTGCCAGTACCCCTTCAATTTCCATATTTTCATTCAGTGCAAAAAGCGGCTCATAGCAAAGTGAAAATGCATCTCTTACACTTTGATTTTCACTGCGCAGCGGATTTAAGGTATCAGGCAACCGCATCTGTAAATTTATTGCCGCACTGCCTTGTGCCTCCGTATCTTTGTTTTGCGGTTTTTCCCAGTCGCAGCCGCCCAAAAGCAGCACCGCTGCAAAAAGCACAGCAACATATCTTTTTATGCTTCCTTTTACCATATTCAATCCCTCATACATATAATTCCACCCAAGGTTCCGCTTTTTCCGTTTTGACCCCTGTGTGAAAAGAACAAATCGTTGTGGCATTTGGTACATATCCCCGATACTGAAATATTCTCTTCTCTTACATCACAGCTTTTTATAAGGTCATAATTCACCAAAGCTAAATCAAGCATATATTTTCCATTACTTTTTTTAATATAATACTTTTCGTCAAAATGCAGTGCCACATCGCCATCTACCTCATAACAGCACTGCCCGATACACGGGCCTATGGCTGCATAGATATTTTCCTTTTTCGCACCAATTTCTTTGAGCTTTTGCACTGTTTTATATACAATTTTTGTCTGTGTGCCCCTCCACCCTGCATGGACGGCACCAACTGCCTTGATATCATCAGCATAGAGAAGTATCGGCACGCAGTCTGCACTATAGCACAACAAAGGTACATTTTTCTGTGTTGTTATACATGCATCTACACCATATTCCCAAGGGATTTTCACACCGTATCCGATACGTTCTTCGTCAATTATTTCTACGGTGTCAGTATGCTCCTGTCGTGTAGAGGAAAGTTTTTGTATATCAAACGAAAGTGCCTCACACAAAATCTCCTCATTGCGCCGTACACACTCTATATCGTCGCCACGCCTGGGGCTCATAGAAAGGCTTTCATATGCCCCTGTGCTTACTCCGCCCTCTCTTGTTGTAAATCCGTGTACAAGTCCTTTAAATTGCAAAAGGACATTGCTTTGGTAAAGAGATATTCTGCCTATCTTGTTAATACACATAATCTTTTTATTTCCTCCGCTTTTCCGGTTTGTTCATCTATTTTAATAACAACCGCACAAAGCTGTGCACGCCCGCTCGCCACCTTGAACGGTGGTTTTTTCTCCTCGGGGGGCAAGACAAAGCGTGCTATAGAAGCGTCCTTGTCAAGTCCTAAAACACTGTCACGTGCGCCTGTTCTGCCTACATCTGTAATATATGCAGTGCCGCAGGGAAGAATTCTTTCGTCAGCGG
>JAZRLV010000006.1:0-15703 GCA_045646985.1 Clostridia bacterium | reverse complement strand
GTCAGCTTGTCCCGAGGCGAGAAAATACACCTTTAATACACCGCCAGTAGTGATGCTTACTGTATAATCCTTGCCACTCCACATTACCGAGTAGCCAAAGCTTTCAGCGACTGCACGAAGCGGCAGCATTATTTTATCATTTACAATTACGCTTTTTGCTCCAACGCTAAGTTCTTCCCCGTTCTTTTCAAAAGCTCCGCTGTCGGGGTAAACAGTAATAATAATATCATTATAGCTTGCCGATGCCGTTCTGTTTTCTTCATTCCAGACTACATTTGCACCCAAGGCTTCAAAAATATCACGCATCGGAACAAAAGTAATCCCGTCTTTAATAAATGGCGGCTGTGAGCATTCAAGCTTTTCCCCGTTTACAAGCACTGTTACATCATATGATGCAAATGCAGCATATGACAGTATAAAAACAGTTATGGCAAGCATAATTATGCCTGCCGTTAATTTTTTAAAGGATATTTTCAAGAATGCTTCAGTCCTTTCACTGCCATACATCGTTTCTGCTCTCGCCTTTTATAAATGCTTCAATATTTTGGGCAGTCATCTTTATACATCTTTCTCTTGCCTGTACACTTGCCCATGCTATATGGGGCGTATATACTATTTTTTCCTTATCTTTAACATTAAGTATTGCCTGTGTTTCTAACGGAGGCTCCTGGGAATAAACATCAAGCGCCGCACCCGCAATAATGCCGTTATTAAGTGCATCAGAGAGTGCATCCTCATCAATTACAGCACCACGTCCCACATTTATAATGACAGCCGTCTTTTTCATTAAAGAAAGCTCACGCTCTCCTATAAGGTGCATCGTTTTTTCATTAAGCGGTGCATGAACAGTTATTATATCACTTTGCGAAAGCAGTGTGTCAAGCGGGATATTTTCGTACTTTTCCTCCCTGGCAGCACCGCTTATGCTACTGTAGGAAACCTGTGCGCCAAATGCCGTAGCGCAGTCCGCCACAGCACGGCCTATTGCACCCATGCCTATAATCCCCCATTTTTTGCCCTCAATTTCAAAAAAACGTCTGCCAAGATGATTTGCAAGTCCACTTTTGCTGTAAGAGCCGTTCTTTACAAAATCATCGTAATAGCGTATATTTTCAATAAGCGAAAAAAGGAGCGCAAACGTGTGCTGACACACACTGCCTACACAGTACCCCGGAACATTTCTCACACGGATATTGTGTTTTTTGCAGTATTCTATATCAATATTATTATATCCTATCGCAAACACACATATTAGCTTAAGATTATGGGCAGATTTCAAAATTTCCCCTGTAAGACAAACCTTGTTTACAACCACAACATCTGCATCTTTAATCCTTTGCGCTATCTGAGACGGCTCTGTATTATGATAAGCCACAGCATCGCCAAGCTTTTCTATAGAAGAAAAATCCATATCACTGCCCATTGTACCGCTATCAAGCATTACAATCTTCATCAGTTATCCTCCAGCTTTTTAAGCTCCTTTATATCTATATCTGCCTGGTCGTTCTGCTTATTATTTTTCAAAATTTTAAGGTCTGAAAAATTAAATTCTGTAAGCTGTGCTTCCGTTTCTGTGTCAAGCTTAACTTTTGCAATTCCTTTAAGCAGCGTAATGCTCTGCACAACGCCTTTTCCCTGCGGTGTGGAAACAATCGCCCCGGGTGACGGCGCAATTTTAGAATATTCGTCATAACAGTTCTGCTCATACTTAAGGCAACACATAAGTCTGCCGCAGTTACCCGAAATCTTTGTTGGATTTAGGCTTAAGCCCTGCTCCTTCGCCATTTTAATGGAAACGGGATGAAAACCATCAAGATAAGTACTGCAACAAAGCGACCTGCCGCAAATACCAATACCGCCGAGCATTTTTGCTTCGTCACGTATACCAATCTGCCTAAGCTCTATCCTTGTTCTGAAAACAGAGGCAAGGTCCTTTACCAGTTCACGGAAATCCACTCTGCCGTCAGCTGTAAAGTAGAAAAGAATCTTGTTGGAATCAAAGGTATATTCAACATCTACAAGTTTCATATCAAGCTTATGCGCAGCAATTTTTTCCTCACAAATCAAAAATGCTTCTTTTTCCTTTTTCTTATTTTTTTCAACCTGTGCCTTATCCTGTTCGGTAGCAATTCTTACTATTTCCTTAAGAGGGGCAACAATCTCCTCCTCCGATACTTCACGCACAGTCATTGTAACCTTACCGTATTCAAGCCCTCTTGCAGTTTCAACAATTACTGCTTCTCCCTGCTGTGGCTCAAACTTTCCGGGCGCAAAAAAGTATGCCTTACCCGTTTCTTTAAATTTAACTCCTACTACTTTTACCATGAATATCCTCCCAACAATTTATCAGCATATTCACTATCCACAGTTCATATTTCATTGAAACATTAATCTGCGAGCGTACATTTGCCGTTCTTTCTATTATACTAAGCACCGATGAAAGCGTTACCTTTGATGAAAACGCCTCAAGCAGAGCCGCCATATCCTGATTAATTATCCTTGCGCCGCTTTTTATTGCAAGGATATCACGCATAAAGCTTGTAAATAAATCAAAGTATAAATCACAATTTTCAAACCCTGATTTTCCGCTTTTAATCCCGAAAACATCGCCAACTGCAAAAATCGAAAGTCTGTCGCCTGCAAGAGAGGCTGCGGCATCAAACATTTTTTTACGTGTTTCAAAAAATTCTTCATTTTCGCAGATATCTATGGCTCGCCCTATAACACCGCCGCTGTAAAGTGCGATAAACTCTGCCGAATCCTTTTTCAGCGGATATTGACGCAAGATATATTCTTTTATTTCTTTTTCAGAAAAAGGCTCAAACACCACCTTGTTACCACGTGAACGAATTGTAGGCAAAAGGTTTTTGACATTTTCTGAAAGCAATATTATCACCGCATAAGCGGGCGGCTCTTCAAAGGATTTTAAAAGGGCATTCTGCGCATCCTGATTCATATTATCTGCATTTTTTACAATGCAGATTTTTTTATCCGAAAGTGCAGGCTTTATATACAGCTCGTCATTCATGCTCCGTATATCCTCTACTTTAAGAGAACCGCTTTGTCCTATAACCATCAGGTCGCTGTGTGTAAAAGCCGCATGCTTTTTACAATCGGGGCACTCGCCACAGGGCTTATTTTCGCCTGTGCAGTGGATTGCATTTGCAAAAATTCTGGCTGCGGTATATTTGCCTATACCCTTCATTCCTTCAAATATATATGCCTGCGAGCAGTGACCGTTTCGTGCACTCGTAAGCAGAGTACGAAACGCTTTCTGTGTTGTCAGATAGCTTCCCATTATTCTTTACCCGTTATAATATATTTTTTTACCATGCGCACAATCACTTCATTAATTACAAGAAGTACCAAAGAAATCACTGCGCCTATTAAAGCTCCGTTTATTACACGCATGTATATTGTCGCTGCCGATGTAAACACATGGCAGAAGCTGTTTATTACCGATGCAAAAAGGATTGAGCTGCCCACACTAAAGCACCATTGCAAGATATGACAGTCTGTATTTTTTATATAATACAACAGCAGTACAAGGCATGGCCATCCTACCAAAAACTCCTTTGTTCTGGGACGTGCAGGCAT
Organism: Clostridia bacterium; assembly: GCA_045646985.1. Classification (GTDB taxonomy): domain Bacteria; phylum Bacillota; class Clostridia; order UMGS1883; family UMGS1883; genus UMGS1883. The sequence continues at coordinate 12,106 of JAZRLV010000006.1, read as the reverse complement.
AATCTCCGTAATGGCGTTACGCATAAAGGACTCAAGCGGTGAAATTGATTTAACGTTACCGCTGCGAATAAGATATATTGCGCCTGCCGCAGCGATTGCAGCCCCTATAATAACCCAATACACCTTAATCTGTGAATTAAGGATTTTTATAACCTTGTCAAAACCCTTTTCGGATTTATCCGAGAATATAATTCCGTAGACAATGGCACTGTACGCAATCGGCACAATAAGCGAAAGCTTTATTCCCCTGAAAATTATGGAATTAAGATAGTAATCAAGTCCGCTTAAAAGCGATGATTGCACAATACCACACAGCATAAGAACAGCCAGTGCAACAAGCACCGAGGAAATTAAAAACATTGCATTTGAAAGCCTTGTGCGCATATTCTTTATATAAATCATTACAGCCGTAAAAGCAAAGCATGGTGCAACCACAGCAAAAAGAGTGGGATATAAAAGCACAATATTTATAGGTGCGACATAGCTAAAGGGTATGCTTAAAACTGCTCCTATAGATGCCAAAATTTCTATCTTAGGAAGTTTTTTATCACAAAGCCATTCAAGAATAGTCAGGCACATAAGGATAACGAGCACCATTGCCGCAGCACTTACCAGGCGGCGGTTTACGCTGTAATCATACTGCATATCGTAGTTTTGGGTATTATAGCCTGTTTCGCTAAGCTTATCAAGCGCCGCTTTTGTTGCAGCGTTTGTCTTTTCACTTTTTTCACCGAAAGAGTCAGTTCCGTTTGTAAGCTGATTTATAGTAACAAAACGGATATTTCTGTCAATAACAGAATTAAAAATCTGACTATAGCGCATTTCTCCTATTGTTGCGCCTGTGTTTGTCTGCAAAAAGTCAGCTGTTTCATAGCCTCTGAGAACACGTCCATTCGCACTTTCTATAAGCTTTGCATAGCCGATAGGCTTCTGATTGGAAAGCTGCGTCTGATTTTCCGTAAGGATAAGATAAAGCTCTTTTTCCTTTATCATCTTACAGAATGCATCGATATTCTTTTTTGCAGATTTTTCGCCATTCTGGTCTTTATAAACTTCCTTAAGATTAATAAATCTTATATTATATTTATCCACAAGCTCTGCCACGTGCTTAATATAATCTGTTTGTGTATATGCACCCAGCATCATTGAAAGAACAACATCAAAGCCCTTTTCGTGCGCATATCTGATTTTCTGTTCGTCAAAGCCTGTTGTAATCTGCCATGCATTTCCAAAGCCCTCATAAAGCAGATAAACGTCAGCGCCAAGCTCTGTTTCAACTTTAACATATTCATCATCGCTGTACTTTGCGCCAATCCACTTATCAAGATATGCCTTGCTTTCAGGACGCTTTGTTATAAGGACATAGCTGTCATTATGAATTTTCTTATCGCCCTTAAGCATTTTAATGATTGCTTCACTTTCATCATCATATTTATGACACAGCACGTTGTATTTTATACCCGTAATATAACCTGCCGATATAAGCGAGTTGATGCTTTCCTCACCTACGAGCACGGTTTTTACACCGTTTTTCATATTCTCGTCAAGCGATTTATCAAGCTCCTCACCGCTTAGTACCATAGTCGCATTATTATAATTAAGGGCAAATATACAATCGTTGTTTTTTGATTCATTGCTGAATCTTTGCGCAAATGACGGTAGCATTAATCCGATAAGGACAAGCATTATCAAAAAACGTATAAGTAAATTTCTTTTAGTCATTTTCCCCGTCTCCTCACTGCGGATTATCCGCATTTCTTCCTTTTATGATAACCTTCACAATACCGCTTACCAAAAGCAATCCGCAGTATACCGCCCCACAAAGCGCAAGCGGAAGTATAAACGTAAATGCACCGTTTGTAAGCTTAGGTGCAGCAATTTTAAATACTAAAAATACTGCCAGTGCACATACGCCTGCAAAAAGTATTTTAAGAATATTTTTTCCAAGTGTCTTATCCATATAATTTCCTGTAACCTTTATCATTGCAAATGCAACGTTTAGCGCATACAACGTAAATAAAACGGTTGTACTCAGCGCAACTGCATAAACGCCCCATCCGCCGACAAGCATATTTATAACGGGCTTTAATGCTATAACGCACACTGTACCGATAACCGTATACGAATATTTGGAGTCAAGATAGAGTATTTTGTTAAACAGCTCCTGACACACATATCCAAACACACCCAGAGTGTATATTGCAAAAAGTGTTGCCGTAGTCTTAGTAAGCTCCCCTGTGAAAGAGCCACGCTCATAAAGCAGGGAAATAATATTTTTCCCGAAACAGCTTACCGTCAGTATGAATGGCACAAATATAGCAAACATTATAGTTATTATATACTGAAGCAATGTGCGGACATACTCCTTATTCCCTTCCTCGTAATTACGGCTGATAGACGGGAAAACCACATTACTCATAGCAACAACAAACACACTTGCTATTGTAACAAAAAGGTTTGACGCATAATTTATTGTGGAAGCAACACCGCTTTCTCCGCTTACAAATGCTTTGTCCATCATAAAGCACACCTGAAACATCATATTGGATATAAATATCCACAAAAGCTCCCCGTTTTTTCCTTTTGCGGAGTTTTCTTTCTTATAGTACCTGAAAAGAGTATAACCCTTTTTATAAAATGATGGCATCTGCACTGCAATGTGCAAAAACCAACCTATTGTAGTTACTATACTAACTGTTATAATATCAATATGTTTCACAAAGAGCGAGCATATTATCACCACATTAAACGGCAGACTCATTATAGAGCTGATAAAAAACACCCTACAGTTTTGAAGCACGCCCGAAATAATATAAGCTATTATAACAAACAAAAATGACGGAAGCATTATGTACATCAGCGTCTTTGCAAGTGCAAAGCTGCCCTCGTCAAGCCCTGGAAGAAGAAGGCGCACTATAGGTGATGCCAAAATGTACATTATTGCAGTAGCAACAAGTCCTATAACAGTAGTTTTGCATATAAAGTACGATACATAGCTACGCTTTGCATCAAGCTCTGCGTGCTGTGCTTTATTAAGATTTTTTATTACAAGAGTTGAAAGTGCAACTCCTATTCCGGTGAAAATCAGATTTACCAGTCCGAAAATCTGGAAGTACATATCTGTATATACACTTGCCCCGAACACCGATGCAAAAACAATATCTCTGAAAAAGCCGATGCCCTTGGCAAGCAAAATCCCAAGCACCACCATAACATAGGCAACACCGTTCATCTTCATACCTCCAATCTACCCAATTATATAATACACCAAAAAGGGGTATATAGTCAAGGTTTTAAGCTCTTTTTAAAAGAAAAATGACACACAATGGTGATAGTCCCGATTATGTGTCATTTTTAATTAAGACGAACAATATTTTTTATTTAACTATTCTTCTTTATTTTTTAAATATTCCTCCTTATTATATCGTTTAAAATTCAATGTTGGAAGTTCTCCGTTAAAAATATTTTTGTAATCTGCGTGAATTTCTATTGAAAGACTATCCTTTCCGTAATTTGCATGCCCCTTGAAAATCCAATACTCTTCAGGCACATCAGTATTTCTGAAAGGTGTTGCTTCAGTTGTATATACCCAGATTAAAGGACCATAAGTTTCTTCGTGAGTAATGTTATATTGGGCATCATTATAAGAAATTATTCCCGTGTGCCCCTGCGATTTACTCCAATAAAGCTCAGCGTATGGTTTTTCACAAACCCATACATCTGTATCATTGTATTCAGGTCTTAATTCAGACTGATAAACACATCCGCTTAAGATTAATGTTAAACATATTACAATTAAAACAAATTTTTTCATTATTTCTCCCTCCCTTCGAAATACAATGTAGGGACAGTGGAAAATATAAGCATCGGCTTTTGGCAATTCTTCTTCCGTGATTTTTTCACCTTCAACCCCCTTTACCTTATAGCCTTCTTTTTCAAAATATCTCTTATTGGCATAAGGGATTCGAGCCATCGTATATACTTACTTTTCAAATATATCACGATAAAATTTAAAAATCAAGACTACTTATCACATATTTTTCTTTAACATATCATTTACGTTTATTACACAAGTACCCTTTTTCATAGCGTAGTCATAAGCTATTTTCGTTCCGCTTTTGCTATTTTTCCTCTTTGGTGTATAGCTTTCATCATAGTACACTACACAAATACTGCTGCTATCAATCATTTCACAGTTTCGCTCGACATAGGCGGCTTTACCTGCATTCAGTATTTTTTCTGGGTAATAGGTTTCTTCATAGTGTTCTAAGAAATAATTTTTGTAATCTTCATCTATATACGGATATTCAGCACGCACATACACTCTTTTTATATACGGATATTTTACTTTTAATTGAGTAACAACATTAAGACACAGGTCATTAAATTCGCTTTTACTTCCAAAAAGAAAAGTGTCAACTTTTTTATTTATTATTAAATTTTCTATGATTCTGTTTAAATTGTTTTTTAATTCTGCTGTTTCGTTTATTGTTCTGTGACCGAAAAAACAACAAGTACATAATTTATTTTTTATAATAATCACCCAACCTAAAACCGTCAAATATGCTTTTATATGTATTACGTTTTTTATTTTACCACATATAAAAGCACATTTCAATAAATTTACACCTTTTAAAAGCATATTTTTCACCACTCTATGCCTTAATATATAATATAGGTGGTGAATTATGATGGACGAAAAAGATTTTGCGGTACGTCTTGCCCAACTTAGAACAAAGAAAAACGTATCCGCACGTGAAATGAGCTTGTCAATAGGACAAAACCAAGGATATATTAATCACATAGAAACAGGACAAGGGACACCTTCTTTGGCAGGTATCTTCTATATTTGTGAAAATCTTGGAATTACTCCAAGTGAATTTTTTGATTTTGACTCGCATAATCCTGCAAGACTGAATAGGATAAATGAGTATTTAAAAAAATTAAATGACGAACAACTTGAAATGGTTGAAAATCTCGTAAAAAATTTAACTGATAAATAATAAAATATTCGATAAATATATTGCTTATATGTCCCTCAATTTGTAGGGGCATTATTTTTTTAAGAAAGCAACCTTATTCCTTTCAATAGACTATTGAGGGAGCTCGCTGAGAAGCGAGGTCATGCCATTTTGAGCGCCAAAATGGCGAAAAGCGTCGGGGGATTGCGAATTTCCCCCGAACCCCTTGAAACGCCCTCGCAGGGGCGATTTCAATATACGACGTGCCATTTAAAATATAAGTGGTCTTTGTTTATAAATTTACTTTGCCTTTATTGTGCCGTCTGCATCGGCAAACCTATTGCCGAAGAGGGGCAGACTAAAAATTGCCCGTCAGCAGAGGAAATTGTTACGGGCAATTTTTGCCCAAACAGGCAAAGTGAATTTATAAAACCCAAGTTTGTGCTGCAAGTTAGCTAACTTTAGCGATGAAGCTGCGTTTTTCTGTAGTTTTTGCCTTTAACCGAGAAATTGCGAGAAATCAGTTTCCTCTGCACTCTCGCAATTTCAGCCGTCAGAGCAAACTGAGTGTTTGCTTTTTGTAGGCGGCGGTTTAAAGGCAAAAATTACAGAAAAACATAACTCACAAAGTAGAAAAGATAGAATTTTTTTATTGCTTCTCCCCTGCGAGGCCGGTTTGGGGTCCGGGGAATCGGAACCCCGGAACTTTTGCTTCTTTTGGTTACAAAAGAAGGGACTACCTTCCCAAGGTTATTCCCCCGTAAATCTTGCGGAAATATTATTTATTTTTATACAAAAATAATTCATTGCAATTATATTTCCAATATGATAATATTTATATATCACGAAAGGATTTGATAATATGGACATAAGACAGGAATCACTTAAAAAGCATTACGAATGGAACGGAAAAATTGAAGTAATCTCAAAGGCAAAGGTTGAAAACTCCGAGCAGCTTTCGCTTGCATATACCCCGGGTGTTGCACAGCCATGCCTTGAAATACAAAAGGACATTTCAAAATCCTATGAATTGACACGCCGTAACAACTTAGTTGCCGTTATTACTGACGGAACTGCTGTTTTAGGGCTTGGCGATATCGGTCCCGAGGCAGGTATGCCTGTAATGGAGGGAAAATGTGTGCTGTTTAAGGAATTTGCAGATGTTGACGCATTTCCCATATGCATACGTACAAAGGACGTTGACGAGGCAGTTATGACTATTTATAACATTTCAGGAAGCTTTGGCGGAATAAACCTTGAGGATATTGCGGCACCCCGTTGCTTTGAGATAGAAAAACGCCTTAAGGAAATCTGCGATATTCCTGTCTTCCACGATGACCAGCACGGTACAGCAATAGTTGTTGCTGCCGCACTTTTAAATGCACTTAAGGTGGTTAAGAAAAATATCGCTGATGTTCGTGTTGTAATAAATGGCGCAGGCAGTGCAGGTACTGCAATCGGTATACATTTGCTCAAATTAGGTGTAAAAAACCTGATTTTGGTTGACCGCTTCGGTATAATATGCGAGGGTATGGAGGAACTTTCCGATGCACACAAGGAGCTTTCCAGAATTACTAATCGTGAGAAAATGACAGGCACACTTTCTGACGCTATGAAAGGTGCTGACGTGTTTATAGGTGTTTCTGCACCAAACATTGTTTCTGAAGATATGATTAAATCTATGGCGGAGGGGGCGATTGTATTCCCTATGGCAAACCCCACACCTGAAATAATGCCCGATGCTGCACTTCGTGCAGGGGCAGCAGTTGTTGGCACAGGCAGAAGTGATTTTAACAATCAGATAAATAATGTGCTTGCTTTCCCCGGAATTTTCAGAGGGGCGCTTGATGTACGTGCATCGGATATTAACGAAGAAATGAAAATGGCTGCATCAATCGCTATAGCATCGCTTGTAAGCGAGGAGGAGCTTTCTGCCGATTACATAATCCCCAAGGCATTTGATAAGCGAGTGGGAAAAGCCGTAGCTGAAGCCGTGGCAAAGGCTGCAAAAGAAAGTGGTGTAGCAAGAATATAAATGCAGAATGAAATTATATACTGGTGGTGAAAAGGTGGAACGCACTATATTACACTGTGACTGTAACGGATTTTTTGCATCCGTTGAATGCGCACTTAATCCCGAGCTGAAAAATGTACCGATGGCAGTAGGCGGCAGTGTAGAAGCACGGCACGGGATAATTCTTGCAAAAAATGAGCTTGCAAAAAAATATAATATTCAGACAGCCGAAACGATTTACAGTGCAAAAAAGAAATGCCCTGCACTTGTAATAGTTCCTCCCCACCATGATTTATATGAAGAATACAGCGAAAAGGTAAATGCAATTTATTATCAGTATACCGACCTTGTCGAAAGATTCGGTATTGATGAAAGCTGGCTCGACGTGACAGGGTCAAAACAGCTTTTTGGAAATGGTGAGGAAATTGCCGCAATTTTACGAAAACGAATACGTGAGGAAATCGGGATTACAATCTCAGTTGGTGTATCCTTTAATAAGGTATATGCAAAGCTTGGAAGTGACTATAAAATGCCTGATGCAACCACAGTTATTTCAATAGAAAACTACAAAGATATTGTATTTCCGCTGCCTGTCCGTGATTTGCTGTTTGTCGGAAAACGCACGGGGGAAGTGCTTAGCCGTATGGGAATTCAAACGATTGGTCAGCTTGCCCAAAGCGATGAAAAAGTACTCAGCAAGGTGCTTGGAAAATCCGGACAGATGATATACCGCTATGCACGGGGCGAAGATGACTCCCCCGTTGACCCGCACGCAAATGACGAGGTTAAGTCCGTAGGCAACGGCATGACCTTTCGCAGAGATTTATGTACAGAGGACGACATTATGTGCGGAATATCACACCTTAGTGAAAGTATCGCCGCACGCATGCGCCGAAAGGGTGTAAAATGCACGGTTGTGCAGGTAACGATTAAAGACCCCTCCCTTTCTTCTATTGTGCGTCAGGAAAAGCTCGACCACCCCACCAATTTAGCCAAGGAAATAACAGATAAGGCTATGGAAATTATCCGCCGCAACTGGAACATAAGAAATCCTATCCGTATGCTTACTGTAACAGGCAGCGGAATTGTGAACGAGAGCGAGAATTTTCAGATTGGATTTTTTGATGAAGAAAATAAAAATCCCAAGCGTGAAAAGCTTGAGAAAGCGCTCGACTCCATTCGTGATAAGTACGGAAAGGATTCTGTAGTTAATGCAAATATAATAAACAACGATTTAGGAATATAAAAGCCTGTTAAAAAACTGAGTTTTTTAACAGGCCTTTTTTTAGGGGATAGGAAAAAATGCTTCAGAACGGACAAACTGAACCAAACCGTAGGTTTGGGTTACCCGAAGGCGTGCGAGGGCACGTCGAGAGGTGAAGTTTGCTCCGTAGCAAAAAGGCTTCAAGAATAAGAAAAATCGATTAATATGAGATTTTTCAACCTAATTAGAGAATTTTAAAACATATCAAGTGTTTATATTCTTTATTATTGGTGCCTTTTTGCGTTCTGGACTTTTTTAACATCCCTTACACATCTTTATTTTCTGAAGTAATTACAAATATCCTCCGCATTTTTCAGACTAATTCCCTTAACTGCAACCAGGTCATTTACTGATGCGGATTTTATTTTTCCTATACTTTTAAAATGGGAAAGCAGTGCAATTCTTTTTTGTTTTCCGATGCCGTCAATTTTTTCAAGCTCGCTCTCTATTGTATTTTTGCGGTGAAGCGAGCGATGATATTCGATGGCAAATCGGTGCACCTCCTCCTGAATATTTGCGACAAGATTATACACCGAGCTTACAGGATTAAGATATACCTCACCGTTTTCGCCCAGTAGCGCACGTGTGCGGTGCTTGTCATCCTTTACCATACCAAAAATCGGTACATCTATCCCCATTTCATCAAACAGATTTTTTATTGCACTTAGCTGTCCTTTTCCACCGTCAAGGAGTATCAAATCAGGAAGAGTGCTAAATTTCCCGTCACCCTTGCGCTGCTCATGGGTAAAGCGCCGCTTGAGAACTTCACGCAGTGATGCAGTATCATTAGCGCCCTCTACTGTTTTTATTTTAAAGCGGCGATATTCTTTTTTTGCACTTTTGCCGTTTTCAAACGCAATCATCGATGCAACGCTGTCTGCCCCTGATATATGCGAAATATCATACGACTCAATTCTGTCGGGGATTACTTCAAGGCCAAGCATTTGCGCAAGCTCTTTAATGCTGTTACTTCTGAGCTTTTCTTTGACCTGTTTTGTCCTGTAGTTTTCTATATTTTTAAGAGCATTGCCATACGCCATATCAACAGTCTTTTTGTTATCGCCACGCTCAGGCACCTTGATATAGGCACGCTTACCACGTTTTTGTGATAAAAACTCCTGTGTTTCTTCAAGGTTATCAATGTAGTGTGAAAGCAAAATTGTTTGTGGAATATAGTTGTCACGGGAATAAAACTGAGGAACAAATTCACAAAGCAGTTGACGTGGCTCTATGCTTATTGAGTCAGAAAGGTCAAAGCTATCCCGTCCGATAAGTCTGCCGCTGCGGATATAAAAAACCTCAACTGAAGAAAGAGAATCCTCCATAGCAGCTGCAATAACGTCAATATCTCCGCCGCTTTCGGTAATAACCTTCTGCTGCTCGCCAAGACGTCTTACAGAAGCGGCTCTGTCACGAAGAAGTGCCGCACGCTCGAACTCCATATTCTCTGCGGCTTCTTTCATTTCTGTCTCAAGCTGCCCTATAACCTCTTCATCTTTTCCGTCAAGGAATTTTACAATGCTTTTAAAAATTTTGCGGTATTCCTCTGCGCCTACTGTGCCCTGACAAGGCGCACTGCAACGCCCCATTGCGTGATAAAGGCACGGTCTGTCCTTTTTAAAATCACGTGGGAACTGCTTGTTGCAATGCGGCAACAAAAATATATTTTTTAAAAGCTCCATTGTTTCCTTAATTGAATATCCGCTTGGATACGGGCCAAAATACTTTGCTCCGTCATTTTCAATTCTGCGTACAAAAAGCATTCGTGGATATTCCTCGTTAAGCGTTATCTTAATGTATGGGTAGTGCTTGTCATCCTTTAAAAGAATATTATATCTGGGCTTATTCTCCTTAATAAGATTTGACTCAAGCACCAATGCCTCCATCTCGCTGTCACAGATAATATAGTCAAGGTCATATATTTTTGACACCATCACAGCTGTTTTTACGCTGTGATTGGCAGATGCGTGAAAATACTGACGCACACGGTTACGAAGCACCTTTGCCTTGCCTACATATATGATTCTGCCGCTTGCGTCCTTCATCATATATACTCCGGGCTTTTGCGGCAGCTTTTCAAGCTTTTCAGTTAAAATACTGTTCATACAACACCCCCAAACACTCGTAAAATTCATTTCCCTAAGGAAAATGCCGCTTTCCTCTTTCAATAAGCTATATATTTGCTATAATCATCAACCGAAGGTATATTTTGTATAAAAACGGTTTGAAATGCAAGGCACTTCAAACCGCTATATTCAACATTATTACCGCTATTTCAAAATAAATTACCAGTGATATGGCATCAACTATTGTTGTGATAAACGGACTTGCCATAACTGCCGGGTCAAAGCCCAGCTTATCTGCAATAAGCGGCAGCGTACAGCCAACAATCTTTGCCACAATAACATCAAGCAAAAGAGTTATGCTGATTACGAGAGCCACAAGATAGTTAAGATTATCAAAAACCATAAGCTTTGCAAAATTTACTATTGCAAGCGACACTCCGCACAAAATTGCAACACGCAATTCCTTCCACATGATTTTTAAGATATCACCAAATTCTATCTCACCTATGGAAAGACCACGAATAACCGTAACCGACGACTGACTTCCGCAGTTACCGCCTGTACCCATCAGCATAGGAATAGACGCCACAAGCGCAAGCTGCGCCGCAAGTGCGTTTTCAAACTTTGTTATTATCATTCCCGTAAATGCCGCTGAAATCATAAGGATAAAAAGCCAGGGTATACGGCTTTTGAAAATCTCTAGAACGCCTGTCTTAAGATACGGCTTTTCAAGCGGCATAATAGCACTCATTTTCTCGATATCTTCGGTAGTTTCCTCCTGCAATACGTCCATAACGTCATCGACGGTAACGATACCTACAAGGCGGTTTTCCTCGTCAACAACGGGCATTGCTGAAAGGTCGTATTTAGTAAAGGTGAGTGCAACGGTTTCTCTGTCCTCTGTAGTGAGTGCAGAGATAACCTCCTCAGTCATTATTGCTTCCATTAATGAATTTTCTTCTGCAAGAAGAAGAGTACGCACAGTTACTATTCCCAAAAGCTTTCTGTTATCATCCGTGACATAGCAGGTATTAATTGTTTCCTTGTCAATACCTGTTCTTCTGATGCGTTTTATCGCATCTTCAACCGTCATAGCCGGGCGCAAGCTGACATACTCTGTTGTCATAATGCTTCCGGCGCTGTCCTCGGGATACTTTAGTATCTCGTTTATCATTTTACGTTTTTCGGGGTCAGCCTGTCTTAGTATTCTTCGCACAACATTTGCAGGCATTTCCTCTACAAGGTCAACCGCATCGTCCACATACAGCTCGTCAACGACTTCCTTAAGCTCGCTGTCGCTGAAGCTCTGTATAAGAAGCTGCTGATGATCCTCTTGCATCTGGACAAAGGTTTCCGCCGCAATCTCTTTTGGGAGAAGTCTGAATAAAAGCGGCACAACCTCTTTAGGGCACTCTTCAAGCATAGTGGCAATATCGGCAGCATGCATAGTTTCAAGAACGTCACGTGCCGCAGAATATTTCTTTCCCGCAACTAAAAGTGCAAGTGTTTCTCCAAGTGTATTATTTATAAATTCTGCCAAAACTATCTCCTCACTTCCTGTATTTTTTCAAAGGAAGCAGTCAGAGCCTTTCATACGGGCAGATTAAATATCGCTGCAAAAACAGACGCAGAGATATCTCTGCCCCCACGGTCGGGCTATACTTGCACTGCTATTTCCTCCTGCGTCCATTTTTTTCACCTCACATTTTTTCAAATTAAATAGTACACCTTATATGATACAGCTAAAAGCCGTATTTTGTCAATCTTTTTCGCCAAATAGTTTTTTCATTTTTTCCGAAAT
>JAZRLV010000005.1:0-7168 GCA_045646985.1 Clostridia bacterium | reverse complement strand
GGTGGGAAAATTAATTCTACAGAGCTTGCCGCAGCGCTTATTAATCAGAAAAGCGACTTTGTAGACGGCATAAAATTTGCGCAGGAGGCTATTGACGGCTCTCTTTCAATGCTTTTCCTTAAAAACGACGGAAGCATTATTGCCGCACGTGACAGAGTTGGAAGAACTCCGATTCATATCGGAAAGAATGATGAGGGATTTTGTGCATCGTTTGAATCCTTTGCCTGTCAGAAGGTAGGGTATGAGCTTTATAAGGAGCTTGGACCGGGTGAAATAGTACAGTTTGATGCTGAAAATATAGTGCAGCTTGCAAAACCGGGTAAGGAAATGAAAATCTGCTCCTTCCTTTGGACATATTATGGTTACCCCAACTCAATTTACGAGGGTGTAAATGTTGAGGTAATGCGTAACCGCAACGGACGTATTTTAGCGCAGAGTGATGCAAAAAGTAAAAATGCAGAGGGGCTTGATTATGTAAGCGGAGTTCCCGATTCAGGAACACCGCACGCAATAGGATACGCTAATGAGAGTCACGTTCCGTTTGCAAGACCTTTTATTAAATATACCCCCACATGGGCGAGAAGCTTTACACCCCCGAAGCAGTCTGACCGTGCACAAATTGCAAAGATGAAGCAGCTTCCGGTGCATGACCTTATTGTTGATAAAAAGCTGCTCTTTGTAGACGATTCTATTGTAAGAGGAACACAGCTTAAGGAAACGGTTGATTTCCTTTATACAAATGGTGCAAAAGAGGTGCATATGCGCAGTGCATGTCCGCCTATTATGTACAGCTGTAAATATCTCAATTTCTCAAGAGCAACCAGTGAAATGGAGCTTATTGCAAGAAAGGTTATTGTTGAGCTTGAGGGTGAAGAAGGCTTAAAATACATTGACGAATACAGTGATTCTTCTACAGAAAGAGGAAAATCGCTGAGAAAAGCAATCTGTGAAAAATTCAATTTTGCTTCACTGGAATTCCAGTCACTTGAAGGAACTATTGAGGCGATAGGTCTTGATAAGTGCAAGCTTTGTACCTATTGCTGGAACGGAAAAGAATAAAAAAGCGTTTCAACACATCAACCCCCTGCCCCCCAATCTTGGGGGCAGGTAGGTACGCTTGTTTGAAACAAGCTAAATTGCGTACTTTTCGCACGCAATTTCCTATGTTATAAAAGTATTATTAGGAGGATAAATTTATGAATTCAAAATCACAATCAGCAAGCTATGCAGCAGCAGGTGTTGACATTACAGCAGGCTACCGCGCGGTAGAACTTATGAAAAAACATATTGCAAGAACTATGATAAACGGAAAAAGCTCCGACATCGGCGGCTTTGGCGGCTTGTTTGAGCTTGATGTTACAAATATGCCTCACCCCGTGCTTGTAAGCGGAACTGACGGTGTTGGTACAAAATTGAAGCTCGCTTTTATTCTTGATAAGCATGACACTGTAGGTATTGACTGCGTTGCAATGTGTGTAAATGATATTATCTGCTGTGGTGCAAAGCCGCTTCTTTTCCTTGACTATATCGCATGCGGTAAGAACTATCCTGAGAAAATTGCCCAAATTGTTTCAGGTATAGCAGAGGGATGCGTTCAGGCAGGCTGTGAGCTTGTCGGCGGTGAAACTGCTGAAATGCCCGGTTTTTACAGCGTAGACGAATACGATTTGGCAGGTTTTTCAGTTGGTGCTGTTGATAAGTCAAAGGTGCTTGACAATTCTAAGGTAACAGAGGGCGACGTTGTGATTGCACTTGCGTCAAGCGGTGTGCATTCAAACGGTTTTTCTCTTGTTCGTAAGGTGTTTGACGTTGAAAACCGTGATATTACAATTCCTGTAGATGCTTTGGGCGGAAAAAGTGTAGGCGAAACTCTGCTTACACCTACAAGAATTTATGTAAAGCCTATGCTTGCACTGTTTGACGAGGTAACTGTAAAGGCAGTTTCTCATATTACAGGCGGTGGCTTCTACGAAAATATTCCAAGAAGCCTTCCTAAGGGAATGGGTGCAAAGATTGAAAAGAGTGCTATCCGTATTCTTCCTATATTTGATCTCCTTGCAAAAGAGGGCAAGATTTCCGAGCGTGATATGTTTAATACATATAACATGGGCGTTGGTATGAGTGTTGTTGTATCAAAGGACGAGGCTGACAAGGCACTGCAGATTCTCCGTGCAAATGGTGAAGATGCATATATTATCGGTGAAATCGCAAAAAGCGATGAAAGCGTGGTTATATGCTGACACGCATTGCGGTACTGGTGTCGGGCGGAGGAACAAATCTGCAAGCACTTATTGATGCACAAAAAAGCGGCATAATAAAAAGTGGCGAAATATCTCTTGTTGTGTCAAATAATCCTACGGCGTACGCACTTGAAAGAGCGAAAAACAGCGGAATAAAAACAGCTGTTGTAAATAAAAAGGAATGTGCTTCGCAAAGCGAATTTGAAGAAAAGCTTATAACACAGTTAGAGGAAAACGGTACAGACCTTATAATTCTTGCGGGATTTATGTGTATATTGAGTGAGAATTTTACATCGCATTTTGCAAAAAGAATTATAAATGTACACCCGTCTCTTATTCCGTCATTCTGCGGAAAGGGCTTTTACGGACTTCATGTACATGAGGCGGCGCTTTCTTACGGCGTTAAGGTTACGGGCGCAACGGTACATTTTGTAAATGAAATTCCCGACGGCGGAGAAATCATACTGCAAAAGGCAGTTGATATTCTTCCGGAGGATACCCCCGAAACACTTCAAAGAAGAGTTATGGAAAATGCTGAATGGATTATTTTGCCCGAGGCGGCGGAGATTGTCAGCAAACAGATACAGGAGGATAAAAATAAATGAACGTATATGAAACAAAAACCATCGGTGAAAGAATAAAAGGAAACTCCTACGTTGGCAGAGGTATTATTGCCGGAAAAAGCGCTGACGGAAAAAAGGCAGTAACAGCTTACTTTATCATGGGAAGAAGCGAAAATTCACGTAACAGAATTTTTGAGGAAACAGAAGATGGTATTATAATCTATCCCTTTGATGAGAGTAAGGTAGAGGATCCCTCCCTCATTATTTATTCACCTATCAGAAAGATAGATAACAAGCTCATCGTGACAAACGGTGACCAGACAGATACAGTTTATAATTTCCTTAAGCAAGGCGGAAACTTTATAGAATCACTTAACACAAGAGGGTTTGAGCCTGACGCCCCCAATTTCACCCCCAGAATCAGCTGTATGCTTACTTTTGATAGGGGCGATTTTGTGTATGATATGAATATTCTTAAGAGTGCAGATGAAAGCGGAAGTGCCTGCGCAAGATATAACTTCTCATATCCGTCACTTGCAGGAATCGGTCATTTCATTCATACATATGTATGTGACGGCAATCCTATTCCTACATTTATGGGGGAGCCTGAAAGAATTTCAATTCCTGATGATATTGATGAATTCTTAAAGGATATATGGGAAAATCTTGACGAGCAGAACAAGATTTCAATTTATGTAAGATACATTGACCTTGAATCAGGAGAGTGCGAAAACCGCCTGATTAATAAGAATAAGTAATATGCGAAAGGATGAATATAAATGAAAGAGTTTGAACTGAAATACGGTTGTAACCCCAATCAGAAGCCTTCAAAAATCTTTATGAACGGCAATGCGGAGCTTCCCATTGAAATACTTAACGGAAAGCCCGGATATATAAATTTCCTTGATGCTCTCAACAGCTGGCAGCTTGTAAAGGAGCTTAAAGAGGCGCTTGGTATGTGTGCGGCAACCTCCTTTAAGCATGTAAGCCCCACATCTGCGGCAGTAGGCGTAAAAATGGACGAAAATTTTAAAAAGGCTTGCTTTGTTGATGATGTAGAGGGACTTGATGAATCACCCCTTGCAACAGCATATGCAAGAGCAAGAGGTACAGACCGTATGAGCTCGTTTGGTGACTGGATTGCACTTTCAGATAAGTGTGACGTTACCTGTGCACGCCTTATCGCACGTGAGGTTTCTGACGGTGTAATCGCACCCGATTATGATGATGAAGCCCTCGAAATTCTTAAATCAAAGAGAAAAGGCACATACAATATTATAAAAATTGACCCCTCTTACGTTCCTGAAGAAATTGAGCGTAAGCAGGTATACGGCATAACCTTTGAACAGGGAAGAAATAACTTTGAAATTAACCGTGCTCTTTTAGAGGATATCGTTACAGACAACAAAAATCTTACAGAGGAAGCTAAGCGTGACCTTATAATTGCGCTTATTACTCTTAAATACACACAGTCAAACTCTGTTTGCTATGCAAAAGACGGACAGGCTATCGGTGTAGGCGCAGGTCAGCAGTCGAGAATTCACTGCACACGTCTTGCCGGCGGTAAGGCTGATAACTGGCATCTTCGTCAGCATGAAAAGGTTTTGTCACTTCCATTTAAGGACGAGGTTAAGCGCCCTGACCGTGACAATGCAATAGATGTATATCTTTCAGAGGATTATGAGGATGTAATCGGTGACGGCATCTGGGAAACTCTCTTTACAAAGAAACCAGAGCCATTCACACGTAAGGAGCAGAGAGAATATCTCGGAACACTCAGCGGTGTTGCACTCGGCTCTGATGCATTCTTCCCGTTTGGCGACAATATTGAGCGTGCGGCAAAGAGTGGTGTTTCCTACATTGCGCAGCCCGGCGGCTCAATCCGTGATGATAATGTAATAGAGGCCTGCAATAAGTACGGTATGGTTATGGCGATGACAAAAATGCGCCTGTTCCACCATTAATTCGGAGGTAGAATTATGAAAGTTATGGTAGTAGGCGGCGGCGGTCGTGAGCATGCTATTATTAAGAAAATCAAAGAAAACAAATCAGTTACCGAGATTTTTGCACTTCCCGGAAACGGCGGTATTGCGCAGGACGCAACATGCGTAAATATCGGTGCAAAGGATATTGATGCTATATGTCAGTTTGCAGTGAGCGAAAATATTGATTTTGCCGTTGTTGCACCTGATGACCCGCTGGTGCTTGGTGCAGTTGATGCGCTTAATGCAAAGGGAATCAAAACCTTTGGACCCAATAAGGCAGCGGCTATTATTGAGGGAAGTAAGGTTTTCTCAAAAAATCTTATGAAAAAATATAATATTCCTACTGCGCAATACGAAGTGTTTACAGATATGGAAGCGGCGCTTGATTATCTAAAGACAGCTCCGATTCCTACAGTTGTAAAGGCTGACGGACTTGCACTTGGTAAGGGTGTTATAATAGCGCAGACAAGAGAGGAAGCCATAGATGCTGTTAAAAGCATTATGGGTGATAAAATTTTCGGTGAAAGCGGAAGCAGCATAGTAATCGAGGAGTTCCTCACAGGCCCTGAAGTGTCAGTGCTTGCGTTTACTGACGGAGAGACTCTTGTTCCTATGGTTTCTTCAATGGACCACAAGAGAGCGCTTGATAACGATGAAGGACTCAATACAGGCGGTATGGGAACAATAGCTCCAAACCCTTATTATACAGAGGATATTGCAAAAGAATGTATGGATACAATATTTATGCCTACTGTTTTGGCAATGAATAAAGAGGGAAGAAGCTTTTCAGGTTGCTTGTATTTTGGATTGATGCTTACACCAAACGGCCCCAAGGTTATTGAATATAACTGTCGTTTCGGTGACCCTGAAACACAGGTTGTTCTTCCTCTTTTGGAGAGCGATTTGCTCGATATAATGCTCAATATTTCGGATAAAAACTTAAAAAATGCAGATGTACGCTTTTCAAACGGCAGTGCGTGCTGCGTTGTTATGGCGTCTAAAGGATATCCGCAAAAATATGAAAGCGGTTTTGAGATAGATATGCCAAAGGATAAGAATATTTACGTTGCCGGTGCAAAAATAGATAACGGCAAACTCCTCACCGCCGGCGGCAGAGTGTTGGGCGTTACTGAAACTGCACCAACACTTAAGGAAGCTATTGATAAGGCCTATGAAACTGTAAAGGATGTTCATTTCGATAATGCCTATTACAGAAATGACATAGGTGCAAGGGCACTTAAAGCAAATAACTAATGAAAATGAAGGAGAAAAAGCATGGTTTTCAGAATATATGTTGAAAGAAAAAACGGACTTGACCACGAAGCTACAGCACTGAAAAAAGAATTAAAGAGCTTGCTTGGAATAAACGGAATAGATGCACTTCGTATATACAACCGTTATGACGTTGAAAATCTTTCCGAGGAGCTTTTTGAAAGCTCTGTCAAAACTGTATTTTCAGAGCCCCAGACAGATAATACTTACAGAGAACTTCCTCTGGGCGATATCGTATTTGCAGTGGAATACCTTCCCGGACAGTTTGATGCACGTGCAGCTTCTGCGGCAGAGTGTATTCAGATTATTTCTAAAGGCGAAAGACCTGATGTACGTACTGCAAAGGTATATGTTATAGACGGTAATATTTCAGGCGAGGAGCTTGCGGCAATCAAGAAATATGTTATTAACCCTGTTGAGGCAAGAGAAGCATCTCTTGAGTGTGTTGATACTCTCAGGACAGAGTATACAATTCCCACAGAGGTTGAAATCCTTGACGGCTTCTGTGCGCTTTCACGTGAGGAGCTTGCCAGCTTTATTGACGAGCGTGGACTTGCAATGGATATTGACGATATATTATTCTGTCAGCAGTATTTCATTGGCGAAAAGCGTGAGCCTACCATTACGGAAATCAAGATGATTGATACCTACTGGTCAGACCACTGCCGTCATACAACCTTCCTTACAACGATTGACTCTGTTAAGTTTGAGGACGAGCTTCTTCAGAAAACTTATGACGAATATATTGCTGACCGTAAGGCACTTGGCAGAACAAAGCCTGTAAACCTTATGGACATAGCAACACTTGCTACAAGATATCTTAAAAAAGAGGGTAAACTTGCAAAACTTGATGAATCAGAAGAAATTAATGCATGTACAGTAAAAATTGATGTTGTAAAAGACGGAAAAGTGGAAAAATGGCTTCTTCTCTTTAAGAATGAAACACACAACCACCCCACTGAAATTGAGCCTTTCGGCGGTGCTGCAACATGTATCGGCGGCGCAACCAGTGACCCGCTTTCAGGCAGAAGCTATGTTTATGCGGCTATGCGTGTGACAGGTGCGGCAGACCCGCTTGTTCCCGTATCAGAAACAATGCAGGGTAAGC
>JAZRLV010000004.1:0-13224 GCA_045646985.1 Clostridia bacterium | reverse complement strand
GAGAAACACTTCGCGATGCACAGCTCCACCCCGAAAACTACAAGAACCTTGTTGTTCGTGTTGCAGGTTACAGTGCACTGTTTACAACACTCTCCAGATCGCTTCAGGATGATATTATCAACAGAACCGAGCAGGGAGGATTTTAATAGAATATGTCTGACTATATGAATGTATCCGGCAGGATTTTCGACGTTCAGAAGTTCTCCGTTCATGACGGTCCGGGAATCAGAACTATCATCTTTTTAAAAGGCTGCTTTTTAAGATGTAAATGGTGCTGCAATCCTGAATCGCAGAAATATGAAATTCAGACAATGCTTCAAAATGGCAAGGAAAAAATAATCGGCAGAGATGTTACCGTGGCAGAAGTGCTGGATGTTGTCAAGCAGGATATGCCGTACTACAGACGCTCCGGCGGCGGTATGACATTGTCGGGCGGTGAAATGCTTTGCCAGAGTGAATTCGCATATGCACTTTTAAAAGGTGCAAAGGAAATGGCTATCAACACGGCGGTTGAAACCACTGGTTTTGCTCCTTATGAAAAAATAGAAAAACTGCTTCCGTATATAGATACTGTGCTTATGGACATCAAGCATACGGACAGCGCAAAGCATAAAGAATTTACCACACAGCCAAATGAACGCATACTTGAAAATGCTGTTAAAATTGCAGAAAATGCAAAAAAATTGATAATTCGTGTCCCCGTAATTCCTACATTTAATGAGACTGAAGCAGAAATTGCATCCATTGCAAAATTTGCATCCACTTTAAAAGGTGTAGATGAAATCAATCTGTTACCGTATCACAACTATGGTAAGGATAAATACGAGGGACTGGGCAGGGAATATCCCATGGGTGATGTACCAATGCCTGCCGATGAACATATGCAAAAGCTCAAAGCGGTTGCCGAGAGCTTTGGACTCAAATGTAAGATAGGAGGTTAGGGCGATGTTTGATGATCTTTCAATGCAGGAAAAGCTGAGAATAGTTCAGGAGCTTGTTCCCGGTAAACAGATTACAATAGCACACATCATTGCAAATCCTGATGACATTTTATACAGAAAACTCGGTCTTGATCCTGCTATCGATTATAAAAGAACTGCCATCGGGATTGTTACAATGTCCCCTGCAGAGACTGCTATAATTGCAGGTGATATTGCAATAAAATCATCTGGAGTTGAGCTTGGATTTGTAGACAGATTCAGCGGAACTCTTATTGTCACCGGAAATGTTTCCGATGTACAAGCTTCACTTACGGCACTTGTTGAATATTGCAGAGATGTTTTAAGCTTCACAGTGTGCCCTATAACCAAAACATGATGAAAAACTTAATTTTGATGGGCAGAAGCGAAAGCGGAAAAACCACTCTCACACAGGTTCTGCGTGGAGAAAAAATAAGCTACGATAAAACCCAGTATATTAAATTTGAAAACAATTTAATAGATACTCCGGGAGAATATGCTCAGACGCATCATCTCGGCAGGGCGTTGGCTTTGTATTCGTATGAGGCTGATATAATCGGGCTTATCGTAAGTGCTACCGAGCCATATTCACTTTTTCCGCCGTGTATTACCTGCATGGTAAACCGTGAGGTAATTGGAATTGTGACCAAGTGTGAAGAAGAGGGCGCAAATCCCGACAGAGCTGAAAACTGGCTTCGCATAAGCGGATGCGAAAGAGTATTTAAAATCGATTCTCACACTGGCTATGGTGTAAATGAATTGATTGAATATTTAAATCAATAAAAACCAAACAAAACAAAGAAAAAAACAGAAAAATTTCATTGACTTTTGTTTGTTTTTGTGGTAAAATTAATATATAAGTTAATTATAAAATATTTTTTATGGAGGAGATTATACGTATGATGTCAGAATACGAAATCAAAAAACAAATTTGCGACATTGGTAAAAGAATTTACAACAGAAACATGGTTGCTGCAAACGATGGTAACATCTCTGTTAAACTTTCTGATAATGAATTCTTATGCACACCTACCGGCGTTAGTAAGGGCTTTATGACCCCTGATTACATCTGTAAGGTAGATGCGAAGGGTAATGTAATTTATGCTAACGGCGATTTCAAACCCTCATCAGAAATTAAAATGCATATGCGTGTTTATGAAAAACGCCCTGATGTAAAGGCTGTTGTTCATGCGCATCCATCATTTGCTACTGCTTTTGCTATTGCAGGCATTCCGCTTACACAGCCCATTATGCCTGAAGCAGTTATTGCTCTCGGTTGCGTTCCGATTGCTGAATACGGCACACCTTCAACAGAGGAAATCCCGGATGCTGTAGAAAAATACCTTGAGTACTTCGATGCAGTTTTGCTTGCTAACCACGGTGCTCTTACATATTCAGATTCTTTGCTTAATGCATATCACAAAATGGAGTCTGTTGAATTCTATGCAGAACTTCTTTACAAAGCAAGACAGCTCGGTACACCTATCGAATTTGATAAAGAGCAGATTGAAAAACTTTATGAAATCCGCAGAAAGATGGGCCTTCCTGGTAAGCACCCCGCAAATGTTTGCCCCAACCACAAAGACGGCAAAATGAGCTGCCATAACTGCGGCGGTTCTTGCGGACATCATGATGATAAAGCCTGTGATGCAGATATAGTTGCTAAAATTACAAAAGAAGTTTTAAGTATGCTTAATAAATAAATTCAGAATGGAGCGATGACAATGGATATTAATTCAGTCAATATTGAGCAGATTGTCAAGCAGGTTCTTCAGGAAATGGGTGGCGGATGCTCCAAAAAGAGTACATCATCAGGCTCTGTTCCTGCAAAAAGTCGTGCAGCAGTGCTCACAGAGATTGAGCATTTTGAAATCAAAGAATTCCCCATTCCCGAAATTGGCGACGATGATATTCTCGTTAAAGTTGAAGGATGTGGCGTTTGCGGTACAGATGCTCATGAGTTCAGACGCGACCCATTCGGTCTTATTCCGGTTGTTCTTGGACACGAGGGAACAGGCGAGATTGTAAAAATGGGTAAAAATGTTAAGAAGGACAGCGCAGGCAAGTCTCTTAGCATTGGTGACAAGGTTGTTACCTGCCTTAATTTTGCGGAAGATCCCGAAATTATTACATACGATATGAATAAGCTTAATGTCGGCGAAGCTAAATGCTATGGCCTTATGGCAGATGATAACATTCACCTGAACGGTTGGTTTGCAGATTATATTGTTATCCGCAAAGGTTCAACAATCTTTAATGTATCAGATCTCGACCTTCACTCAAGAATTCTTATTGAGCCCTGTGCAGTTCTTACTCACGCGGTAGAAAGAGCTAAAACAACAGGTATTCTTAAGTTCAATTCAAGAGTTGTTGTTCAGGGCTGCGGACCTATCGGTCTTATCTGTGTGGCAATGCTCCGCACAATGGGTGTTGAGCACATCGTTGCAGTTGATGGTGAAAAGAAGCGCCTTGACTTTGCAAAAGAACTTGGTGCAGAAGCAACAGTTAACTTTAAAGATTTCGACGGCATTGATGCACTTGCAAACGGCGTTAAAGATGCATTCGGTGGACATCTTGCAGACTTTGCATTTCAGTGCACAGGCGCTGCAGTTGCTCACTCAAATGTATATAAATTCATCAGAAACGGTGGCGGTCTCTGTGAGCTCGGTTTCTTTGTAAACGGCGGAGAAACACCGATTAACCCACACTTTGATATTTGTGCAAAGGAAATCACAACAGTTGGTTCATGGTGCTACACTCTCCGTGATTATCCGACAACATTTGATTTCTTGAAAAGAGCGCTTGCTATTGGCTTGCCAATCAAGAAGCTTGTTACACACGAGTTCTCATTGGATGACATTAATGATGCGCTTAAAGCTAACATCAAAATGGAAGGCCTTAAAGTTGTTGTTATTAATAAATAATTTTATATAATATTTTTAGGAGGAAAAAAATATGGCACAGGAAGCATTAGGTATGGTAGAAACCAGAGGTTTAGTAGCTGCAGTAGAAGCTGCTGATGCAATGGTAAAGGCTGCTGAAGTAGTACTCATCGGAACAGAAAAAATTGGTTCAGGTTTGGTAAGTGTTATGGTTCGTGGTGATGTAGGCGCTGTTAAAGCTGCTACAGAAGTTGGAGCAAGCGCTGCTCAGAAGCTTGGTGAATTAGTTGCAGTACATGTAATCCCCAGACCCCATGGTGATGTAGAAAAAATCCTTCCCAAGTTCTAATTAGGTGGTGAGGAGTATGGCTGAGAAAAAAACATCGGCAAATAAAACTACAACAAAAAAATCAACTGCAACTGCTGCACCTAAGGCGGCAGAGGCAAAAGAGGTTTTAAAAGAAACCAAAGTTATAAATAATGTCAAGGAGGAAAAGAAAATGGCACAGGAAGCATTAGGTATGATTGAAACAAGAGGTTTAGTAGCTGCAATCGAGGCTGCTGATGCAATGGTAAAGGCTGCAAATGTAGAACTTATCGGAACAGAAAAAATCGGTTCAGGTTTGGTAAGTGTTATGGTTCGCGGTGATGTAGGTGCGGTTAAATCTGCTGTTGAAGCAGGTGGCAGCGCTGCTCAGAAGCTTGGCGAAATCATCGCTACACATGTAATTCCCAGACCCCATGGTGATGTGGAGAAGATTCTTCCTACATTAAAATAATCTCTTCCAATAATCATTTTTTTACGGAAGGTGATAGGCGATGTTTGTAGGAAAAGTAGTTGGCAGCGTTGTTGCCACCCGAAAGAATGAAAATTTAAAAGGAAACAAATTTCTAATTGTAGAACCGTACAATAAAATGTGCGGAACCGGCAGAATTGTAGCCATCGATAATGTTGGCGCAGGAATTGGCGAAGATGTTTTAGTAGCTACCGGTAGTGCAGCACGCATTGGTTGTAATGCGGAAACATCTCCCATCGATGCTGCAATCGTTGGCATCATAGATGATGCAATAGGATTGGAGTAAGTTATGCAATTAGAAAAATTATCACAAATTATGCAGGAAAGCGGCATCGTCGGAGCGGGCGGTGCCGGATTTCCCGCTTATGCCAAACTGGATAAGCGGGCAGACACTATAATACTTAACTGTGCAGAGTGTGAGCCTTTGTTTAAAGTTCACAGACAGCTTCTGGAAAAGTACGCTTTTGAAATTGTGAGTACTTTTTCAATGGTTGCCGATGCTGTTGAAGCAGAGCGTGCTATAATTGCAATAAAGCCTTCCTATAAAGGCGTAGAAGCAGCTATTAAAGAAGTTATGACAGATTATCCAAAGGTCTCTGTAGCTTTCTTGCCCGAGATATATCCCGCAGGGGATGAAGTTATTCTTACATACGAAACTACGGGCAGAATAGTTAAAGCAGGCAATATTCCCATCTCTGTGGGTGTTACAGTTTTCAATGTTGAAACTATGCTTAATGTTTACAGAGCAGTTAATGAAAACGCAGGTGTTACCCACAAATATGTTATGGTTGCCGGCGAAGTTAAAAATCCTAAGGTTCTTAAGGCACCTGTAGGTATGACTTTTAAAGAACTTGTCGATTTGTGCGGCGGTTCAACAATAAAAGACCCTGTCTATCTTATAGGCGGGCCCATGACAGGCAAAATAGGTAGCTCTCATGGTGTAATTACGAAAACAACAAATGCGGTAATTCTTTTGCCGCAGGATCATTATATAGTACAAAGAAAATCCGTTAAACCCAATATCGGGATGAAGCGTGCAATGAGTGCATGTTGCAGTTGTCGTATGTGCACAGATTTGTGTTCCAGAAATCTTCTTGGTCATCCAATTGACCCTCAGGCGTTTATGCACGGAATATCACACAATAAAGTGTTTGATACAAAACCGTTTCTGGATACCTTCTCCTGTTCACAGTGCGGTCTTTGCGAAATGTATTCGTGTATGCAGGGGCTTTCTCCGGCAACCCTTATAGCATCTTACAGAGACGGTCTTCGTGCAAACGGTGTAACACCGCCAAAGGATCCGCAATTTAACGGGGTTTCAGACAAGCGTTCATACAGACTTGTTTCGGTAGCTCGTCTTGTTAAGCGCCTGGGTATCAGCAAGTATAATGTTGAAACACCAGTTGATGAATCAGAAATTATTCCAAAGCGTTTAAGAATTTCTCTTCATCAGAATATAGGTGCTTTCTCTGTTGTGCTTGTTAAGAAAGGCGATGAAGTTGCAGCAGGCGAAATAGTTGCCAAAGCACCTGAAGATAAACTCGGTGTGCCGGTACATTCACCTGTAAGTGGCAAAGTTGTAGAAATAAGCGATCAATATGTTGTTATAGAAAGGAGCAGGAAGTGAGAATATGGCAAGAGCAATTGGTATGATTGAATATACCACAGTTTCTACCGGTATCAGCGCAGCAGATACTCTGGTTAAAACTGCTGATGTAGAAATTATTGAAGCACAGGTGGTTTGCCCCGGTAAGTATATAGTTATTATTTCGGGTGAACTCAGTGCAATAAGAGCAGCGGTTGATGCATGTAAAAATTTACACGGTGAAAAGCTCATCGACAGCTTTGTTCTCGGCAATGTACACGAAGGTGTATTTCCTGCAATATATGCAACTGTTGATGTAGAAAATCCGCGCGCACTTGGCGTTATTGAAACTTTCTCAGGTGCATCGGCTATTGTGGCTGCAGATGCAGCTGCAAAAAGTGCAGATGTAACTTTGGTGGAACTTCGTATTGCCAGAGGTATGTGCGGTAAATCATATTTATTACTGACCGGCGAAGTTGCCGCAGTAGGCGCTGCTATTGAAAATGCAAAAGCAGCGGCAGGGGATAAGGGAATGCTTCTTGATTCTTCGGTAATACCAAACCCCGATCCCAAACTTTGGGAAAAAGTACTGTAAATTATTTTATTACATATAATTTTGGCGAAAGGCTGTTGATTATCTATGAGAATTGATGAAAATCAGATTAGCGAAATCGTAAAAAAAGTTCTTGCTAATGTAGCAGGCGATACAGATGTTAACGTAGATGCCCGTTCATACAAAGGTGTTTTCGACAGTATGGCAGATGCTCTCGAAGCAGTTAATAAGGCGTACAAGCAATATCGTTCATATAGCGTTGAACAGAGAGAACAGATGATAACAAAAATCCGTGAATTCACATTGAACGAAGCAGAAGAAATGGCAAAACTCGGTGTAAGTGAAACCGGAATGGGCAGAGTATCTGATAAAATTATCAAGCACCAGCTCGTTGCAAAGAAAACTCCCGGAACCGAAGATTTATCTCCATCTGTTATGACAGGTGATAACGGCCTTACACTTGTTGAAATGGCTCCCTACGGTGTTATAGGAAGTATTACTCCTTCCACAAACCCCAGTGAAACTGTTATCTGTAATTCCATCGGTATGATTGCAGGCGGTAACGCTGTTGTATTCAATCCGCATCCGAATGCTTGCAAAACCGCAAACTATGCGGTTGACCTTGTAAACCGTGCCATCCTTGAAGCCGGCGGACCTGAAAACCTTGTTGTATCAGTATACAAGCCTACTATGGAGTCATCAAACGAAATGATGAAATCTCCGATTGTCCGTATGCTTGTTGCCACAGGTGGCCCCGGTGTAGTTCGTGCACTTTTGTCATCAGGTAAAAAAGCTATCGGTGCAGGTGCAGGTAACCCCCCTGTAATTGTAGACGAAACAGCTGATATCAAAAAAGCTGCCCGTGATATTATTGCAGGTGCAAGCTTTGATAATAACTTACCCTGTATTGCAGAAAAAGAGTGCTTTGCAGTTGAATCTATTGCAAGTGACCTCATAGCAAGTATGCAGGAAGCCGGCGCATACCTTATAAAGGGTGAGCAGATTGATAAATTGATTAAAATCGCCCTTGTAGAAAAAGACGGCAAATATTCAATCAATAAAAAATGGGTTGGAAAAGATGCAGGCAAATTCTTAAAGGAACTCGGAATTGACTCCGATGCACGCCTCATCATCTGTGAAACAGAAGCACTCCATCCGTTTGTTCAGGTGGAAATGATGATGCCGATACTCCCGATTGTTCGAGTTGCCGATATTGATGAAGCAATAGAAAAAGCTGTTGCAGCAGAACACGGAAACCGTCATTCAGCACATATCCATTCTAAGAATGTAGATCACCTTACAAAGTTTGCCCGTGCAGTTGAAACAACAATATTTGTGAAAAACGCACCCTCATATGCAGGTATTGGTGCAGGCGGCGAAGGATATACAACATTTACCATCGCAGGTCCTACAGGTGAAGGCCTTACAGCAGCACATTCATTTACAAGACAGCGCCGCTGTGTAATGGTAGACGGTTTGCATATTGTTTGATAGCTATTTACCAACACTAAACAACGGAGGAATCGTATGAAAGCATTAGGAATGATAGAAGTATATAGCTTTACGACATCGGTTTGCGCAGCAGATATTGCGGCAAAAACTGCAAATGTTAAGGTTATAGCTTTCGACAGAACAAGACCTGGTAGTGCATCTGCTCCAGCACCGCTTGTAATGCAGGTTAAACTCGAAGGTGATAATGCATCTGTAAAGGCAGCTGTTGATGCGGCTTCTGAATATGCTAAAAAAGAAAATATGCATATTGTTTCAAGTGTTATATCCCGTCCGGGAGATGGCACTGAAAAGATGGCATATCTTCTTGATATCAATAAAGATAAATATAACAAAAAGCTCCCCAAAACATTTTATGGATTGGATTATGAGCTTCCTAAAACAAATTTTGCCATTGGCCTTTTGGAGGTTTCGGGACTTGTAGCTTCAATAGTAGCTCTTGATGCTATGGTTAAGACTTCAGATGTAAGACTTATTCATTGTGAAAAGAGACTCGGAGGAAGACTCGTAACTCTTATAGTAAAAGGTAAAGTTTCTGCTGTCAGAGAAGCTATTGAGGCCGGTGCAAAAGTTGCTGAACCGCATGGCAAGGTCCATGGTAAAGCAGTTATTGCAAATCCGCATGGCGAAATAATGAAATTTTTCGATTATGAAGACTAATTTACCGATTTAAAGGTGGTTAATGCAATGTATGATATAAATGCTCTGGAAGCCGCTGTAAAAAATGCGGTTAAGGATTTAAATATTAATGTTTCAGATAAAGCAGAGAATGACTATGTGAAAATCGGTGTATCTCAACGACATGTGCATCTTTCAAGAGAAGATCTTGATACTTTGTTTGGCAAAGGATATGAACTTACTCATAAAAAGACTCTTATGGGCAAGGAATTTGCGTCAAATGAGGTTGTAACTCTGGTTGGACCTTCGCTTAAATCAATTGAGAATGTTCGTGTTCTTGGACCTGTTCGTAAAGATACACAGATTGAAATTTCTCGTACAGATACTTTCGTTTTAAAGATAAGTCCTCCGGTTCGTCCGTCGGGCGAAATAAAAGGCTCAGAAAAGCTTGTTATTGTTGGGCCTAAAGGAAGCGTGTATCTTAAAGAAGGCGTAATTATTGCCAACCGTCACATACACTTAACTCCTGAATTTGCTAAGTCTATGAATCTTGAATCTGACGATTATGTTGATGTTGTAATTGACGGTGTCAAGCCAACAAAATTTTATGATGTGCAGATCCGTATCCGTGAAGATTTCAATGTAGAAATGCATATCGATACAGACGATGCAAACTCCTGTGGACTTAAAAACGGCGATGTTGTTCACATTATAAAAAGATAATTGCTCTGAAAATATCTTAGAAACGGAGACACGATATGCTTGCACTTGAAAGACAAAAGCTAATTCTTGAATTATTGAATACCGAAGGTGCGGTAATGGTTAGTAAACTCAGCGCAAAGCTTGGCGTTACCGAGGAAACCATTCGTCGCGATCTCGAAAAAATGGAAGCAAAAGAGCTTTTAAGAAGAACTCATGGTGGCGCTCTTCCGCTGGAAAACGGCAGCTATGAGCTTTCTTTAGAAAAAAGAAAAGGCCTTAATGTTGAAATAAAGCAGGCACTTGCTCGCAAGGCAGCGCAGTATATTGCATCGGGCGATACAATATTTTTAGATGCTTCAACCACAACTTTCTATATGGCAAAAGAAATCAGAAATATGAAAAATGTAACCGTTATTACTAACTCAATCAGAGTTATAAACGAGCTTGCAGGTATAGAAGGTATAAAGGTAATTGCGGTTGGTGGCATAGTGAGTAACAATCAGTCATTGGTTGGTGCTATGGCAGAAAACTATATTTCCGAGAATTATTTTGCTGATAAAATGTTCTTTTCCAGTAAAGGAATTAGAAACAACATAATTCTTGACGGAAATGAGCAGGAATGCTTCATAAAGCAAAGCATGATTAAAAGCGCCCGTGTGTGCTATTATCTTTGCGATAAATCAAAGATCGGCAGATTGGGTTATATGAGGCTTTCAGCCTTTGACGATATCGATTTTCTTATAACTGATGCAGTAATTGAAGGTTCTTTGAAAGAAACTTTAGATGAAAATAATGTAAAAATTATAAATATATAATCCGTAAAAGCATTGGAATATGTTGATATGATGATTACAAGTTTTGTAATCAAAAAAGTAAAGAAACATTTAAATAACTAATATGTTCAGGGTACTTATCAATATTTAGTGTCAATGGAATTTTTGAAGGCGATTGCAGCTTTGTGCAGTCGCCTTTGCAATATTTGTTTTTTGTAGTTGACGAATTGATGAGGATAGAATTATAATAAGGAGAGGATGATTATGAAGGATTTTATTTACTATGCACCTACCAAAGTGTTTTTTGGAAAGGATAAGCATAAAGATGTAGGAAAAATAATTAAAGAGTACGGATATAATAATATAATGCTCCAATATGGACAGGGAAGTATTAAAAAATCTGGGCTTTATGATGAGGTTCTCTCATCTCTTGCTGAATGCAGGATAAATGTTATTGAAATGGGTGGTGTCGAGCCAAACCCCAAAATTTCATTTGTTCGTAAAGCGGTAAAAGTTGCAAAAGAAAATAATGTTCAGATGATACTTGCAGTGGGTGGCGGAAGTGTACTCGATTCTTCAAAATATACTGCTGCAGGTGCTTGTGCAGATTGCGACCCGTGGGACTTTCCTACACGTAAAAAGAATGTTGAAAATGCATTGCCCGTGGGGTGTATTCTTACTATTGCCGCAGCGGGAAGTGAAATGAGCTCCTCTGCAGTTATCACAAATATGGAGCTCAATATGAAACGAGGATTTAATAGTGAATTTAATAGATGCAAATTTGCTATTATGAATCCTGAGCTAACGTATTCAGTATCTAAATATCAGACTGCGTGTGGTGTGGTTGATATTATGGCACATACAATGGAACGCTATTTTATGCCTTGTGAACCAACAGATCTTACCGACAGAATTTCTGAAAGCGTTCTAAAATCGACGATTGCTGCAGGTAAAACACTTATGAAAAACCCTGAGGATTATGATGCACGTGCCAATATGATGTGGGCATCGAGTATATCCCATAACGACCTTACCGGTTGCGGACGTGAAAATGCTCTCCCGGTGCATCAGTTGGAGCATGCTCTTAGCGGTGAATATGACCAAATAGCTCACGGTGCGGGACTGGCTGTGCTTTTCCCCGCATGGGCAAAATATATTTACAAATATGATATTCCACGTTTTGCACAGTTTGCACGCCGAGTGTGGAATTGTACGCAAGATGAAGATGAAGTTGCGGCTTTATCGGGAATAGAAAAAATGGCAGAGTATTTTAAGTCAATCGGTATGCCTTCCCGTCTTAGTGATTTTGGACTTGACGAAAGCTGCACGGAGAGACTTTCAGAACTTTGCACTTTCGGTAGACAAAGAACTATTAAGAGCTATATAAATATGGACTATGAAGCTATAAAAGACATATTTAAAATGTGCTTATAATAGTAAAATGATTAAATCCAGCACTGTAAATTTCTGATATCTGAATTGTTCACTTATTTTACGTCGGAATTCTAAAGGGGGATAATGATGTTTGATTTCAAAGGAAAGGTTGCCGTTGTAACAGGCGGAGCGCATGGAATTGGCAAATGTATTGTTGAAGAATTCAAAAAGTATGGAGCAACAGTATGTGTGATTGACCTTAGTGAAAATGAATATTTTAAAGGTGACCTTGGAGATAAAGAAACACTTGAAAAATTTGCTGAAAAAGTTATAGGAGATTTTGGCAGAGTCGATTTTCTTGTTAATAACGCTGCACCGAAAATGTGTGGAGTGAGTAATGGGAGTTACGAGGATTTTGAATATTCGCTCAAGGTTGGCGTCACTGCACCTTTTTATCTGACTAAACTCTTTGCTCCCTATTTTACCAAAGGAGCAAGCATTGTAAATATATCTTCTTCAAGAGACCGAATGAGCCAGCCTGAGACGGAAGGTTACACAGCGACTAAAGGTGGTATCTCAGCACTTACTCATGCACTCGCTGTAAGCTTTTCAGGAAAAGTAAGAGTAAATTCTATATCACCGGGCTGGATTGACACAAGCTATAAGGTATATGAAGGCTCTGACGCTATTCAACAACCTTCAGGCAGGGTGGGAAATCCTCTTGATATTGCAAATATGGTGTTGTATCTGTGCACAGATATGGCAGGGTTTATTACAGGAGAAAATATATGCATAGATGGCGGCATGACAAGACAAATGATTTATCACGGTGATTTTGGATGGTCGCTTGATAACTCTCAGAATAAATAAAGATGGAATTTTGAATATTTTCAGAAAGGAATTGGTGTTATGAACTATACTCCTGATTCAAGTAGATATGAGTGTATAGAATATAGAAATTGTGGAGAAAGCGGATTGAAGTTGCCGTCAATATCATTGGGGTTGTGGTATAATTTTGGTGATAATGCCGACTATCAGAATATGTGCAAAATGTGTTTTACCGCCTTTGATAATGGAATAACCCATTTTGACGTTGCTAACAATTACGGACCAAAACCGGGAAGTGCAGAAACTAATTTCGGAAAAATACTTCACGAACATTTTAAAAATTATCGTGATGAAATGATAATCAGTACAAAAGCCGGTTACTATATGTGGCCCGGACCCTACGGAGATTTTGGAAGCAAAAAATATCTCTGTGCAAGTTTAGACAGCAGTCTCAAAAGGTTGAATCTTGATTATGTGGATATTTTTTATCATCACAGAATGGACAAAAACACACCACTCTACGAAACTATGTGGGCACTTGATCAGATTGTAAAAAGCGGCAAAGCACTCTATGCAGGCCTTTCAAATTACGATGGCGAAACAATGAAAAAAGCTGCCGAAATTTTAAAAGAATTGCATTGCCC
>JAZRLV010000003.1:0-14936 GCA_045646985.1 Clostridia bacterium | reverse complement strand
TCCATGGGAAGAGATAGGCGACTGGTGGAGTAAGGTTTATCCTACACCGAATTCCTACGTAAGCTCAAAATATGGTGACCGTGCAAGAAATCAGTTTGAACAGCAGTTTGTGGATGAAGGAATTATAACAGAGAGTGAACGATGGAAAATCAGGGAAGCATATATGATCGGAGACGGCAGTATATACAAAGACGGACCGCTTAATGATTTTAAATTGGCAGAGCTTTTCGGAAATGAAAGCCGAGAGGGAAAAAGCATAATAAAATCTGCTATTGAAGGAATGGCTTCGTTTGTGCGGCTTGCGTATATGCCTGAAACGCATGAATTTCGATACATACTCTCAAGCGGAATTGACCTTACAGGATATATAAACAAAACAGGCGGATATTACGGAGATATAGGTAAGGTATGGACACCGACAGCTGTCAGCCCCGGGTTTATTATTACATTTTCAAGGGCGTATGAAATGTGCGGTGACACTGAGGAGTTTTCGGATGATAAACAGGAAATCTGGAAATTAATACGTGGTATAGGAAGGGCAAATAACCTCGGAGATTTAGGAGAAACAGCACCCGGGGATAATGCAGATATCAATATGATGACCTCCTGTTCTGACCCATATATAATTGTAGGACTCATCAACCTTTACAGAAGCACGGGTGACCCGATATACCTCCAGCTTGCACGCAGAATCGGAGATAATATTGTTGCTAAGAATTTTAACGGAAGATTTTTTGTATCTTCCTCTTCAAGCAAATACATAAAGCTTGCAGACAGCTATGCATATATTTTACTTATGCTTGAGGCAGAAACCCGTAATACTCCCGAGGCGGTAACTGAATTCAGACTTTGTGAACCATATTACCATGCAGATATACTGATGGATAACGGATGGCAGCGTGAAAAACAGTTTGACCGTAGTGTTTACTGGACTATGACGCTTCCGAGCGTATATGTAAGGGAAATAAAAACAAACACAGATTATGTGGAGCTTTCACCCGGCGAAACATACGACCTTGGTGTAACTGTAATTCCCGATGATGCTTCAAGTAAAACAATAGAATGGAGCAGCACGGACGAAGCTGTTGCAGATACAGACGGAAAAACGGTTTATGCCTATAGCGAGGGAGTTACCGTTCTTCGTGGAGTGAGCAGTGATTTAAAGGCGAAAAAACAAGTCACTATACGTGTTAAAAAATGAGGTGCAATATGAAACATAAAATTAAAGTGATAATTGCGTTAGTTGTTATGATAATCTCCGTATCTGCAATATGCAGTGCGGCAGGAGATATGGCAGGTCATAAATATGCCAATGATGTAGCATTGCTTTCCAACATAGGCATAATGAACGGCTACGATGACGGTAACTTCTATCCTGAAAAAAACATAACCAGACAGGAATTTTCGGCACTTGTACTCAGAATGCTGAAAATGGAGGGCTGCGGTGACAGTAACAATGTTCCTTTTACGGATATAGACACATGGGGACATCAATACATATGCGATGCGTATGCCCTTGGACTTATAGAGGGATACAACAATACAACATTTGGACCAAATGATCCGCTGACTATGAATCAGGCAGTGAAAATAATTGTAAGCGCTTTGGGCTATGGTGATTGGGCGCAAAACAACGGCGGATATCCCTACGGATATAATACATTTGCTGCTAAAAACGATATTTTAGACAGAGTAGCAATAGGTGAAAATTACGCTACAAGAGGACAGGTTGCAGCATTAATTGTAAATTCACTCGATGTAGTAATGAGTGATATGATATTTGAGAGCAGCGGAAATATACAATATGCAAAAGGCGACATCACTCTGGCCCAGTACCTTGGAATGAAAAAAGTCAAAGGTGTGCTTGCAGGCGCAGGTGCAGTTAATCTTACAGATAAGGAAATTTTGGAAGATGAAATAATTATCGGAGACAGGGTTTATAAGACAAACATCAGAGGACTTGACGGATATATCGGAAATACTGTCTATGCATACGTTTCTGATGAGGAGCCATATACTGCTTACCACGTGTTTATGACGACTGAGGATAAATCACTCACAGTCAGAGCTAAGGATATAAGCGATAGTACAACAAAGGAATGCTTTGTTTACACAGACGACAATAATAAATCCCGTAAAATTAACATTAAGACGGGTACTATAATTGTATATAACGGAAAGCTGCTCCCTTCGGCATATATTACAGATGAAATACTAAGACCGAGTGCAGGAAGTGTAACATTTACAAGCTTTACAAATGATACAAGCTATGACGTAATTAAAATTACGGAATATGATACATATATCGTTGAATCTGTTTTTGGAAATAACATTTATGATTTGTTCGGCAGAAAAATTTCAACCGAGGATTTTGAGGATGAAGAAAAGCGACTTGTAATCATAAAGAATGGCGAAAATATTTCGCTTTCTGAAGTTGAAAAGAGTAATGTGCTTGCAGTTGCACAGAGTGTTGACAACGAATATATGACAATTTATGTATCAGATACAGAAATAAGCGGAGCGGTTTCGGCAATAGAAGTTTCTGATGACACAACCTCAGTCTGGATTGATGACAATGAGGTTAAAACCTCCGTATGGTATGACGAGAAAATTGCACAAGGCGACAGCCGTGTAAAGAAAATCAAATCAGGTGACAGCATTAAGGCTTTGCTTGATATAAACGGAGATATCGCTTTTGTAAAGGAAAGTGACAGTGACAGCGAGCTGTGCTATGGTCTTTTGATTGATATTGACGCAAAAAACATTGGAAATAACGGGCAGATAAAGATTCTTACAACTGACAACGAATTTGTTATATATGATATAACAGGAAAAATAAAATTCGGATATGTTGATAACGGCAGCTATAAGGTTTCAAGTGCAAATGCAGCTGATATATATGCTGCTTTAGATGATCCTCTGATTTTGTCAAAGGTTCAGCTGGTAAAATATGCAGCAAAAGAAAACAGCCTGAAAAAACTGTATTTATCAGATGAAGACGGAAAAAGCGGATATCTTGAAAGCGGCGGTGCACAGTTCAGCGGTCATTACAGAGCAGGTGTTATAGACGGAAAGTATATTGTAAATGAAGATACACTGCTTTTCATAGCACCGGGTGACGGAAGTGAAACGGAAAAACTATCTGCTTCATATGCTAAGGAAACGCTTAGCAACGGAAGTAACAGCAATATGAAAATATATGATGTTAAAAACGGCGTTGTAGGAGCAATAGTTAAGCTTGATACAATCGTTTCAGGAAGACTTATGACAGGTATTGATATGGTAAACTCTGATGTAATGCTTGTTCAGAATGTAAGGCATGTGACTAATGATAAAGGGGACACCTATCTTACAGCAGAGGGCTATGTAAACGGTGAAATGAAAACCGTACTTTTTTCAGACACATTGTCTGCTCAGTCTGAAAGCCGCAATGCGCTTAAGAAGGGCTGCCTTATCCAATATGCAACAAATAAAGCATATCTTGATTTTGCATTTTACAAAGACTATGACGAGGTTGTTGAAGTGTTTAAGGTGTTGCATGATTTTAATGATGCTACACTTAGCGCATATCAATCATGGAATTATATCGATATCCGTTCAGATAATGCACAGATAGGTATTACCTACGGCAGTGTTTCCTATAAGCTTGATGAAAATTTCATAGTAACACTTGGTCAGGAGAATGAAACCTCTGCCTTTTTGACAAGCAGCGGTACACAGGTATATAAGTATAACCGAAATGAGAAAAAAGCTGAAATATGCACATATGATGATGTTTGTGTAGGAATGACGGTGCTTATCCGTCAGCGATACGGAAATGTTCGTGAAATTATTATTGTAGAGGAGTGATGAATATGGTAAAAGCTAAAAAGCTATTAGGGCTGATTTTATCGCTTAGTCTTATTGCTGGAAGTTTGGTTACAGGAAGTATTGCACAGGCAAACACTGCTCCGGGGGATAATTCTCATATTTTTGCATATGAAGATTTTTCCGACTACAATCTTGATGTAGGAACAACCATAGAAGGGAAAAAGAACTGGGCCCTTGAGTGTGTTAACAGCGGCAGCAGAGGTACTTCTTTTACCCTTGAAGATGAACCGGGAAATATATCAAATAAAACTCTTTTGATTAATCACCATACTCAGTATATAAGCAGCGGTGCTAACAAAAATAAGATTACTTCTGAGCGATTCGGTCAGGATTTTGGAAGTACAATATCAGGAAAAATTGAGTTTTCATTCAGGATTAAGCCGATTGGTGCAACAAATTTTTCTTTCTATATTTTAAGCGGTGCAGGAAGCACCACAGCAACTAACGGAACTCTTGCAAAATTAGACATTACAGGTGGATTAGATGCTGAAAAAGGAAGAGCTTCTTCATGGTTTTATGAAACGAGTGATGCAGAACAAATAGGATATAAATCTGGTGACAAATACAAAGGACGTGGTGTTACATATTCATTTGCTGAAAATGAATGGAACAGCTTTTATATAGCTGTTGATACAAATAGCAACACTTTTAGTATTAAGCTCGTAAATTCACAAAAAACGGTGGAAAAAACATATACTGCATATTATCCCGCTGAGATTGGTGGCTTCAGAATGGAAATCCCCAGAAGTGCAGTAGCTTCAAAGATTTATGTTGACGATTTGTATGCGTATTCAGATAGAAGCAGCCAGCTTTCAGATGCGGCGACTTTGGTACACGGTGGTCTTATTTCAAACGAATCGCTTGATTCACTGACAGGAAATATTTTTTCGCTTCCTGAATTTATAGGCGAGGATGGAAGTATCGGCGTTGAATGGTCAAGCAGTAATCCCGATGCGGTAAATGTAAATACATGCGCAGTAACACAGCGTATGTATTCGCAATCGTGTATTATAAGTGCAAAAATTACATTGGATGCAAAAACAGAATTTGTACAAAATGCAAGTACCACTGTGGAATTTCCTGTTACAGTTTTGCCATACGGCGACTATACGGATGAAGAAATAATAGCTGACTTTTTGGCAAATCTTAATGAAAACGTATTAAGTGATGAACCGCTTAATGCAATTACAAAAAATCTTAAAACGCTTCCCTTGGAAGGACCTGACGGAATGACTCTTGAATGGAGTGTAAGCGAAGATCAGGATTATCTTAGAAGCGACGGTACTGTGGTGCGCCCTGAAAATGGGGAGAATGCAGACGTAACACTTACAGTTAAAGCCACTAAAGGAAGTGCAGAAGGCGAAAACAGCTTTAATTTAACGATTTTATTCGATATGAGTGCACAGGAGAAAGTAGATGCAGCGAAAAAGGAGGTAGTAGCTTCGCTGATAACAGGAGAACGACCCGAAGCTATTACAAGAAATCTTTCTCTGCCAAATAAAGGCCTTTACGATACTGACATTGAATGGTCAAGCAGTAACGAGGACGCAATTACCTACGAAGGTGCTGTTACTCGTGGCAATACTGACCAGACGGTTTTTATGACGGCCCATATTTCTTACCGAAACGCAGAGGGAGAGATACTCGCTTCAGACGAAACCAAAATTCAATTAACTGTAAAAATGTCTGCACAGGCAATGGCAGAGGCAGACAGTGCACAAATAACTCTTGCGGAAGGAATTGTAGAACGAAGCTTTTTGTTGCCTGATAAAGGTTCAACATATAAAAGCAGTATCACATGGATGTCGGATGACAGCAGCATAAAAATTTCCAATGGATATGCAGTGATAACACCCCCTTCTTATGAGGATGGCGATGCGTCTGTTAAACTTACTGCAAGTATTAAAAATGAAGACTTTACAGCAACAAAGGAATTTCGTTTTACTGTTAAAGCTGCAAAGTCAGATGCACAGCTTGTAGAAGAGGCGTTTGCTACACTTGATGATGTTTTAGGGCATACATCAGGCGATGAAATCAGGGATAATCTTGCTTTCAGAACAAGCTTTGCAAACGGAGTTAAGTGCAGTTGGATGGTAAGTGACCCCGCTATCATAAAATCAAATGGCGAAGTAATCAATCCTGCAGTCGGAGAGGGTAGTGTTAATGTTACTGTTACTGCAACGGTATATAAAAATTCTGCAGAGATGGAAAAGACATATACCTTTACAGTTCTCCCGTTTGAAAATGACGGTGAAATTGTTGAAAAAGCAATGCAGATGCTTTCTTTCTCCAAGCTTTCAACTGATGAAATAACTGCTGTAAAAAAACAGCTTTCACTTCCTGAAAACTGGAAATATAACACCCGGATAGAATGGGAAAGCAGCGACGAGAGCCTTATTTCCATTGCAGATGATGCAAGCGGAAAAATCGGTCTTGTACACAGACCTGTTTTCGGCAACGGTGATGGGCAGGTAACTCTTACTGCTAAAATTACTTATAATGAACAGGAAAAAATTAAACCCTTTAACATCACTGTAAAAGAAGATGTTGAGTATGTAACAAAGTATATTATGGATAATGAAACAGGAACCTTGGGAGAAAAACCGCCTATTCCTCGTGGAAAATTGACTCCCGCTGAAAACTATACCTTTACAGTCGGTCTTGACCCCGAGGATGAGACGAATAAGGTTATGCGTGTGTTCAGAGCACAAACAGTTGAAAATCCTACAGGTAAGGCATATTCCCGCTATGCTTCAGGTGAGGAAGTAGACGGTCACGTAATAATGACGGCAAGAATGTTTATCGATGAAAACATTGAAAACGTTGTGATTTTTTCAGTGCGCAGTTATCTGGCAGCAGCACTTTATGTTTCATTTGGAACTGACGGAACGATTACTTATACATCAGACAACAGTTCGGGCACCAGTGTTATCCTGTCGGGTACAGGCGCACCCCATTATGAAAAAGGTAAATGGCTTAACCTGAAGTTTGATATTAATAATGATACGAAAAAGTACCACTTCTATATTGACGATGTGCTTATGACACAAAATGGTTATTTAACTAATAACGGAAATCCTTATGACAGCGAATCTGGCGTAGAGATGATTATTTACGGTAATCCCCAGAAGCCCGGTAATGTCTATGGCTTTGACATTCAGCTTGGAAACGCAGTAACAACGCATGACAGCATTGTTTATTTTGATGATATTTGCGTTATGCAGGAAAGTGAACATCCCGAAGGCATAACAGATGCAATGGAGGAGTTTGAAATTGAATTCCTCAGTAAAAACAATATATCGGCGATTAAAAACGACCTTGTAATTCCAAGTCTTATTAATGACGATTTTACAACTATTCTCTATTCAGAAAATACAGCCGTTGTTACAACTGAGGGAAAGGTTATTCGCCCTCATAGCGATACAGATGTAGTTTTCACAGTAGCATTTACAAACGGAACTTATACTGCATATAGGACGTATAATCTCAAAGTGAAGGCTTATGACCCCAGCGAAGGTGGAATAGGTGATATAGACCAGCTTTTGCAAAGTGACCTTGACAAAATTATAGCAGATATAAAGAATAACTATCAGCTGACAAGCCTTACAGGAAATATTTCTTTGCCAAAGACAGGAGAGAATGGGTCTACCGTAACATATACAAGCAGTGATGATGATGTAATTAAGGCAGATGGTGTTATAACACGCACTGACAAGAATACCTCAGCTACATTAACTGTTACTGTTAGCATAGGAACAGACAACAGCCTTTCAGATACAATAGATATAACAGTGCGTGCAAACAGCAGTGTTGTGTTAGATGGTGGCAGCAGCGGCGGTGGCAGCGGCGGCAGCGGTGGAGTAATGATCGGACAGTCAACAGTAAAGGATACAGGAATACAAATTCCTGAAAACAAAACACAGTACTTTTCTGACGTGCCCACGCAGCACTGGGCTTACGACCATGTAGCAGAACTTTATAAAATGGGAATAATTTCACGTGCAGAAAGCTTCAGACCTTCCGACAATATAACACGTGCTGAGCTTTTGAAAATGATTATCTGTGCCTCTGAAACAGAAATTGTTGAAGGCGAAAACGGAGATTTTTCTGACGTTTCGGTGCTTGACTGGTACGCTCCTTATATAGCAGCGGCAAAGAATATAGGAATTGTAAACGGAAGAGAGGACAATACTTTCGCACCAAACGAGAATATTTCCAGACAGGATGCAGCTGTTATATGCTACAATGCCGCACTTGCAAAGAATTATATTCTGGATAAGAACGAGGGTATTACATTCAGCGATGATTCACAAATATCTGATTATGCTAAGGAAGCAGTGGAAGCACTTTCAAAAAGTGCGGTGATTAACGGAAGTAATGGAGCATTTTCTCCGATTAATCAACTGACACGTGCGGAAGCAGCGGCAATTATTTCAAGAATTCTTGCATATAAATAATGTTATGCAATCTCCCTTGCATTATATGCAGGGGAGATTGTGTAAGTCGCCTTAGGGTATGAAATTAATAAAAATGAAGATTAAAGGTCATGGAGAGTGGAACGATGAAGAAAATGTTTTTAATAGGCGATTCTATAAGATTAGGTGCACATGAAGAAGATGGCTATGGAGTAATCTTAAAACGTATGTTAGAGGGAAAAGCCGAGGTGTATTATCCTGATGATAATTGCCGTTTTGCTATGTACACTCTGAGATATTTAAATGAATGGGCAAAAATAGTCCCCTGTGCCGACGAAATTGATTTTGTGCTGTGGAATAACGGATTGTGGGATACACTTCATCTTACAGGGGAAGAGGTTGATGCTCCGTTTACTTCATACGAAGATTATCTCAAACAGATGGAAAGAGTCTATAAAAGAATTAAATATATATTCCCCAATGCAAAAATAGCGTTTGTCAGCTCTACAAATGTTATTGAGGAAATGGCGCCGCCTGAATCAACCAGAGATAACACGGAAATTCAAAAATATAACAGTGGAATGAAAGAGCTTGCTGAAAAATGGGGTATTGATTATATTGATTTATACCCTGTTGCAGAAAAAATACCCGTAGACCTTCGCACAGACTGGGTTCATTATAAGAGCGAGGGAAGTAAGATATTTGCAGAGGAAATTTACAGATGCTTAACTATGGACTTGGGGGTGTTGTGAGTATGAAATATACAGAAAAAATGACAGACAGTGCTCATATTAAACAGCAATATCTTGATGAATTTGAAAATTTGATTGCAGAAAAATTAAAAGAGGCAGAAAAAAGCAGGACAGAGTATGTAAATGGAATTTTTGAAAATCCGGAAAAATACAGAAATGATTTAAGCAATCTTATCGGATGGCCACTGAATGAGGAAAAGGAAGAAGTAAAACCGAATGTAAACTATGATGAAATTTCCGATGAAGGCGATTTTAAGATTTACCGTATGCAAATTGAGGTAATGAAAGGGCTGCATCTTCAGGGGTTGTTTTTTAAGAAAAAAGACGAAAAGAAAAGACCGCTTGTATTTACTCTGCATGGTCTTTTAGGCTCCCCCGAGCTTGTAGCAGGATTTTTTGAAAAGGATAAAGGCAGCTATAACGACCTTATTTCCAGAGTGCTAAGATACGATGCCAATGTATTTGCTCCGCAGCTTCTTATATGGAATATAACCGGCGGCTTCAGAGACTACGGCGTGAAACTTGACAGATATTCAATAGACTCAAAACTCAAAATGACAGGGAGCAGTGCTGTTGCAGTAGAAATATATGCTCTTAAAAGAACAATAGACTTTTTTGAAAAAGAAAACTATATAACTACTATTGGTATGATAGGTCATTCTTACGGAGGATTTTATACGCTGCATACAGCGGCACTTGATGAGCGTATAAAGGCGTCGGTCTGTAACTCTTATTTCAGCAATTTCACAAAAGTGCTGATGCCGGATTGGTCGTGGCGGGACAGCGCATTTAAGTTTTGTAATGCCGAGGTAGCTACGCTTGTTTATCCCAGAAAAATATTTTTCCAGATGGGAACAAAGGATGTATTGTTTGATCATAAAGACACTGAGAAAGAGTTTGAAAGATTAAAAATGCTTTGCGGTGATAAAGGAACAGACTGGACAAAGCTGATAATTTTTGAAGGAATTCACGAATTTAACACTGATGATATAGCAATTAAATTGCTTATGGATGAGCTTAGGAGTTGAAGCTATGAATAATGATTTAATCTGGCATGGATACAGACAGGAAACTTTTGAATTTGAAGGTATGCGTGCAACATTAGTTTTTCCCGAAAAGGCAAATGAAAGTAAAAACTGGACATTAAAAACAGAATATAAAGGTGCTTTTCCTGAAACAGAAATTGCACTGCTTGAAAAAGGCTTTCATGTTGCATATCTTGAAAACATATCGAGATTTGCTACAAAAGAGGATTGCGACAGAAAGGCACGTTTTGTTAAATTTCTTGCTGAAAAGTTCGGTTTAAAGGAAAAATGTGTTCCTGTAGGAATGAGCTGTGGCGGTGCGCATGCATTAAGATTTGCAGGTTTTTACCCTGAATTGATTGAATGCATTTTTATTGATGCACCGGTGCTTAATTATTGTAATTTCCCCGGTGGGTTAGGAAACCCATATTATGAAAGAATTTGGGAAGAGGAATTTTTGAAAGCATACCCCGGGATTACCCGTGCAAAGCTGCTTGATTTCCCACATCACCCAATAAATATGGCAGATACTTTGATAGAGCATAAAATACCAATTCTTATGCTTTACGGAACGGAAGACATGACGGTTTTATATAGCCAAAATGGTGCTTTACTTGAAGAAGCATATAGTGAAAAACAGGAATTGCTTACAGTAATGCAAAGAAAAAATGAGGGGCATCATCCACATGGTTTCCCCAAAAATCCCGAAAAAATAGTTGATTTTATATTAAAGCATACTAATAAAAGCTAACAATGGAAGATGATAGATGAACGATAAATCTTACAGATTTGGCATGAGAGGACATGACCTTGGCAACAATCTGTTTGAAATGTGTGAGAACGCTTATTGCCTTTGCAGAAGAATGCGGAGTTACTGTAGGAATTGAGCCTGTGTGCAAATGCTCGATTTCTTCCCCACAAAGAATGAAACGCTTTCTTGATAATATATCGTCGGATAATCTTGGAGTAATATTTGACTTGTCAAACTTGATGAATCGTGATGTATATTTAAATCAAAGACAAATCATAGATGATGCCTTTGAGCTTTTTGGCGACAGAATCAAAACAATTCACGTGAAAGATTTTGTTTTTGAAAATGTGAAGT
This sequence comes from Clostridia bacterium, assembly GCA_045646985.1. Lineage (GTDB taxonomy): Bacteria > Bacillota > Clostridia > UMGS1883 > UMGS1883 > UMGS1883. The sequence goes on along the minus strand of JAZRLV010000003.1, from coordinate 3,769 downwards.
TTGGTAAAGAAAGGCAGCTGGTATAAGAATGAAATTATATACACTTGGTACAAGCCATGGTGCAACTGAAAAGGGAAGAGCCTGTTCGGGAAATTTACTTGAGGTAAACGGAAAGTATTATCTGCTTGATTGCGGCGCTAATGTTGAGGGGAAAATGACGGATATGGGGCTTCCTATAAAAGACATAAAGGCTGTATTTATATCGCATATGCACGAAGACCATGTAGGCAATCTTTCCGCGATTGTGAAAAGGTTTTATCACTATAACAGAACTGATGACTGCGTTACGATGTTTTTGCCGGAGCAGAATGGAATAGACATATTCAAAAAATGGATTGATGCACTGCACATAGATACCACCGATGAAAAAGTGAGCTACAACCTTGTTAGTGCAGGGGAAATATATGCCGACGAAAATGTTACAGTAACGGCAATTCCCACAAAGCATATGTTTGGAGGATTATTCCCCAGTTATGCATTTATGGTAAAAACAAAGGATAAAAACTTTATTTATACAGGCGATTTATGGAAAACCTTTGAAGATTATCCAAAAATTATTCTGGAAGAGGATTTTGACGCAGTTTTATGTGAGTTAGTTCACTTTAATGTCGAAAAAAACATGGATGTAATATCAAAAAGCAAAACACGAAAAATTATTTTCACACATATGTCAATGAAGAATATTCCTTTGATAAAATCGGTCGCAGATAAATTCCCATATGAGATATATATTGCGGAAGATTCAATGTGCTTTGAAATATAATAAAGATATAGGGGATATGACCAATGGGAATTTTTACTTCTACATTAAATTAAATTGCATTTCTTTTCGGCTTTATAATAATAGGTTATTTGCTTATTAAACTGCGTGTTCTTCCCGCAAACTCGGCTGCGGTTTTGTCAAAGCTCGAAAATAATGTGTTTATACCGGCACTAGTTGCGGGGACGTTTATTGAGAATTTCACTGTTTAAAGAATAAGCGAAACGGCTTACATCTGTGCAGTATGCTCACTAGCAATGCCGCTGGGAATTAATACCATTGTTATTCCCAGTGCACAAGGAAAGGATACAACTGTAGCTGCAGGTATGGCAGTTATTTCGCATCTGCTTTCTGTTGTAACAATTCCTATTATTTTCAAAATAAAAATCCGGTTTCAGATACATATCCCGATAAAGAAGCATCATTCTGACATGGATTGTTTCACGGTTTGTTTATAGTGAAAAATTAACCAAACACCAAAATGTTGGTATTGTGTTGGGGATAATAGCTGTGTTGTTATTAAATCTGTGGATAGCGATGTTGAGGAGAAGTATATGGAAAAGATATTTAATGTTTTAGATTACGGTGCAGCGGCAGACGCAATAACGCTTGACAGTCCTGCCGTGCAAAAGGCAATAGATGCGTGCAGCGAGGCAGGCGGAGGGACGTGAAGTTGGTGAAATCAGAAACGTTACCCTTGAAAACATAACGGCAGATGGTCCCTATGAGCCGTATATGTGTATTCCGTTGAGTTATTTTGAGTACAAGGCAAATGATTATCTTCAATACCCTTGGGTATACCTGAATAGAAGAAATAAGGATGAAAGTCTTAAAGAAACCGGTAGAAATACACCCTGGCAGCTATCAAGCAATATTTGCGGTTTGAAGGATAAACCACTTAAAAATATCACACTTCGTAATGTTCATTTCAAAGTCGCAGGTGGTGTTACTGAATATGAAAAAGGAAGTTCCTGATTTTACACCGAACGAATATCCTGAAATAATGGTGTACGGATGGACACTTCCTGCAAAGGGAATATATTTCAGGCACATTGACGGACTTGTACTTGAGAATGTAACGGTAGAAAGCTATATGCCCGATGTTCGTGAGGATTTCGTTTTTGAAGATGTAAGGGTAGATGAGCTTTAAAAAATATATGAAAGAGAGGAAAAGGAATGAAAATGACATTTCGCTGGTATGGCGAGAGTGACTCTATCACACTTGACCATATCAGACAAATTCCCTGTATGACAGGCGTTGTAACGGCTGTGTACAGTGTTCCCGTAGGACAAGTATGGGAGCAAAGTGAAATTGATAAAATGAAAGCTATGGTAAATGCCAAAGGCTTGGAAATGGAAGTAATTGAGTCTGTACCCGTACACGAGGATATAAAGCTCAGACGTGGTAATTATCAGCTCTACATAGATAATTACAAGGAGAATATACGCAGACTTGCGAAGGCAGGGGTAAAGTGTATCTGCTATAACTTTATGCCTGTATTTGACTGGACACGTTCACGCCTTGACCAAGAGCTTCCTGACGGCTCTAACGCACTCGTTTACTACAAGGAAGATGTAGACAAAATGGACCCAACAAAGATGACACTTCCAGGGTGGGACGCATCATACACACCTGACGAAATGGCAGGTCTTATTGAAAAGTATAAGGAAATCGGTGAAGAGGGATTATGGGCAAACCTTGAATACTTTATCAAAGAGATTATGCCCGTAGCAGTAGAATGTGATGTTAATATGGCGATACATCCTGATGACCCGCCGTGGAGTATTTTCGGTATTCCAAGAATCATCACAAACGAAAAGAATATAGACAGATTCCTTTCTCTTTATGATGATGTACATCACGGACTTACCCTTTGCAGCGGCTCACTTGGTTGTGCTACATTCAATGATTATACAGCAATGGTAAGAAAGTATGGTGCAATGGGAAGAATCCACTTTGCCCACGTAAGAAATATTAAGATACTTCCCGACGGCTCATTTGAGGAAAGCGGACATCTTTCAGAGTGTGGCTCTCTTGATGTGGTTGAAATTCTTAAAGCATATCACGATTGCGGATTTAAGGGCTATCTTCGCCCTGACCATGGCAGAATGATATGGGGAGAAACAGGTAAGCCCGGCTACGGACTTTATGACAGAGCATTAGGAGCGATGTATATGGCAGGTATATGGGAAACTCTTGAGAAAGAAGGTACAAAATGAAATTACCGTTTGAAATAAATTTAACAGGGAAAGTATGTGTTGTAACAGGTGCAGGCGGAGTACTTTGCTCAATGTTTGCTGAGGCACTTGCAAAAACAGGTGCAAAGGTAGCCCTTTTAGATTTGAATGAAGAAGCGGCAAAAAGCTATGCTGAAAAGATAGTAAAAGACGGCGGTATCGCTAAAGGATACGCTTGCAATGTGCTTGATAAAGAAAGCATAGATAAAGCACACGATGAAATCGTAAAGGATTTTGGTACTTGCGATATTCTTATTAACGGTGCAGGTGGCAACAACCCAAAGGCGACTACAGATAATGAATACTTTACACCTGACGCAATGGGAAATGTAAAGACATTCTTCGACCTTGATAAAGGCGGTGTTGAGTTTGTATTTAATCTTAACTTCTTAGGCACACTTTTACCGACACAGGTGTTTGCAAAGGATATGCTCGAAAAAGAAGATGCAAGTATCATCAATATTTCAAGTATGAATGCATACACACCTCTTACAAAGATTCCTGCGTACAGTGGTGCAAAGGCAGCAATATCGAACTTTACACAGTGGCTCGCAGTACACTTTTCAAAGACAAATATCCGTTGCAATGCAATAGCGCCCGGCTTTTTCGTAACAAAGCAGAACGAAAAGTTGCTCTTTAACGAGGACGGCACACCTACACCCCGAACAGGCAAAATTCTTTCTGCTACACCTATGGACAGATTTGGCAAAGCGGAGGAACTTATCGGAACACTTCTTTTCCTTGTACACAAGGATGCATCAAGCTTTGTCA
>JAZRLV010000002.1:0-1959 GCA_045646985.1 Clostridia bacterium | reverse complement strand
ATTCACCAACTAGGAAATATTCATAAAGCAGAAATTTTTTAGATACACAATTAAAAAAATGTAGGATAAAATTAAACATAAATAAAATAAACATCGAGCGAAAAAGGCTCCCGTGAATAACCGTACTTATGCTCCGCCGAGAGCCCTCGCGCTTCGCTTGAGTGAATATATCGAACAGTTTTATCGGGCTCAATGCTGCGCAAAGCACGAACATTCACTCCGCCTTTTTCCGACAATTTTTTTATATGTTTAGTTTATCGAATTTACCCGGAATTTTTAAATGAATTTTACATATACCAACGTTCGTTTTTTAGATAATTCCGCCTTTTTAGATAAATTGAACATTTATAAATAGTTTATTAAAAAATAGATTTTGCGCGAGCGAACGGAGGTTGGGGCGAAAGATGCCATGATATAAATGTCTGGGAAAGTGTGGTACTCTGATTTGACGGAATCAGAGAGTCGGCGGAAGGTTCTAGAGTGTTGTGAAGGAGGTGCTATTCAGCGATAGTCCCTTACTTCGGGCAAAAGACAAACCAAAACCGACCGCCGTACGACATTATGCAGAATAAAGTCATACTTTATTACTGCGAATAGGAGCACGGCTCACCACAGCCAGCGTTTACTCCTGATTCCATTTTATCATAAAGGGGTAAGAAATGGAACAGAAAAGATTTGTAGGAATTGACTTGGGGAAAAGAACCTACGAAATGAAAATCATTGGCATTAACGGTAAAGTTACCGGAACAAACGGGCAGACAAACCCGAGCGGAAGAAAATTGTTGTACAGAAAACTATTGGCAACGGACAGAGTTGCGATAGAAGTTTGCTCACTTGGTATGGTAATGGCCAAAGAAATTCAGAAAGAAGTTGGATGTGAAGTAGTTCTTTTAAATCCTAGCCAGCTTGTTTTAATCTACCGTTCCTTAAAGAAAAATGACAAAGAAGATGCCTTAAAACTTGCACGCCTTGTTCAGAAATACAAAAATGAAGAGCTTCCTAAAGTTGAGCTTCCGACTGAACACGAAGAAAACTTAAGACAGATTCTTACAGAGATTCGCCAGCTGAAAAACGACAGAACGAAAGAAATAAATAGACTACACGCAATCTTTGTTGAATGCGGAATTACCGAGATAAAGAAAAAGGATCTTGCAACAATCGATAACAGAATTAAGTGTATAAAGATGTTGAAAGGGATTGCTTTAGCACAGGCTGAACGTATTCTTAAAAAGCTGGAACTGGTTGAAACTCAGATAGAAGAAGTTGAAGAACTTCTTGATAAAGAAATTGATGGAGATAAAAACATAGAAAAACTGACTGAAATACCAGGGGTTGGAAAACAGTTGGCATCTGCATATGTTGCTTTTATAGGTGACGGCTCTCGTTTTCCGAATGCATCAACAATAGGTGCTGCAACAGGGCTTGTTCCAAGGCTTGATATGTCCAGTACTGTTTGCAGAATGGGACATATAACAAAATGTGGTAATAAAAATCTGCGAACTTTACTGATTCTTGCAGCCTGGTCACATGTCAGATCTAGGGATGGTGGCGCACTAAAAGATAAGTTTTTATATATGACACGGTTTCAAAGTAAAGGAAAGAAGATTGCCATTGTAGCGATTGCAAGAAAATTAGCAGAGTTGATGTATATATTACTAAAAAATGATACATCATATGAAAAAAGGCCTTCACCTACAATTTCTCAACTTGTAGATAAAGCTATGAAATTTGCATCGTAAAATTATGGAATCAGGAGTATTGTGGTATTGACAAATATCATAGGAACACTCTGCTTGTGGCAGCCACTGTGTGGCTAGTTATATAGTTTCTATACCACAAGCAGCGTGTAGCGAGTTATCGAGCGGTTTTGTGCCAGCCTACGTAAGCGGGAGCAATTTTAAATTATTTTTTTTACTCTTAGATTTTATATGTTTAATTTAATCCTATATTAAATATAAC
>JAZRLV010000001.1:0-12539 GCA_045646985.1 Clostridia bacterium | reverse complement strand
ACAGAACGACATGGCTACGATCCGACTTGGATAACTCGCTCTCCAATTTTATATCCCTTTTGGAATTCTTCAACAATTATGTTTTCGCCCATCTTTTCATCGTCAATATGCATTACCGCATTATGAAGCTCGGGATTAAATGCTTCTCCGACGGACACTATTTCTTCAACGCCTAAAGCTGTGAAAACCTCGTCCATCTGCTTTTTAACCATTGCAACGCCTTCAAAGAAAGCGCCCTTTTCTTCAGCACTATCCAGCGCTCTTTGGAAATTATCCATAACGGGAAGAAACTTTTCTACCACAACAGCCTTTGCCTCGGGGTATATGCTTTCCTTCTCTTTAATTGTACGCTTGCGGTAGTTGTCATATTCAGCAAGGGTGCGCATATATTTTTCATTCACATCCTGCCACTTTTTCATAAATTCATCTTCTTCGGGCGCAGTTTCTTCTTCTGCAGTGGTTTCTTCCTTTATTACTTCTTCTGTTTCAACAGTTTCTTCCTTTTTCTTTTCAGAAGCCATTTCTATCATCCTTTCTGTCCTCGCCGTAAATCATTCTGCCTAAGATTTCGCTCAGCTTGTCATTTATTAATTCAAGGGAGGAAACCACCCTTGCATAATTCATTCTCTTGGGGCCTATTATACCGATTTTTCCGTGCAGCTTGTTTCCAACGCTATAATTTGCCACAACAAGCGATGTGTCACGCATTGCCTCAACACCATTTTCACTGCCTATTTTGATGCTGATGCTCTCGTCCTTACCTCCGTCAAGAAGATTGAGCATTTCTGTCACATTCTCCCTGCGGTCTATAAAGGAAAGGAACTCTCTCGCACGGTCTATGTTCTCAAATTCGGGGTTGTTCAATATGTTCGATGCGCCGCCGATATATACACGGCGCTGTGCATTTTCCAAGCACTCAAGCACAAATTCAATAACCGTCTTTAAAAATTCCCCGTACTGGGACATCGCCTCGTAAATAAGCATAAGTCTTGCCGCCGTGAAATCATCAGCCACAAGCCCGGTGAGCTGATTTGATAAAAATTCCGAAATCGAATCCACAACCTCGTAATCAATACTTTCGCTTACTTTCATATGGCGGTTTCTTACTACGCCTGCATCTGTTACCACAACTATCAGTACCGAGCCTTGCTCAATAAGCATCATTTTAACGTTGCGCAAGCGGCTTTTCTGCGCTACGGGCATTTCTACAATAGCAGGATAATTGGTTGCTTTTGAAATAATATCCGATATTTCTGAAATTACGTTCTCAAGCTGATTATATTTTCTGTCCATACTGCGCTGAAGATTTGAAATTTCATCAATAGTCAGGCTGTAGCGATGCATCAGCGAATCAACATAAAATCTGTAACCCATTTCCGACGGAATTCTGCCGGCAGAGGTGTGGGGCTTATCAAGATATCCCATTTCCTCAAGGTCAGCCATCTCATTACGGATTGTCGCCGCACTAAGACCAAGGTCATGATTTTTTGCGATATTGCGTGAGCCTACGGGCTCCGCAGTGGATATATAATCCTCAATAATTGCTTGAAGAATCGCCTTTTTTCTTTCAGAAAGCTCCATACGCTCACCTCGCTTTGTTTATTGTTAGCACTCATTTGTTTTGAGTGCTAACAATAATGTACCACCTGCTTAGGCAAAAGTCAAGAACTATTTTCTATTTTTTCATAAAAATCACTTTTAATACACAAAAATAGGACTGCAAAAACAGTCCTATTTTTTACCTTAACTTCGCATTTCGAATTTCGAACTTTGAACTTATTTGATTACTTTATTATTAACTTCTTCGCATATCTTTTCGATAAAGCTCTCGATTGACATGCTTCCGATATCTCCGTCACGTCTGTCACGAACGGAAACAGTGCCCCCTTCAATATCCTTATCGCCCACAAGTATCATATAGGGCACTTTTTCAAGCTGTGCTTCACGAATCTTGTAGCCGATTTTTTCACTGCGGTCGTCAATTTCAATTCTAACAATACCGCTTGCCTCAAGCTTTCTCTTAACCTCGTAAACATAATCAAGATGGCGGTCAGCAATCGGAAGCAGCTTAACCTGAACGGGCGCAAGCCATACGGGGAATGCGCCTGCATATTTTTCAATAAGAAGTGCCAGTGTTCTTTCATAGCAGCCGATAGATGTTCTGTGAATGATATAGGGGTTTTTCTTCACGCCGTCCTTATCCACATATTCCATACCGAACTTCTCTGCAAGCATCTGGTCAATCTGTATTGTGATGAGGGTATCCTCCTTACCGAATACGTTCTTAATCTGGATATCAAGCTTAGGACCATAGAACGCAGCCTCACCTATTCCTATCTGATAGGGGATTTCAAGGTGGTCAAGGATTTTCTTCATCATACCCTGTGCTTCGTCCCACTGTTCATCTGTACCGATATATTTGTCACGGTTTTCAGGATCCCACTGTGAGAAGCGATAAGATACGTCTTCATACAGACCGAGAGTTTTGAGCATATAGATTGCAAGCTCAAGACAACCCTTGAATTCATCCTCAAGCTGTTCAGGCGTACACATAAGATGACCTTCTGAAATAGTGAACTGCCTTACACGGATAAGTCCGTGCATTTCACCGGATGCTTCATTTCTGAAAAGAGTAGATGTTTCATTGAGTCGCATCGGAAGGTCACGGTAGCTTCTGCCACGATTGAGATATGCCTGATACTGGAAGGGGCATGTCATTGGGCGGAGTGCAAAAACTTCTTTATCAGTTTCCTCATCACCCATAATAAACATACCGTCCTGATAATGGTCCCAGTGACCTGAAATTTTGTAAAGGTCGCTCTTTGCCATAAGAGGGGTTTTTGTAAGAAGCCAGCCACGCTTCTGCTCCTCGTCCTCAACAAATCTTTGCAAAAGCTGAATTATACGTGCACCCTTGGGAAGAAGAATCGGAAGTCCCTGACCTATAACATCACTGGTTGTGAAAAGCTCAAGCTCTCTGCCCAGCTTGTTATGGTCACGCTTTCTTGCTTCTTCTCTCTGCTCCAAATATTCGTTAAGCTCGTCCTTTGTTAAAAATGCAGTGCCGTAAATTCTCTGCAGCATTTTATTATGCTCGTCACCTCTCCAATATGCGCCTGTCGCACTGAGAAGCTTGTACGCCTTAACCTTGCTTGTATAATTCACATGCGGACCTGCGCAAAGGTCGGTAAATTCGCCCTGCTTATAAAAGGAGATTACCTCACCTTCGGGGAGGTCGTTTATAAGCTCCACCTTGTACGGCTCATCTTTCATAAGCTCCAAGGCTTCATTTCTGGGAAGCTCAAAACGCTCAATCTTAAGATTTTCTTTAGCAATTTTCTTCATTTCTGCTTCAATTTTCTCCAAATCTTCAGCAGTAAAGGTATGCTCCGAATCAAAGTCATAATAAAAGCCTGTGTCGATTGCCGGACCAATAGCCAGCTTTACATCAGGGAATAGTCTTTTCACAGCTTGCGCCATTACGTGCGACGCACTGTGCCTTAATGTTTGCAGTTCATTCATTTCTGCCATTTTTATCACCCTTTCAAAAAAATAAGCACCCCTAATACAACGTATTAAGGGTGCATAACAGTCATCTGAGAGACGAACTGCATATGCCTTATATTTGATAAATTCTTATTCTTTCAACTTGTCGTCCTCGAAAGGCGTCAGCCTATCTTCGTCCTCCGCATTGAAATCATATAAAATTTATCTAAATATAAGGTCAGAGAGTTTAAAAAGAAGAAATTTTGATATAAGACAAAGAAAATTCAAAAATAATACTGACGTATATTTGCAGAATTTTCTGCCGTATTATGCGAAATTTCCCTTTTTAAACCATACGTAGCTCGTCTATCAGATGACTCCTGCACGGTTCCACCTTAAATTTCACTCATTTCGCCATTTACGCAGGCTCACGATAGAGAATACTTAGTTTCCTCCCTACAGCTCCGGAATGGTCTTCACCAAAGCGGCGTATAGAGTGCTTCCAGCAAATGCACCCCTCTCTCGTATACCCCAATCTAAGGCTACTCTTTCCTTCATCGCTTTTACTTAATCATTGTAACACATAACCATCTTTTCGTCAAGAAATTTTTATCCCCAATTTCTCTTGTAAACATTCACTCTCTCGTTACTACAGATTTATTTGACATATGGGTTGACTTTTTCTTTATCCTGATATATAATACAAATAGAAAAAGGCAAGACCTCAAACGGTTATGCCTCAGAACGAATTCATATTAGAATGACCGAACTTTGGCGAGGGCGGTCATTCTGCTTTTATAGCAAATGTTATCAGTAATACAATCATTAGAAATAATATCCTTAATATGTATCGAATAACAACCACCTCCTCTCGGAGTGTGGCATAACCGCCGGTGAAAAACACCGTTAAGAAGTCTTACCTTGTGTCTATTATATAGCATCTTTGATGAAAAGTCAACTTTGGTTGGCTTTTTTGTTTTTGGAAAACGAACAAATGTCAACAAATGGGGACGTACATTTTTTGTCGACAAACGCGCTCAATTTGGGGACGTGGCACTTTCTGTTACATTTGCTTTGTTATTCTAAGGATTACCCCTCGGGAAATACCGGTAGCTCTTTCCAGTGCACTTTTGGAAATTCCAATTTCATCAACCAGTTTTTTTATTAGTTTATTTCTCTCTTCTTTTGGTAATTCTTTAATGCTTTCAGGCTCTTTTCCACCTATCTCACTCATTATAATTCTTCTGATTTGTGCTGAATTTTTTCCCTGTGTATTTATAATTTCGAAATCCTCAGTTTCCTCGTTTTTATGGAAATCGGTAAAAGCTTCTATCGCCCTACTTCTCTTGGAACTTAATAAATTTAACAAAAAATCAATGTCAGTTATTTTCTTCCTATTATTTATATAATCATTATAGCTGCTATACTCATAATCTTCCGCATTAGCCATTCCTGCTTTCATGGGATTTTGATGTATGTACCTTGCCAAGCTAAGAAAATAGCACTCATCCTCCACAGGTTCACTCTTATATCTACTTCCGAACAATGTTCCACTTCTTAAATACTTTATATTAAACCACGTTGCATAGTGACTTAGTATTTTAGTCATTATTTTTGATATTTCTCCCGCTGCATTCTCTTTTATAAACATATGAACGTGATTGCTCATCAGGCAGTATGCATATATCTCCATCTTTGTTTCTCTTTTTACCTTTTGAATTATTTCTCTTATTTTTTCGTAGTCTGCCTCTTCTTCAAAAATATTTTGTCTGCTTATTCCTCTGAAAACGATATGATATAGTCCACTTTTACTTATTTTTCTTGCTTGTCTTCCCATATACACACCCCTTTTTCTGTATTATATATCTTTATATGTCGTATGTCAACAAAAAAGAGCAGAAAGTGACACGTCCCCAAACTGTTCCGTCCCCAAACTGTTCAAAAAAGAACAGCCCCTTTCGGGACTGTCCTTTTTTAATTGACTATTAATTTTATAAGAGTCAAAGATTAAGCTACAACTTCAATAACAAGAGTTGTTACGAAATCTGTATAACCTGTCTTCTGAACTTTTACTTCAACAGTGATTTCGTCTCCTTCTGCAAGAGCTGTACCAGTAACATCAACCTTGCTTCCGTTAGGTGTCAAAGTTACACCAGCTGCATCTGTATCTGCATCAAGAACTGTAACGCTAGCACCTGTTGTTGCTGTGAATGTGATTTCTGAATCGCCAGCTCCTACTTCGTTAGCAGAAACTGCGAGTTCATTGTCACCCATTCTGTAAACAACTACATCAGCAATCTTATCATCAACAACACGTACATATACATATGTTACATATGCTGTATCGAAGAGACTCTTACCTGCTGTTTCAGCAACAAGCTCAGGAGTCTTGCTGTTTTCTGAGAAGTCAACAAGAGTATAGTTAGCAGACTTGTAAGAGATACCGTTTGCATCATTCGCCCAATCGGCAATGAAAGCAGTATCAGGAGTTGAATCGCTATCAGTATCTACCAAGTGATCATATTTTACATCAGCGTATGTGCCACCAAGAACAAACTTGCTGTTTGTAGCATTCACAAGGTAACCATAACCACTTGCAATTTCATCGTTAGCTACAGCACCTGTTGTTGCAACAGGAGCTACAGCTGAAGGATTAGACTTATTAAAGTCAACAAGCTTCTGGATGTCGCTTACAACGCCCTCTGCATCAGGCTCAGAAATAAGGATGACGTCACCTGCTACAAGGCTGTCTGCAGCAGTCATAATAGTATTGTTGTCTTCGTTATAAATTGTGATAGCTACATCTTCGCCGTTCATCATACCTGTTACAGCGTATGCTTCCTCGTCATTGTATGTGATTGTCTTCTTAGAAGATACAACGAATACAGAAGAGTCAACAGCGATAGCCTTAGCAAGATCCATACCTACAGCAGCGCCGAAGATAGAATCGCCATCTTCCTCATATGCACGAAGTGTATATGTTTCTTCGTCAGCGAAGAATGTTGCAAGTGTACCAACCTTAACATCATCAGCATCAATGTAAGTGATGGGAGATACAGGAGATTTTACAGAGAAGATTACTGCATCTTCCTGGAAGTCAACGCCACCAACTGAGAATGATGTTTCATCATACTTATCAGATGAAGCCACACCAGGTGTACCTTCAAGAGTTCTTGCCTTTGTAACCTTACCGCTACCATTTACAGTAAGCTTAACAAGAAGCTTGTTAGCAGCTGCAGATGTTATATCAGCAGGAGTTGCTCTAAATGTTGTACCACTATTGTAAGAAAGAACCTTAGTAGCATCTGTCTTAGAAAGAGTTGTCTTAAGATCTACACCGTTTTCACCGTTAGAATCCTGAAGTTCAGCATTGTCGTCGAGTTCATACTCAGCAACAGTACCATCAGCAAGAACAACTGTGATAAAGTCAACAGGTGCGCCTACTTTTGTATCCTGGTAAAGAGCTGTAATAAGAGCATACTTACCAACAGATGTGGGAGCAGTCTCGTTATGAGCAATCTTACCATCTACGTTAAGGAAGAAGATACCTTCCTCACCGCTAAGTCTCTTAACGTTAGCAATTTCAGGAGTACCTGCGTTGCTGTCGTGGTCATAGTAGTATGCGTTTGTAACTTCGTAATCTGTACCACCGATTGTTACAGTAGCGTCGTCTGTGCTGTAAGCATCAACAACACCTGTTACTGTAGCAGAAGATGCATAGTAAATCCAGAAGTTTTTAGCAACCTTAACACAAGAAACTGTGTCGTTTACAGCGAGGTCAGCAGCTGTAGCAGCTACGCCATCCTTGTAAACTACGAAGAGCTTATCTTCGTCTTCTACATCAATCTTGTCAAGGCTTGCAGCTGTATATGTTTCATATCTGTATACGCCGTTAACTTCCTCAACCTTTTCGATTACAGCTTCCTTATCATATGCTGTGATAACGATATATTCGATATCACTGTCAGCATTGTTAGAAATGAACTCTACGATACCGCCATTAGGAAGTTTGCTTCTAAGAGCTGATGTTGTATTAACTGCTGCAATTTCGTCATAGTTCTTATAAACCTTTACAGAAGCAGCAAGCTTAAGATCCTTAATTCTGCTTGCGCCAACTTCTGTGTAACCAATTACGTTAGGTTCAACATCATACTTCTGTCCAGCTTCTACAAGCTGAGTAGCGCTGATCTTGATAGAGTCATTCTTGCTCTTGCTCTCAGCGATTGCAAACACAGTGTTCTTACCTGTAACTTCATCTTCACCAATGTAAGCAACAACGTACTTACCAAGAAGACCAGTTACGTCAACACGGCTTGCATCAAATTCTGTATCATTGTCAAGTGCATCTACAGAACCAAGGGCAACTTTCTTATATTCTGAGTAACCCTGTGTGTTGTACTGATCAAAAATCCAACCATAACCATCGATTGTTACGTTAGATTCAGCATCAGCCTGGTATGTGTAACCAGCAACGTCTGTAAGAGCGTTGTCTGTTACAATACCCTCAACCTTAACAACGTCAAGGTAGTTTGTAAGGATGTTCTTGTTGTCCTTACCATAAGTGTCTGTACCATCTGTTGACCAGCTGTTCTGATCCATAAGACGAACTTCAAGAGCGTTGTAAACGAGAACTGCGATAGTTCCTCTTGAAGCAGCGTCGCCTACCTTACCGTTAGCGCTCTTTGTGATACCTTCAGCAGAAGCGATTGCAAGGTAACCTGTGGGGTAACCGCCCTTTGCTGCTGCAGCAATGTCATAACCAAGAGCAGAAACGATCATCTTAACTGCCTGCTCGTAAGTAACCTTATCCTCGGGACCATAGTTACCGTCGCCATAACCGTTGATGATCTGCTGTGCCTGAGCTACGTTGATGTAGCCTGATGCCCAGTGATCAGCTGCAACGTCGTTAAATACTGTAGAACCCATGCTTGACTGTGCCTGATCCTCATAACCGAGTGTACGGCAGATGATAGCAGCCATCTGAGCTCTTGTAACAGTTTCCTCGGGCTTGAATGTACCATCTTCAAAGCCTGTAAGAATATTAAGACCTGAAAGAATGTCAACAGCCTCAGAAACTACTGTTCCAGCAGTTACATCTGAATATGCAGCAAATGTGCTTACAGCACCCATGCTGAGAATCATAGCAAATGCAAGAACAACTGCGAGTGTCTTCTTGAGATTTGTCATAATCTCTTCCTCCTATAAAATTATATTTTTTGAAAGAGTTCGTTTTTTACTTTCGGCGACCTCTTTCAAATTCACCAAAAGCGTGAAGATAGAAGCATCATAGAATACTTCCGTCTTACTATACTGCGATTATAGCACCGAAATTTTAAACCGTCAATAGGTTTTTTGCAACTGTAATCAAACTGTAATGTTACTGTCGCATTTTGTAATATTAGCGACAGTAACATTACAGTTTGAAGTGCGAAATGCGAAGTTCGAAGTTCGAAATGATGGCGCAAACTCGGCAAAGGCGAGTTTGTTCCTATCATATAGCCTTTTTTGGTGAGGTCAGGCGGACGTGCTATGCACGCCCCTACGAATTTAACATTTTGAATTTTCTATATCGGGGGTTGACAAACTCCGTGGGGCGATATATAATATAAATAGAAAAAGGCAAGACCTCAAACGGTTATGCCAAATAAAAGGTTTTATAAAAAATAACGCTTCATTTGGTCGTGGGCGTAATTTTTTTATGGAAATTACTAAAAGTAACAGTATCAACATAAAAGATATTATGTATTCACTATCCATAAGCTATCACCTCCTCACAAGAAGATGATGGCATAACCGCCCAGCTTTTACACTGTTTTAAGTCTTACCTTGTATTATATTATACATCATTTTTCGTTTTTGTCAAGCACGGACGGGCTATGCACGCCCCTACGAATTTAACATTTCGAATTTTCTATATCGGGGGTTGACTTTTGCGTTTGTCGGGTATATAATATAAATAGAAAAAGGCAAGACCTCAAACGGTTATGCCAAAAGTATGATTATTTTTAAAAAATAACCGCTACATTTGGTCGATGGGGCGGTTATTTTTTTATGGTTAATGCTAAAAGCATAAGAATTATCATAAAGGTTATTATGTAATCTTTATCCATAAGCTATCACCTCCTCATAAGAAGATGATGGCATAACCGCCGGTGTAAACACCGTTAAGAGGTCTTACCATTATACACCATTTTTCGATATTGTCAAGCACGGACGTGCAATGCACGCCCCTACGAGAAACTCGTGCAGAGCACGAGTTTCTTCCTTATTATATATAGCACTAAATTATTCAGGCACTTTACCAAGCATTACACTGATACGTCTGGTAGAGCCATCACGAACAAATTCAAGTGTTATTGTTTCCCCACTTTGGCGCTTATAAAGCTGTTCACGAAGTTCAAGCATGGTGTTTACCTGTTCTCCGTTTACGGCTGTTATGATATCACCATATCTGATGCCTGCCGCAAATGCAGGTCCGTTTGTATCAAGCTTTGCCGCAAAAAGACCCCTCTCGATATCTTCGTCTTGCCCAAGATAGCGTGCCGCCGCAGGGGTGTATGCGTAAAGTCCAAGATAAGGGGTGTTAAACTGACCGACACTGCGCAGCCTTTCAATAATGGGCACGCATACATTTATCGGTACGGCAAAACCCATTCCCTCGGCTGTGCTGACTTTAACGGTATTGATACCGACCACTTTTCCGTTTTTATCAAGGAGGGGGCCGCCACTGTTTCCTGGGTTTATTGATGCATCGGTCTGGATAAGGTCCTCCATATAAAAGGATTTGCCCTGCTCATTCTCTACACTGATGCTTCTGCCGAGGGCGCTTACTATGCCTGCCGTAACGGTACGTTCAAACTGCATACTAAGAGGGTTTCCTATAGCGGCAACACTCTCCCCGACACGAAGCGCTTTTGCATCGCCAAGCTGCGAAAAGCTATACCCCATGCCATCTATTTTTACTACAGCAAGGTCAAGGGCACTGTCACTCCACACGGTTTTGCCCTCAATAGTTTTTCCGTTATGAAGAGTCACCACTATCCTCTGGGGGCGTGCGCCGATTACATGGTGGTTAGTTATGATATATCCGTCATCGGTAGCTATTACACCACTGCCCATATACCATGAATTTTCTCCGTTCTTGCTTCCCACATCTGCACAGGATATTCCGACAACGCTTTTAAGCGCATCTTCAAGCATATCTTCACGTGCAGGGAGAGATATAGGTGCATCGCTGTTTTTTACAGACAGCTGCGTTGTTAAATCATTCTTATCTGAGTCTTTATTATCCCTAACCATTTTGTATATTCCGCCTACACCAAGCCCAACCACACAAATCGCTGTAACAAGAAGCAAAACAGCGGCAGTCTTTTTTATGACTCCTCGCATAGAAAAATCCCCCTTTAATATAATGGGGACGGTCCTGTTTTGATATTGCGGACGTGCAATGCACGCCCCTACATGTCAGGAGATGTCCCCTACATATGTTTTCCAAAAAAGGAGGATTTTATTTATTATATTTGTATTGACAAATCTAAATTTTCAATATATAATGACAATAGAAAAAGGCAAGACCTCAAACGGTTATGCCATTAGTAGACTAAATTTTTAGATAGCCGACCTTGGCAGAGGGCGGCTATTCTTTTTTTATTTTATCGCAATATTACTCATTTGTCAAGGTTTTACGAGCAATGCCACTGCACGGGCTTCAATGCCTTCGCCCCTGCCTGTAAAGCCCATATGTTCATTAGATTTCGCTTTAACACTTACATCTGATACGTCCACGCCCATTGCATTGGCAAGATTTTTTTGCATAGCTTCAATATAAGGTGCCATCTTCGGAGCTTGTGCGATAATGGTAGTGTCTATATTTCCTATTTCATAGCCTGCACTGCGTACCTTTTTCGCAGCACGTTCAAGCAGCAATATACTAGATATTCCTTTGTATTCCTCTGCTGTGTCAGGAAAATGCGTGCCTATATCGCCCAATGCCGCTGCACCAAAAAGCGCATCTATTACAGCATGCACAAGCACATCTGCATCGCTATGTCCGAGCAGCCCTTTTTCATAGGGTATTTTTACACCGCCTATTACAAGGTCACGCCCCTTCTGCAAACGGTGGGTGTCAAAGCCTGTTCCTATACGCATCGTCGGGTTCCTCTTTTCATTGTTTCTGTTATATATAATTTCCTGTGCTGTTATCAAATCCTCACTTGTGGTGAGCTTGATGTTTTCATAACTGCCATCAACCATCGCAATTTTTGCCCCTGTTTTTTCAAAAACAGCGCAATCGTCAGTTTCTGCCGCATCTGCAATGCTGTACGCTTTTTTAATTTCTTCACGCACGAATGCCTGGGGCGTCTGAATAAGCACTGTACCCTCCCTCGGAACGGTGGCACAAATAAGCCCGTCTTTATCAAGCTTTTTTATGGTATCCTTTGGCGCTACCGCTGCTGCTGCTGCGCCATAGCGCAGACACTCGCTCAAAGTGCGCTCTATAATATCCTTTGTAACAAGGGGTCTTGCACCGTCATGTATCATGACATACTCACTCTCTGCCGCCATAATTCCGCACAAGGAGCTTTCGCTGCGGGTACTGCCCCCTTTAACAATACGCACGGCTTTTTCCATGCCGTGTTTTTTCATTTCTTCTGAAAATGGCAGTAAATTTCCCGATGATGCTACTATAATTATTTCGTCAAAAAAGCCGCACTGCATGAAAGTAGCAGTTGTACGTGCAATAACACTCGCACCGCAAAGGGGCAGAAGCATTTTATCCCTTTTCATTCTTGTTCCGCTGCCGGCAGCAACAATTACCGCCGCTACAGTTTTTCCGTTGTACATAGTTATTCCCCCCCAAATATTGGGGACGTGGCAGTTTTTTGTCCACGAGCAAGCTCTAAGACAAAAACTGCCACTTCCCCATAATGGTTATTTTACTGTGCTAATTCTTCATCAACCATCTGCACAAGCTGTGCTTCTATATTGGCGTGGTCATCACCGGTTGCTACTACAATTTCGCTTATTAAAATCTGCTTGGCATTTGCAAGCAT